>LCGB01000001.1 GCA_000999465.1 Candidatus Nomurabacteria bacterium GW2011_GWB1_43_19
TGCTGCTTCTCTCCGTATTCTCGGCATGTTCTTGTTTGTTGTGTATGGCATATCTCAATGATATTCCAGTGAGTGGTGCCAAGCTATTGAACCTATACTATTACCTAGACAGGAGAAACACTTTCTGTTATACTACCTGTGTTGAATTTTACAAATTTTTTGATTAATCTACAGTCGGGTTCGCAGGAATATTCCATATATTTATTATGACGTTTAAAAGAGAACAAGAAAACTTTCCAATCTTTTCTGAAATCCTCTCTGGGCAACAATAAAACCAAAATATAGAGGTATGTTCTTGTAAGCTGGCAGCAAGCTTATGAGCATGACAATAATAATTCTAATCGGAGTCGGAGTACTCCTTTTGGGCGTGGGAATCGGATACTATCTCCGTCTGATAATCGCATTAGGGAAAAGAAGGTCAATTGAAATAGACATCAAACAAATGATGGTCGGCGCCAAGGAAGAAGCACAAAAAATCACCGATGAGGCAAAAAAGGAAGCGGAATTAAAACTAGCGGAATTAAAAGAAGAAGAAAAGGAAAAAGAACAGGAATTCAAAGATAAGGAATTAAGGCTGATAAAAAAAGACGAGTTTCTGGACGCACGGCAAGTTGAAGTGAATAAAGAAATGGAAAATATCAAACTCAAAGTAGAAGAGGTAAAAAAAATCCAAGAAAAAGTATTAAAAATAGAAGAAGAAAAAATAATAGAGTTGGAGAGAGTATCAAAATTGAGCGAAGAAGGAGCAAAAGAGGAACTCTTAAGAGATGTTGAGAAAAAATACGAGGAAGATATTCTGGTTAGGATTCAAAAACTGGAAAATACCAACGAGGAGAAGTTGGATCGCCGGGCTAAAGATATTTTGGCGACCTCCATCCAGCGTCTTGCCTCTAGCACTGCCTCTGAACTGATGACTACAGTAGTGTCCATCCCTAATAATGAAATCAAGGGTAAAATTATCGGAAAAGAAGGCCGAAACATTCGAGCTTTTGAAAGAGCTTCGGGCGTGGAACTTATCGTAGACGATACTCCAGGATCAATTGTCATTTCTTCTTTTGATCCTATCAGAAGGCAGGTCGCCCGTTTAGCTCTTGAGAACCTGATACTTGACGGACGCATTCAGCCGGCCAAAATTGAAGAATTAGTGGAAAAAGCCAAAGAAGAAATAAACAAAATAATCAAAGAAAAGGGAGAACAGGCGGTCTACGAGTGCGGAATATTCAATTTTGACCCGCGCATCATTGCCATCATCGGCCGGCTGTATTTCCGCACCAGTTACGGGCAGAACGTGCTCCAACACTCCATTGAAATGGCGCACATTGCCGGCATGTTGGCGGAAGAACTCGGCGCGGACGTGGCCATCGCCAAGGCGGGCGCTCTGGTGCACGACATCGGTAAGGCGCTAGACCACGAGGTGCAAGGCACGCATGTAGAAATAGGCATGCGTATATTACAGAAATTCGGCGCGGATGAGCGCATCATTATCGCGATGAAATCGCACCACGAGGACTACCCTTACGAAACGATAGAAGCTGTAATTGTCCAGACCGCCGACTCAATCTCCGGCGGACGACCCGGAGCCAGAAGGGACTCGGTGGAAAATTACCTGAAACGCCTGCAGGAACTGGAAGCATTGGTAAATACCTTCCCGGCTGTTGAAAAATCCTACGCGCTTCAGGCCGGACGCGAAATCCGCATCTTTGTCACGCCGGAAAAGATATCCGACGCCGAAGCCAAACTGATGGCCCGCGATATCGCCATGAAAATAGAACAAGAACTGAAATATCCGGGAGAAATTAAAGTCACAATGATCCGCGAAACGCGAATCATTGAATATGCAAGATAAAAATCTTTGCAAATATAGCTTTTGAAGGGGGTTTTGAGCTCGACGGAGCGAAAACTTCAGGATTTTTTAAGCTTCAAAAAATCCGTACCCGAAAAAAGCTGATATTTGCAAAGATTTCCCTCGCTATACACACCCCTTGCCTTAAAAAACCCTTGCTATATAATACTATGGTACTAGAGAGGTAGTAATTATAAGGGTAAAAAGCCGCCGCTTAGTCGGGGCAAGGTCGAAATATTACAAATTTTATCTAAAATTTATATGAATAAACAAGGATTAGCCGACTGGGTACACGGAAAGCTTGGCGGCACCAAAGTTCAGGCCGAAGAAGTAGTGGATGGAGTATTCGGAGCCATCACCGACACCCTGAAAGGGGGCGGTGAAGTTTCAATTGCCGGCTTCGGAATCTTCTCAGTAAAGAGTCGAGCAGCCCGCATGGCCCGCAACCCGAAGACCGGAGAACAGGTTAAAGTGGCGGCCAAGAAAGTTCCAAAATTCCGAGCAGCAAAAGGTCTGAAAGACACGGTTGCATAGTTTCACCTGTCTGCGCAGGCAGGTCTCGAGATAAAAAATAAAAAGCCCCGGCAAGGGGTTTTTTATTTTATAAATGTAATTCTCGATTGTAAAGTTTTTTATAAATTTCTTTTGATTCTTGTATTAATCTAATAATATGTCTCTTTAAATAAATACGGTATTCACCATAGAAAAAAGCGACGTCGTCTTCGTATTCCGCTCCATACGATTTACCATCTATAACAATAGCATTAGGAACTTTCCCAACCATTATATTGAACACAAACTTAATTTGAGATTCCTCGTCAAGAATATTTTCATGTGAATCTAAGTGACAAATTGCATTACGTACCCTTCTGGTAAGTTCAGTAATATCAACATCTGAGACAGAAATGTCCTCGTTAAATACAATTCTGTGACCTAATCTATCGAACTTTTGTAATAAATCATTTAATTTCAAAGCAATTGAAACAAAAACTGGCTCACGAAAAACCCTAAGAACATCGGCACCAAACACGCCGGTATTAATGAGTTGAACTATGCCTCTAATATTCGATTCAATTTGAGATTTTATAAAAAAATTATCTTTATCCATATTTTTAGTATTTCCTTATTACCACTTTGACGTCTGCGTTAATGTTTTGGTACTGGCAACCCAAGTTTTTGTAACGGTAAATATTTAAAATAATATTGGCACCCCACAGATATTATATAATCACAAACATCTTTATATGATTGATGTCTAAACCAATCACTTAATATATAAATATATTCAACTTCTATGTTAAGAGGTGCCATTAATTTTGCATATTGTTTTCTTTTAAAATCACAGGTTTGTAGTTTTTCATCAACGGAACCCGCCACCTTTTGAAACTTAACTTCAATTATGAAAAGCGTATTATTCACTATCACATAAATGGCTTCATCGGGCAGTAATTTTTTAGAAAGAATCTTTTTATACTTTACTTTTTTTGACTCAAGAAATTTATATAGGGCATTCTTTTTGAAACTTCTAGCAACCTCTTTTTTCATATAAAAAATAACACTACCTTTTACTTCATAACCCTTCTGTTTTTTAAGTAACGCTAAAATATCACTTTCCCGTTCAAAGTTTAGTCCTGTTATTGTATTTCCGCCTCCTTTTCCTTTTTCTATCATATTATTTTTTCAAATCAGAAAAACGTTTAATTGATAATTCGAGATAATCTTTCTCAGAATCAATACCAATAAATTTTCTTCCATTAACTATAGACGCCAGCCCTGTTGTTGAACTTCCTGTAAAAGGATCTAAAACAACATCACCTTTATTGGTGCTAGAAAGAACAATACGCTTTAGTAAATCTAGGGGTTTTTGAGTTGGGTGTTTCCCAAATTTTTTTTCTTCTGGTTTAGGCGTCCCCATAGACCAAACCGACCGCATTTGAAGACCTGACTTTTTAAGCTTATCTTCCGGCCAATTTCCGTCTTTCATTTCTTTGTAATTAAAAGTGTGCTTTGCCTTTTTATCTTTTCTTACCCAAATAATTGTCTCATGGCTGGCAGTAAAAAAACGACAACTCAAATTAGGAGAAGCGTTGGGTTTGAACCACGATATGTCGTTGAGAATATGATATCCAAGCGACTGCAAGGCGTGTCCACATTGATAAATTGAATGGTAGGTGCCGCTTACCCATAAAGTACCATTTGGCTTTAAAACTCGCCTGCAGGCCTGTAGCCATCGGTAATGAAATTCGTAGTCGTCTATAAAACCTTTACTTATATCCCATTTTCCTTTGTTTACGCTGACCATTCGGCCCGCATGCACGGTAAATCCGCCATTAGAAAGGTTGTAAGGGGGGTCCGCAAAAATCATATCTACAGAATCTTCTGGGAGTTGATTTAAAATATCTAGGCAATCTCCATGATATAAAACAAAATTGTCTTTATTGAAATAAGGTTTGTTTTTAACTATTGAAAGTATTTTTCTGTCGATTACTACCATATGTCTATTATATCATTTCTTAGTATTTCCTTATCACCGCTTTGACGATTGCGTTGATGTTGAGCGAATGTTCCGGATATATCGGCTGGTAGTTTTTGTTGGCCGGTTCAAGCCACACCTTGCCACCCTTTTTGCGGAGATATTTCATCGTGAACTCCCCGTCCACTTCGGCGATGACGATATCTCCGTCCTTGGCCTGGTTGGTCTTCTCCACCAGAACCATGTCCCCTTTTTTGATATGGGCGTCAATCATAGAATCCCCATCAACTTCCAGCATATAAGTTAGCGGCTTGTTCCTAATAAGCAGGTCGTCCAGGTTGACTGTATCCGCCAATTCTTCCTCCACCGTAGCTGGCAGTCCGGCGGTAACGGAACCCGGAAAAGGAATCTCGCCAAAGAGTTTGCTCGGAATCAATCTCCCCAGGTGGTCCTTGGCTACCAGTCCTGCATCCTTCAATTTCTCCACCACCCGAAAAACGGCATTCTTGGACTTGAAGCCGAAAAGCGAGAGCATTTCGGAATAACTCGGCATTCTTTTATTTTTCGAGTAGAATGACTCCAGTTTGTTCTGGTAAATATTACGCATACTTGTCCGCCGAAGCCTAGGCGAAGGAGGAGCTATTGCTTTTTAAAATATCTTTCCGAAAAAATAAATTGGCAAATCTATTCATCAAACTTCTCCGGGTATGATAGCGGACCTTGCGGAGGAGCAATTTGTGTTCCCGGGCCTCTTTGAGGTAATTATCTCCGCGGACGATTTTCTGGTCTATTATCTTGTTAATCCTTTGAATCTCTTTTTCAATTGATTTTAAGTATTGTTTTTGCGACATAAATTTATACTATTTAAACTTCTAATAATCGACTTAAATAGTATAAGTGAACGAGCGTTCACTTGTCAACTACTCCCTGTGGATAACTTTAGGTGTTTTAAAAATTACTGTCGTTAAAACATATTATAATAAAATTATGCGCTCAAAGAAGAAAGGATTTACTCTCATAGAACTCTTGATTGTTGTGGCAATCATTGGAGTGTTGGCTAGTGTGGTTTTGGCATCTCTTAATAGTGCTCGTGCTAAGGCCAGAAATGCCAACAGAATATCCGGCATCAAACAAATAATTACCGCTTTTAATCTTGCCTATACTGCTGCTTGGCCCATTAATAATTCTGGTGCTTGGGCTTGTATTAGCGCTACTTGTTATAACGGCTTTGCTTCATATGTGGCTGTTCCAAACATAGACGCTTTTTTTACGCCCTATATGCCTTCGAAGCCCATCGACCCTGCCGGCGGATCAACTAATAGATTCGGGGGGGTTATATATAGTCAGTGGGTGGGAGGTACCAGCCCATATGATGGACATATTGAACCTGCGGGAAATTACATTTATTGGGCGGTTGAACCTCCACTGACTCCGACCTCTTGCGGTCCCGGAAAGATTTGGAATGCGGGAGCGGATTCCGTTAACTGTCATTTTAATTTTGAGTAAATCCGATTTTGCCGTCTAACTTGTTTCATTTTTGGTGCCGTGCAGTTCCCTTTCAAAATTCCGTTAAGCTGTATCCCAGGCATGCAATTAATTTGGCTATAAATTCATTTCATTTCCTCAAACTCATTGAAAGTAATCACGGTAATTTTATCCAAATCGTAGCCGTAGTGCCGGAAGACCTCCCGTCCGCCGCGTGGAAAATTATTTCTTCCAGTTTTTCCTCTCCCTCGTCGGATGCGCCGAGAGACACAAGCTTCTTCACAAGTTCTTCCTTATCAATGTCCAGAAATCTGGTTTCTATTTCCTTTTCCATAAGTTTATTTTAACATTTTTTCGCTTTTTTACTTTTTACTTAAAATTCAGCGATAGCAGAAATATAAGTATTCCCATACATTCATCCCTCGCCTCGCCCGAGATCACTGCGTGACCTTCGGGCGGTATTGAATGGCTTCCAGGATATGATTGGACTCCACTTCGGAAGAACTTTCCAGGTCGGCGATGGTGCGGGCAATTTTAATGACCCGGTGGTAGGCGCGGGCGGAAAGACCCAAGCGTTCGGCGCTGTCGTCCAGCAGGTCCCGCACTTTCAGGGAAAGTTTGACCATGGAGGACAGGTCTTTCACATTCATTTCGCTGTTGGTCTTTTTTCTACCAGAGGCGGATCCACCTTGGGCGGAAAATCTGTTTTTTTGAATTTCCCGCGCTTGCATTACCCTCGCTTTTATTTTTTCGCTCCGCTCGCCGTTTCCTTCTCCGCCCAATTTTTTATAGTCCACATTTCCAACCGATACCCATAAATCAATGCGGTCCATTATTGGTCCGGATAATTTTCTTCTATAGCGGTCTAGGTCGGAGGGCTTACAGACACATTCTTTCTTTTTACTGCCCAAATTTCCACAAGGACAAGGATTCATGGCCGCGACTAGGATGAAATTGGAGGGAAAAATAGCCGTGCCTTTGGCGCGAGAAATTGAAACAATATTGTCTTCAAGCGGCTGGCGGAGCGATTCTATTACCCTCTTTTCAAATTCCGGAAATTCGTCCAGAAACAAAACTCCGCGGTGCGCCAGCGTCACTTCTCCCGGCTTCGGAAAAGTTCCCCCGCCGATAATCGCCACATAAGACGAAGTATGATGAGGGGCGCGGAAGGGCGGAAAGCAAACGAGTTCTCCTTCCAGGTTTCCGGCCACCGAATGAATGCCGGTTATTTCAAGAACTTCTTCCATACCCAAATCCGGCAAGAGTTGCGAAAATGCCCGCGCCAGCATCGTCTTACCGGTGCCCGGCGGACCATACATGGCAATATTGTGCCCGCCGGCCGCCGCAATTTCCAGTCCGCGCTTGGCGCCTTCCTGTCCGCGAACATCGGAGAAATCCCCGTCTTTTGTTCCCTTTTTGTAACTGATTGCTGTTTTCGGCTGTTGAGGTATTTTCGTTCCCGACGCTCTAACTTTGTTGGAGGTCGGGACCCCGACCCTTTTGGGCGTCGGGGCAAGATGCTCCGCCACTTCTTTCAAACTGCTGGCTCCGAAAACTTTTATGCCTTCAACCAGCGCTGCCTCTGCCGCATTTTCTTTCGGCAAATATATTTCTTCAAAACCGAGCCGTCTGGCCTCTTGAGCGAGCGGCAGGGCGCCGCGAATTCGGCGGAGTGTGCCGTCCAACCCTAGCTCGCCTAGGAAAATCTTTTTCTCCGAATTGAATTTGATGTCTCCCGAGGCGAGCATATACGAGAGCGCGATGCCGAGGTCAAAAAACGGCCCCTCTTTTTTTAAATCGGCCGGCGAGAGTGATACTATTATTTTCTGGTTCTGCGCTTTGGGAGATTTGTAACCGGAATTTTTTATTGCCCCGCTGACGCGGTCTTTGGATTCATCCACCGCTTTATCCGGCAAGCCGACAACATTAAAAGCGTGAAGTGTTCCTTTGGAAATATCCACCTCAATCGTTACGATGGCGCCCTTAAGCAAATTAACTTGCGCCGAATAAACTTTTGCAAAGCTCATGGCCTTTAGCTAGTTATAAGGTAAAAAGTTTGTAAAGTTTGTAAAGCATTTTTCTTTATGAACTTGATGACTTTATGAACTTTTAACTCTCAAGGTGTTTTTTACAGGTTCGGGCGGCCGGATTGGCTTCCAAACGCGCCGTTTCAATATCTTTTTTGCAAATTTCGCATTTGCCGAAAGAATCCCTATTCAACTTCTTTAAGGCCTTTAAAATATTGTTCAGACGCGGTTCCAGGGTTCTCATCATTGAACTTCTCGCTTCAAAATCCTCAAACCGGTCTGCCTTGTCATTCTCGTCCGATTCCGGGAATTCTAGTTGTTCCGGAGTCGCTTCCCACTCTCCCGTCTCCGCGTCCAGTTTGCCCATGTCCTTGAGCTGCTCCAAGAGGATATCCCGTTCGTGTTCCAGATTTTCTTTAATTTTTTTCTTGTCCGGCATCAGTCAATAATAGCATGTTAATTTCCCATAGCAAGTGCTATACCCTGTAGTAGAATTTTGAAAAAATTTCACTACGGGGTATACTCCATTTGCCTGTCCCGTACTAAATTTTTAATTACGGGATATGTAGATAAACGTTATTAATAAAATTTTAGTACTGGGATGTTTTACAAGCATGACAACTATACGGTTGAGAGTGTTACCTCCGGCCATCCGGATAAAATCTGCGACCAGATATCGGATGCCATTTTGGACGCGTATCTGAAAACGGACCCGGAAAGCCGGGTGGCAGTGGAGACCTTCGGGGGGCACGGCAAGTTGGTCATCGGAGGAGAAATAACCTCCCGAGGAAGAGTTGACTGCGTAAAAATCGCCCGCGAGGTCTATAAAAAAATCGGCTACAAAGACAAGCTTAAAATATCGGCTCGTATCGTTACCCAGTCCCCGGACATTGCCCGAGGAGTGGATTCGGGCGGAGCCGGCGACCAGGGAATAATGTATGGCTTTGCCACCAAGGAGACGCCGGAATTCCTGCCGAAGGGAGTGGTACTGGCGCATCAATTGGCAAAAAAACTGGAAGAAGTAAGGAAAAGTAAAAAAATAAAATGGCTCCGGCCGGACGGCAAAACGCAGGTAACTTACACCAACGGAAGATTGGACACCGTCCTGGTCAGCGCCCAGCACGCCCCCCAAGTGCAGTCGGCGGAAATAAAAAAAGAAATCACCAAAAAAATAATTTATCCCCTGCTTTCCCCGAGGGAGCGGAAAGAAGTGAAAATCCTGGTGAACCCAACCGGCCATTTCGTACAGGGCGGATTCAAGGCGGATACCGGACTGACCGGACGCAAAATTATGGTGGACACTTACGGCGGAATTATTCCGCACGGCGGAGGATGTTTTTCCGGCAAGGACGCCACCAAGGTGGACCGCTCCGGCGCCTACATGGCGCGTTTCGCCGCCAAGAACCTGGTGGCCGCGGGCTACGGCAAGGAGGTATTGGTATCGGTTGCTTACGCCATCGGCCTGCCCGAGCCGCTGATGATTGAAGTCATCAACGAAAAAGGAAAAGATTTGACGAAAATTGTCCGCAAAAATTTTGACTTCCGGCCGCTATCCATCATCCGGCGGCTCGGTCTGCGCAAGCCGGTTTTTTTCAAAACCGCCGCCTACGGCCACTTCGGCAAAAAAAATCTCCCCTGGGAAAAAATTGAAAAGGTTAAATAAATTATAAAAATTAACTTTGTTAAGGCAATGAAAATATGAAAAAAACTTACTTTAAATTTTTTAAAGATGGCTACAGGAAAGTCCGAGGGGGTTACTCTCGTTTTTTAAATGTATATTGCGCCAGCTGTAAAGCACATTTATTTTTATATCAAAAGGACGGCCCTGGTGCCTTAAAACGTACATATTTAGACAGAATCTTAGCTCCAAAAATCAAGAAAACAAAAAACGAACTAGTTTGCGAAAAATGTAAAAAAGTTATCGGTACTTTTTTCATCTATAAAAAAGAAAGCCGCCCCGCAGTGCGTTTATATCAGGATTCTGTGATTAAAAAAATCGGACGAGGAATTTACCCTCCGCCATCTTACAATTCCAAGTTTTAGGATAAATTAGACAACATATTGGAGGATAAAAAACCTGAGCCAATTTTAGTTTCCCGCTTTCTTGATATACGAAAAAAGCCCGAAATAAATCCTACGATGGAGGATTTTCCAAACATTTTGAAGGACGAACGGTATCGCAAACATTCTCTAGAAGAAGCAAAAAGGCTTTCCGCAGATAAATTTCATGTTTTGAGGCGATATTTTAGATCATTTTCACATATTGCATTAGAATTTGAAAAAATTAAGCCTTTCATAGAGAGAGTTTGCGGTTTAACAGAACAGTCCTAACTTTTTAAAAGCGGCAAAAAAAATCTGCCTTGGAAAAAAATTGAAAAGATGAAATAAATAGTAAATTACGTAATCGATTACATAATTTACTACGTAATGTTATTAGCCTAGAACCAAAAATTATTGCTTCGTCTGGCTGGAAGCCAGACGAAGCATAATTTCACGCGCAACTTTTTCAGTATTGGCAATAATAACGGACTCTTCATCGGCAAAAATATACATCATTACTATTTTATTGCTTCCCGGATTCGGATTTTCGGACGATACCTCCTCTAATCTGTAAAGAATGCGCGCATTCTTATTGCCCACAATACCATCATCAAAATTTCTGGCAAGAAGATAACTCGTCTCCGGAGAAATGATCACTCCGAAAAATCCGTGCAAGTCGGAAAACATTTTATTCTCCCAGGCGCGCAAACTTTCAAAAATATCGGCGGTGGAGCGCGTTTTTATCAGGATAAAAAAATCTTTCGTTTCATTGTTCATGACACCCAGAAGAAAGTTGTCGCTAACAAGCAATATATTGTTGCGCGGAGTGAAATTGCCCTTAATAAAGGAGATAAATTTCCTTAATCCGATGATTTGTTTATTTTCAGTAAGATAAATTCCTTCAATACCCCCACTTTTTACCTTAGTGGTATTAACTTCATTCAAAACAATTTGCGCTATTTCATCTTTATTAAGCCCTGAGATTTCAAGATATATGGACTGGTCGTTGAAAATAAGAGGGACAAATTGTTTTTCCACTTCCACCGTATTGATATCTTTCTTAAAGAGAAAAAAAGACAAAATCGCTAAAGCCAACACAAAAAGCGCGATGCCGGTCCACATAAAAATTTTATTTTTCATTATCTCGGGAGGCAAACTTCTTTTCCGTATTTCGTATTCTTCCTCCTCATGGATTATTTTTTTTACCAGACCTTCTTCCGTGCCGCTATTAATAACTTTCGCTATGTCGCTGGCATAAGTTTCAATAGCTTCATCTTTTGTTTTTTTCTCCGGTTCCATTATTTTTAATTATTTCCGCCCGAGGCGGATCCGCCTTTGGCGGAGAAGAAATTTTTATCCGCTTCTTTGATGGACAGGCCGATTCTGCCTCTTTCCAGGTCAATATTTATAATCTTCACCGGCACAATCATGCCTTCTTTTATTATACTGCCAACATTCTCCACGCGCCATGGCGCTATTTCGGAAATATGCACCATGCCATCGATGAAATCGTTTAACCGCACAAAGGCTCCGAAGTCGGCGACTTTCACGACTTCACCCTTGAGCATTTCACCTACCTGAAATTCGCGGGTCATTTCTTCCACGATTGCCTTGGCTTTCGCGGCCGAATCGTCCCGGCCAGTCAGATAAACAGTGCCGTCGTCCTCAATGGTTATTTCCGCTCCCGTCCTTTCCTTTATATCTTTGATAGTTTTTCCTCCCCCGCCGATGACCAGTCCGATTTTATCCGGATTGATTTTGATTATCAAAATTTTCGGAGCATTGGGGGAAATATTCGCCCGCGGTTTCGGAATTTCTTTTTCAATCCTATCTAAAATGGCCAGCCGCGCGGATTTCCCCTGTTTCATCGCCTCGCCCAGTATTTTTATCGGCACGCCCTCCACCTTCACATCAAGCTGGATGGCGGTAACGCCGTTCCGGGTGCCGGCAATTTTGAAATCCATATCACCATAATGATCTTCCGGTCCCTGAATGTCGGTCAAAATTTTATATCTGTCATCGGACTCGTACATTAGACCCATGGCAATGCCGGCCACCGGCGCCTTAATAGGCACACCGCCGTCCATCAGAGCCAGAGTAGAAGCGCAGATTGATGCTTGAGAAGTGGAACCGTTGGAAGCCATTGACTCGGAAACAATCCGGATGGTGTACGGAAATTCCATCGCCGTTGGCAGCACCATCTCCAGTGCTTTTTCGGCGAGGGCTCCGTGTCCGACTTCCCGGCGGTTAGTAAATCCGGCCCGGCCCACTTCTCCGGACGAGTAAGGGGGGAAGTTGTAATGATGCATGAATCTTTTTTCTTCTTTGAGCTGCAACCCGTCAACCAAATTCCTGTCTTCCGGTCCGCCCAAGGTCAAAACCGAGAGGACATGCGTCCCTCCGCGGTAGAAAATTCCCGAACCGTGGAGAATGCTGGAGAGTTCCCCGGCTTGCGCGTAGAGGTCGCGAAGTTCATCCATCTTCCGGCCGTCGGCGCGCTTGTTTTGCTCTATCGCGCTCTTATGCAGAATATCGTTTTCCGTATCGTCAAACAAATCGTCTTCCAGGGCAAAGTCCTCTCGGTCCGGGAATTTTTCGCTGTAGTATTCTCTTGCCAAATTGTTCCAAGTAGTATGTAAGGCATCTATTTTTTCTTTGCCCGCCTCTGCGTGGCCGAAGCCCGCTTCGGCGAGGCGAAGGCCCGCTTCTCCGAAAAGCGCTTCTTCTATGTGAGGCAGGATGTTTTCGTTAAATAAAATGACAGATTCGGGAGAAATCGTTTCTTTTTCTATTGCTCTTTTCTCTTTCCCTATTTCAGCCATTATTTTCTTCTGAAAATCCTCCAGTTTGGCTATTTCCCGGCTGGCTTCTTCCAGCGCCGCTTCCAGTTCCGCCTCGGCGATTTGGTGAGCGGACGCCTCAATCATATTTATCTTGCCGTCTTTGCCGCAGACCGTCAGGTCAAATTTATAGGGCGCATCGTCTTCCAGGCGCAAGGACTGTGGAGGGTTGATTTGGAGTCCATTGCCGTCATACTTGCCGATACGCACGCAGCCGATGGGGCCATTCCAAGGAATATTAGAAACGGAAAGCGCCAAGGATGCGGCGTTTACCGCTAAAATTGTCGGGTCGTTATCGTCAACGGAAAGAACCGTCACAATTACCTGTACCGCGTGACGAACCGACTGATCAAAAAGCGGGCGCAGGGTACGGTCTATCACCCGGCTGGCCAAGATGGCCTCCTCCGACGGCTTGCCTTCTCGGCGGACAAAACGGGAGCCGAGAATTTTTCCGGCCGCGTAAAACTTTTCCGTATAATCAACCGTCAGATTGAAGTATCCTAAACCCTGCTGTTTATCCTTGGACATGCAGGCGGTGGCCAAGACAATCGTCTCTCCGCATTTCAGGATTACCGAACCATGCGCCTGTTCCGCTAAGTCGCTAAAAACGGCCGTTAAAGTTTTGCCTCCGATTTCCACGCTATACTCTTTTTTCTTCATATTATTCTCGCCCCGGGCCAAGCCGGAGGGTGGTTCGTATCCAGACTACAGTGTTGTTCCATAAAGATGGAACACTACTTTGTGTCCGGGCGCGAACCCGATTAACTTATAAGCTTTTGTCATAGTAGCACTTTTATCTAAAAATGCAAAAATTATTTCCCGCCCAGTAGATATTTTCTCGGATTTTCGGAAAGGTCAATAAAGTCGTCCGCCGCTTCGCGTAGTTTTCCGGAAGTTGATTTGCCGAAGGAAACAACTTCCACCTGCACACCAATCGTCTGCAGATACTCCACCAGCGGAACAAAATCTCCGTCACCAGAGACAATAATAACCGAATCCAGGCGCGGGGACATTTTAATCGCATCCACCGCCAGCCCCACATCCCAATCCGCTTTCTTGGCGCCCCCGGCGAATATTTGTAAGTCCTTTGTTTTGGTTTCAATGCCCAGCTTGGCCAGCGCTTCAAAAAAGTTCTTCTCGTCTCCCGCTTCGGTGGTGATGACATACGCCACTGCGCGTACCAGTTTCCTTCCCGCCACCGCGTCTTTCAAAACCGCGCCGAAATTAACCCGCGCCTGGTAGAGGTTGCGGGCCGAATGGTATAAATTTTGCGTATCAATAAAAACACCGACTCTTTGTTCTTTATGTTTTATTACTGTCATATTTTAATTAATGTATTATGAATAATATTTTTGCTTTTAACAATATCTTTAAAAAGACCTGCCTCCCCTTTTCTATTTGAAACCCTTTCATTGATTATTTTATAATAATTCTTATTTATCTCAAAACCAATATAATTTCTCTTTGCATTAATTGCCGCTATGGCAGTCGTGCCTGTTCCCATAAAAGGATCTAGAACAATACCTCCGACAGGACAACTGGCCTTTATAATTCTTTCAATTATTTCTAGCGGTTTCTGTGTTGGATGATTTTGTCTCTCGGGAGCTTGCGCATGAATCCGACTTACACTCCATATATCTTTTGGATTATAACCAATCTCAAGCCATTTTTTACCGATGAAAATTGATCTTGTTCTAGCTTTTTTTGTTTCTTCGTCGTATGGAATTCTAATACTATCAATATCAAAAAAATATTTCTTATTCTTTTTAACAAAAAACCCTATATTGTCATGCACCGAAGAAAATTTTCTCGTCGATCCGCCCATACTTGGCACCCTTCTATCCCAAATTACTTCATTAATCATCAACATTTTTGTCTTTATGTAAGAAAAAATTTCTGGGCTATATTGCCAGCTGAGAAAAACATAAAAACTCCCTGTGTCTTTAAGTTTTGGAATTACCGAATCTATCCATTTATATGTCCACTCTAAATATTCTTTAGAATTAAGCTTATCGGAATTATTTTCATAGTCTTTACCTAAACAATAAGGTGGGTCTGCAACGATTAAATCCAAAGAATTATCTGGTATTTTTTTTATGCCAATTAAACAATCCTCATTAAAAATTCTATTTTTTATTTTTTCCATATTTCTTTAATACAATACTTTTTGAACCTATTCTTAATAAATCCATAAATCTTTTTCTGGACCTTGTTATTGGTTTATGATTATACAGAGCTTGTATCTTGTCGTTTCTTGGGTTTATATATATAGGTAAAAATTGAGGGGAGAATATTTCTAGATAATCCTTAACAAAAAGTATTTTGATATCTTTAAATTTTATCCCAAAACAAGCATATATTAAATTGTAGTCGCTGTTTGTGGAGTATTGAAAATAAAGTTTCTCAACTGCAGCTATGTCATTTTTATTTTCCTTACCATCAGTATTGTGAATTTTAACATTCACAAAATATTTTTTACCACCAGCTATTATTTCACAATCATGCAGACATGTGTCTGGTAAATCAAAATTTACATCCTTTATCCCCAGATCTTTCGCTCTGAATTTTGTTTGTTGTACTATAACTTGCTCAACCAACCACGAAACTGACCTTGTATGTGCTTTTAAACCATAGGGTAAAACCTTCCTATCCGTCACATCAAAACTCGGTAAAATATTTAAAAGTTTTAGATATACCCCCCTTATAAAATCCAAGCCAGCCACAATATTTTGTGATCCATCTTTTCGTCTCATATTGGTTTTAAGTATAGCATAAACAAAAACCCTTCCTACCTCTCCTTATCAGGAGAGAAAAGTCCCCCTAATAAGGGGGGTTATAGAGGGTCAGGCGAGATCCATTTTCTTCATCAGCGCGGCGTAGCGAGGTTTGCTTTTGCGTTCCAAATATTTTAAATGAGTTCGCCTGTCAGCCACCATTTTGATAAGCCCGCGACGGGAATGGTTGTCTTTCTTGTGCTTTTTTAAATGCTTGGCCAAAGCGTCAATCTGTGTAGATAAAACGGCCACCTGCACTTCCGGAGAACCCGTATCCGTTTCATGAATCCGGTTTTTCTTAATAACTGCTTGCTTTTTCTTAGTCGCCAACATGTCCGTTATAGTAGCATAAAACCCTTAAAAATGCAACCCCGAACCAAAGCGGAGCTTGGTATGGGGCAGGCCCCTAAATATTTGGCGACCCGCCAAAGGACGGGCAGGCGTGGTAAAATCATAAGTATGGCATCGCTCAAACAACTAAAAACCCAGTTTCTGGAATACATTGAGATAGAAAAAGGGCGCGCTATCAGAACCGTAGAAAATTACGACCACTACTTGACCGTATTTATTGAGCAGACAAAGATTAGCGACCCGAAAGACATTACCGATGTAAAAGTGCGGGATTTTCGCATTTGGCTCAACCGCCAGACGACCGGCAACAATCGCGCGACGGGAGACACAATAAAAAAGAAAACGCAGAATTATTACCTGATTGCGCTCAGAAGTTTTCTCAAATTCCTGGCCAAGAGGAATATCGCTTCCCTGCCGGCCGACCACATAGAACTCGCCAAGGTCGGCGAAAGACAGATTGACGTCATATCGCAAGAAGAATTGAAACGGCTCTTGGACGCCCCGAACAAAGAAAAAAATCCGGAAAAAAAATTTCGCGACAAGGCGATACTGGAAATGCTTTTTTCCACCGGCCTGCGCGTCTCCGAGCTTTGTTCGCTCAAAAATGACTTGGACTTGCGCCTGGACGAATTTTCCATTCGCGGAAAAGGCGGGAAGGTTCGCGTGGTTTTCCTGTCCGGCGAGGCAAAAAAGGCGGTGAAGGACTACCTGGCTTTGAGAAAAGATATGTCCGAAGCACTTTTTGTGGAAGTCGGCCAGGACTCTTCCCAAAAGTCGGACTTAGGGGCAACAAAAAAACAACAAAAATCCCTAAGTCCGACTTTGGGGAACGGCTTCAAGAAAGCCCTCACTCGCCGTTCAATTGAAAGAATTGTAAAAAGATACGCTACTATCGCCGGCATATCCAAAAAAGTAACTCCGCATGTTATCCGTCATGTTTTTGCCACCGACTTGCTTTCCAACGGCGCCGATATCCGTTCCGTCCAAGCAATGCTCGGCCACGCCAACATTGGCACCACCCAGATTTACACCCATGTGACCGATAAACACTTGCGAGATATTCATAAAAAATTTCATAACAAAAAAATAACATGAAAATAATTTCCTGGAACGTCAACGGAATACGGGCGGTGCACAAGAAGGGATTTTTCCTGCCTTTTATACAAAAATACCAGCCGGATATTTTATGTCTGCAGGAAACCAAGGCCGAACAGAATCAAAGCGAGGTGGACTTGCCGGACTACGAGGAGTACTGGAACTCCGCCACAAAAAAGGGCTACAGCGGCACGGCTATCTTTACCAAGACGAAATCGCTCTCTATAATCCTGAACTTTCCCGAAAATATTTTAAAAAAATACAAACTATCAGACAAGTATGGGGACCCGAACACCGAAGGCCGCGTCGTTGCCGCCGAATTCAAGAACTTTTTCGTGGTCAGCGTTTATACTCCGAACGCCAAGGACGACCTCTCCCGCATCCCGCTACGATATAAAAACTGGGACCCCGCCTTTCTGGAGTATATGAAATCTCTAGAAAAACGGGGCAAGCCCGTCATTTTTTGCGGCGATTTGAATGTGGCGCACACTCCTGAGGACCTCGCTCGCCCGAAGGAAAACGAAGGAATGAAGGGGTACACTAAAGAAGAACGCGAGGGTGTAGACAACATCATCAAGGCCGGATTCGCGGATACTTTCCGAATTTTTACCAAAGGCAACGGGCACTATAGCTGGTGGAGCCATTTCGCCAATGCCCGCGAACGAAATGTCGGCTGGAGAATTGATTATATTTTTGTCAGTGAACGGTTAAAAAACAAAGTGAAAAAAGCGAAAATTTTGCCTCAAGTCCTCGGCTCCGACCATTGTCCGGTTTTACTTGAAATCTAGATGTGTGCTATTATTTCGATATGAGCCACACACGCCTAGATCAGCTTTCCGACGGCATTTTTGCCATCGTGATGACGATTCTCGTTTTTGAAATCAAGACGCCCCTGGTCTGGGAGCCGATAAACAACATGGGTCTCTGGCTGGAAATTGAGGGCCTGTTGCCGGTATTTTTGAGTTATGTTTTGAGTTTTTTCCTCCTTTTCACCTACTGGCGGGCGCACCATTTCTTCATTTCCATCTACGCAAAAAATG
Source organism: Candidatus Nomurabacteria bacterium GW2011_GWB1_43_19 (assembly GCA_000999465.1). Lineage (GTDB taxonomy): Bacteria > Patescibacteriota > Minisyncoccia > Phycocordibacterales > UBA9973 > UBA9973. The sequence goes on from LCGB01000001.1 coordinate 17,969, forward strand.
TGGACACGATGCTGACCAATATCAACGCTTTGTTTTTCATGCTTATCAGCTTGGTCCCCTTTTCGGCCGGCGTCCTTGGAGAATTCAACCATAATGAACTTTCAATAATAATCTTCAGCGTGCACACAATTCTAATCGGCCTGACGCTCTACTGGATGCGCCGGTATGTGCTATTTTCTCCCCATATCCAGAATCCGGAAATTACCAAGCGTGAAATCCGCGGCAGCACCATCCGCACCCTGGCCCCGGTCGTTTTCGCCCTCATCGCCATTCCCCTTTCCTTTTTCAGCATCAAACTCGCGCTGACCATCCTTACCCTGATGGTAATTTTCAATCTCTCTTCCTATAGCACCCGCCTCTTTGATAAAATTGCGCAGAAACTCCACCGCCTCATGTTCGGCGAAGACACCAAGGGCCACTTCGCCGACTAGATGATATGCAAAAAAGTTGCAGCAACTGCAAAAAAGAATTCACGATAAGGAAAGAGGATTTGATTTTTTATGACCAGTTAAAAGTTCCGCCGCCTTTGATGTGCCCGGACTGTCGAATGCAAAGACGGATTGCTTTCCGGAACGAAAGGACTTTATACCGCCGGGCCTGCGACCTGTGTAAGAAAGACGGAATTTCTTTGTACACCGAAGGCGCCCCTTTCCCTGTTTACTGCCACCAATGCTGGTGGGGTGACGATTGGGACCCTCTATCTTATGCCTTGGAATATAATCCGCAAAAATCTTTTTTGAAGCAGTTAAGAGAACTCAGGAATAAAGTGCCGAGGGTCCGGCTGCTTTCAATCAACAGCATAAATTCCGAGTATGAAAACAATTCTTCGGAAAATAAAAATTGCTACTTGATTTTCGCCGCCGAAAACAACGAGGACTGTCTCTATGGTCGGTTGGTCCAGCACTGCAAGAACTCCATGGATTGCGACTTTCTTTACGATTCGGAGCTTTGCTATGAATGCCTGGATACCAGAAAGTCCTTCAAGTGCCTTTACGGCGAGCGGCTGCAGGAATGCGTGGACGTCCTGTTCTCTTTTGATATGCGTAATTGCCAAAATTGCATTTTTTGCGTTAACGGGCGCAATTTGAGCTGTGCCATAGAGAACCAGCCGTGCACCAAAGAAGAATTTGAAAAGAAAAAAGCGGAAATTTTTAGAAGTTATGAAAGCATAGAGGAAGCGAAGGCAAAATACGGCAAATTAAGGAGTGGGGCCTTGGTAAAATACGCCTTCGCCACTAAATGCGTGAATGCGACAGGCGACTATGTGTACAATTGCCATGACGGCGTGCGGATTTTTGACGCCTCCAACGCGAAAAATTGTTCCTACATCGCCGATGCGGAGGACCCAATCGACTGCCAGGACATCAACAACCATTATTTCAAAGGCGAGCGCTGCTACAACGTCATGGGCGCGCTCCAGGACCAAAACTGCATCGCGGACGCCTTCGTTTTTTACTGCAACAGGGTGGACTACTCCGACAATACCCGCAATTCTTCCGATTGCTTCGGTTGCGTCGGAATGAATAATAAAAAATACTGCATCTTAAACAAGCAATATTCTCCAGAAGAATACAAAATTCTAAAAGAGAAAATAGTGGAAAGCCTAAAAAAGGAAGGCGTCTATGGAGAAATGATGCCCCCGCGGCTTTCGCCCTTCCCCTATAACGACACCCTGGCGCAGGAATACTATCCGCTGACGGAAAAAGAGGCCAGAGCCCTTGGATACGAGTGGCAAACCAAGGCCTCCGGCACCTACGGCAAGGAAACAATCGCGGAAAAAGACACGCCGGCAACCATTGGCGAGGTATCGGAAGATATTTTGAATCAAGTTCTGGTCTGTAAGGACTGCAAAAAGAATTTCCAGATTACCCGGGCAGAATTTGATTTTTATAAAAGGATGAATCTGCCCCTGCCGCATAAGGATTTTGAGTGCCGGCACCAGGACCGGATGAAAAAGCGCAATCCGCGCAAACTCTGGCCCCGCGCCTGCATGTGCGAACTGAAAAATCACCTTCACGGCGCAAAAAAATGCCCGAACGAATTTGAAACCAGCTACTCCCCCGACCGGCCGGAAGTTGTCTACTGCGAGAACTGTTACCAGCAAGAAGTTTCTTAGTTACCAAAAGATTCCTGACTTGGTTTCGTTCCGTTACGGATACAAAACTTCATAGAAGCCGGCCGCAGGAGTAGGCACGGAGCCCCATGTATACGGCGTAATCTGGTAAGCGGCCGTTTCAAAATATACTCCAAGCTTCGGCGTACCGTCGGGATACCCTGTATAGAAATAAATATCTCCTTGAGGACCCACAAGGCTACAAGTTGAGGAGAGATAAGGAATAAGACCCCCGTCTCCTCCTGTCCCGCAAGGCGGGTATCCGGTTGTACCGGCATAATTATTGTCACTAATCCAATAGACCGTATCGTAACTTCTGGCAGGATAATAGCCGTGGTCATTATAATACAATTCTAAAGCATTTTTTATAGACCGGATATCGCCAAGGCGTCGCGCGTCGCGCGCTTTGGCTCGCGCGGAATTAAGAGAAGCCAAAACCACACTAGCCAACACTCCAATGATTGCCACAACAACCAAGAGTTCTATGAGAGTAAATCCTTTCTTAAAATTTATCTTAAAAACTGAATACATTGTTTAATCATGTACTATTTTTTCTTACTCCGTGTTTAGTATGCAACTTCTCAATCTCTTGCTCTTCTAAACTTTCTTTTTTCTCTTTTCCGCGCTCGCCCAGGGTCCGGAGCTCCGCATCGCCCAGCACATTGAGCGATTTCGTCAGTTCCGAGAGATGCTCTACTGTATTTTTCTCCGGAGCGTCCAGGATTTCTTCCAAAAGCGCGTGCAAAATCCATCCCATCCTCGGTCCCGGCTTAATCTCTAGTTCTTTTATCATAAATTCTCCGTCAATTTTCAGTTGGCCGACGGAAATCGGGTCCCGCAAGGCCTCTTCAATCATCGCGAAATACTTGCGCAGGCGGTAGGGCACTTCTTTTTTCTTCATTCCCACCCGATCACATTCACGGACATTCATTAAGAGCCAGATATTCTCCACACTGACTTTAGTGATGATCCTCCGCACGGCCGAGAGCGTAATTAACTCCGTGTCGGAGAAGAACATATGGTTACGGACAAGCTTTTCCACCAGTTCGGTCTCCTTTTTCGAGAACCGGAGCCGTTCCATTATTTTTTTCGCCATCCGCGCGCCGATAACCTCGTGGCCGTAGAATGTGTATTTCTTTTTTGAATTTATTTTCGGAGCCGGATGTGCAAAATCGAGTCCGTGTCGGAGCCCGCTTGCGGGTAAAGCGGCGAGATTTTGCATATCCGACGAAGAATTAGCATTTCTTCTACTTCTCGGCTTCCCGATATCGTGAAAAAGCGCCGATAACCTTATTTCTAAAGGCCATTTCTTGTCCGCCGCATGCTGGACGGCATGGAGTAAATGCTCCCAAACGTCATAGATATGCTCCCCCAGTTGTTCGCAACCCACCCCTTCCAGAAGCTCCGGAATGGTATTTTTCAGCAAGCCGAGCTTCTGCAACATAACAATTCCGCTGGCTGGATTGTCCGACATGATTATTTTTACAAACTCGTCCCGAATCCGCTCAAAGGATATTTTTTGGAGCAAGTCGGCATTTTTTAAAATACTTTCGGTTGTTTCATACGACACAGAAAAGTTAAGTTGGCAAGCCAAACGGACAGCCCGCAGCATGCGGAGCGCATCCTCGGTAAACCGGTCATCCGGATTGCCTACTGCTTTTAACGTTTTATCTTGGATGTCCTTTATGCCCCCGAAAAGGTCAACTATCTGTCCTTTTCCGCCTGAGGTGGATCCGCCTTTGGCGGAAGAGTTCAATGCGAGGGCATTAATAGTGAAATCACGTCTTTTAAGGTCGTCTTCCAGCTTGTCGCTGAACTTTACCTCATCCGGATGTCTAAAATCGCTATATTTTGCCTCAATTCTATAGGGGGTAACCTCAACGACTCTTAATGTTTCTTGTGAAACATCTTCCTGAATAACAGCGACTGTTCCAAAGGCATTCTCATATACTGTCTTTTTAAACAGGGAGATAATTTCCTCCGGTTTGGCATTGGTTGCGACATCCCAGTCCTTAGGTTCTGTTCCCATTACAAGGTCGCGGACGCATCCGCCGACCAGATATGCCTCAAAACCCGCTTTTTCAAGTGTGTCTGTTACATGTGAAACTTCTTTGGGTATTTTTTTTATTAAACTGTTGATGTTTTCCATTGAACTTTTGTGCGCCCGGCAAGACTCGAACTCGCAACGACGGTTCCGAAGACCGTTGTGATATCCATTTCACCACGGGCGCAAAAATTACTTAATAATGTATATACTTTACACTATTTAAATATAAATGGCAAATAACCTTTATTTTACAAACTGATTCTACAATTGCATTAATTGTTTAAAAATAATATAATAGATAAGCTTTTTTAAAAAAGAAGAATAAAAAAATTGCGGTCATGGTTTAGTGGCAGAACAACTGGTTGCCAATCAGTTGGCGGGAGTTCGATTCTCCCTGGCCGCACCAACATATGTCCTTTATAACACCACCTCGTTGCTTATTAAATATAAGGATTTTATTTAAAAATGTGGATAACTATGTTAGTAATGTTTATAAAGGACATTTTTTAAGATAGTGTTTTGCGAGCTATTTTGTCTAAAATACGTTGTGAAATAAGGATATTTTTATAAAAGACATCAAATTGACTAAAAAGGTTTCACGTGAAACACTGCATGGTTAAAAGTTATCAAGTTCATAAAGTTCTTAAAGTAAAATATTCGTTAACCCAACTTTATAACTTTCTACTTTATAAACTTTAAAAACTACTTAAAATGCCAAAAGTATTTACATCGGAAACACAAAAGACCGGGGAAATTGGAGAAAATATCGCTGTAAGGTTTCTCGTGAAACGGGGTTTTTTAATTTTAGACAGGAATTACACTAAAAAATGGGGGGAAATAGACATAATTGCCGAAAAGGCCGATAAAATATACTTTGTTGAGGTTAAAAGTGTTTCTTCCTTTAACATATCTCAGAACGTTCCACATGAAACATCCCTTGGTAGACCAGAAGATAATATGCACCCCTGGAAACTGAAACGACTGTCGCGCGCCATTCAAACCTACCTTTTGTCTAAGAAAATAGCGGAAGAAAAAGAATGGCAAGTTGATCTTTTGGTTGTCTTTTTGGATTTAAAAAGCAAGAAAGCCAGGGTAAAAGTGGTAAGAGATATTGTTTTATAGTGTGCGGGATAGGGGAATCGAACCCCTGTCCACAGTTTGGAAAACTGTTATTTTACCATTAAACTAATCCCGCCTTCGCTAAAGCTTCGGCGGGCAGGCCCGCTTGGGCTTCAACTTGTCGGGCCGCTGGGAATTGAACCCAGTCTAAATGCTCCCAAAGCACTTGTACTACCGGTATACTACGGCCCGTTATGGCTTAAAAACTGAATTATCTTAACATAAAAAAGATAAATATTCTACTTCATTTGACAAAAAGTTTTTTTATTGTAGTATCAAAAACGAAAGGAGGCACCATGGCAACGTCGTTGTCCGGAGGGGGGCAAGAAACCCCCCCACTGAAACCGCCGTCCAAATCGTGGACGGTGGCAAAGAGGGTTCTGCTCGTTGTTGCATTCGCGGCCCTCGCGGTCGCTGGGATCCTGGCTGGTGTGGCGATCTACGCGCTGGCTGGCTGATCAAGGGCGGGCGTCGGAAAGAATATCTTCCGACGACCCGCCCATCGCTTTTTATGGCAAAATTTTGCAAATAATTTTTATTTGGTATACGATAAGCACACATGATAACGATTTATATATATGCCTTCGTGAGCGTAATAATAGTAAGCATGGTTTCCCTGATAGGGGTCTTTTCCATTTCGCTCAAGGAAGAAGTTGTAAAAAAATATGTCAGTTTGTTTATCAGCCTGGCGGTCGGCGCGCTTTTGGGCGACGCGTTCATTCATTTAATTCCGGAGGCCTTTGAAAGTTCTTTTAGTCCGGCCGTTGTGGGTCTTTTGACAATATCCGGCATCCTTGTATTTTTTATAATAGAAAAATTCCTGCACTGGCACCACCACGGAGAAGACAAAGAAGAAACACAAATACACCCAGTGGGAAGATTGCTGCTTTTTACCGACGGTTTTCACAATCTGATAGACGGAGTAATCATCGGCGTTAGTTTTTTGGTCAGTATTCCAATCGGAATTGCGACAACAATAGCAGTGGTTTTGCACGAAATTCCCCAGGAAATAGGGGATTTTGCGGTTCTGCTTCATTCCGGCTACGACAGAAAAAGGGCTTTGTGGCTGAATTTTTTTTCGGCATTGACAGCTATTTTGGGAGTGGCTATCGCTCTGTTATTCGGAGGATTGGCGGAGGCCTTTACCCTCTGGGTCCTGCCGATTGCCGCCGGAGGCTTTATTTATATCGCGGTTGCCGACTTGATTCCCGAGCTTCAGAAAACAAAAAAATTAAAATATTCCGCCTTGCAATTTCTCATGGTCATCGCCGGAGTCCTGGCAATGCTGGCTTTGGTTTTAATTGAGTAAAAAAAGAAGAAAGGGTTTTTTTACTGATGAGCCCAACTCCAATCGGCGCCGGGATTTCTGGCGCCAAAGACTTCAAAATGCAGATGCGGGCCGGTAGAGCGCCCGGTGGAACCCACGTAGCCGATTAGTTCTCCCCGTTCAACCCGCGCGCCGACTTTCGTCGCTATTCTGGACATATGCGCATAGAGAGTTTTGGTGCCGTTAGGATGCTGGATTGTAACCATGTTGCCATATCCACCATTATACCCGAGGCGAGCGAAGATTACCGTTCCGGGCGCCGAAGCCAGAATACGGGTTCCGGTCGGAGCCGCCAAATCAATCCCGCGCATGCCGGGACCGTGCAGACCTTGGCTCTTTCGTTTAAATTCGGGAACCGGATTTATAAAATAGCCGGCAATATTTTTTAGCGTGCTTTGAATCGTGTTGCTTTTCTTCGGTGTGGAACTCGGAATGTCGTCGGTCGGCATTTCGGCATCCGGAATTATCAGCTCGTCGCCGATGGCCAGCTTGGCGTCAGCGTCAATTCCGTTGAAACTGGTAATGGTCAGGGTATCTACTTTGTAGCGTTTGGCAATGTTTGCCAGAGTTTCACCTTTGACTACCGTGTGTTGGATGCCGGATATGGGTAATATAAGCAGAGTGTCGCCTTCGGCCAGCTTGTCGCTCTTTTTCATGTCATTCGCCCATAGAATCGTGTTAGTTGAAACGCCGAACATGTCAGCTATCTGGGAAACGGAGTCCCCCTTCCTGACAACATAGACACTCATGTCCTCAACGGTAAAATCAGGGGTGCCCTTGCCGTCAAATACGCCCATCGGGCCGGTTGCGGGCTGAAGAGAGGTGTCAGAAACAATATTGATGTTAAGATTAGTATCAATACTCTTGTCGGCACCCTCTTTTTTACTATTTTTAATATCTTTATCTTCCAGAATCAAGGCAGAAGAGACATTAGCCTGAAGGAGTGTGATATTTTGTAAATTATTGGCGGCCGGAACCGAATTTTCCGTTACAGGATCAGCGTTCTTGATATAGGCAGAGTCGCCAAAAACAGAAGAAAAAAAGCCTGCTTCCACCGTCCGTAGAGGCACAAAAAGGGTCCCAAACAACAGGAAAAAGGATAAGGCAGATCTCAATATTTTGCTAACTGTTTTAGTTGGAGGTTTTATAAAACAAACTAAATATCGCAAGAGTTCCTTTTCTGCCCTTTTAAGACAAGGATAGAGTTACAGCACGACCAAAATAGCACTGCAAACAAAGGTTCTCACGATGTTACTGTCGGTTCTTTCTTGTCAGTCAACTCATACCGTGCCTCTTTTCGGAACTTCCCATAGGATAGCCCAAAAAGGACCAATAGTCAATCCGACCGGAGCCATATGTGGAAAACTGTTTGGGCCTTGGAATTTGACGAAATAATAAAAAAGGTGTATAATAAAGGAATCTTTTGGTGAAAATTGGCAGTAAAAATATAAAAACTATATAATAAAAACATGACCGAACCTACATTGGAAGAAATACAAAAGAGGTTAGCCGCCGCAAAAGCCGAACAGGAACGTTTAAACGAAGCCGAGAGTTTAAGGTTGGCGGAAAAATTTGCCGCGGAACGAACAGCAGCAAAGGCCGCTCTGGCTGAGTTGAGAAAAAAAGAAATAGAAGATGACAGAAAAAGTAACAGAAGGGCGGAAGCTGACGATTATCGGAGAATAAAAGAAGAACAGGGAAAACAGTGGGATTCTTTCGGCCAAAAAAGCGAGGGAACGGAAAAAGTTGTCGCAAAAATCCTTCCAAATAATCCGGACCATGTAACCCAAAAAGAAGCAGAAAAGGAAATTGAAAAACTTCCGGAAGCAGATAAAGAAAAGATTGGTTGGGGACTAAATACTATTGGCTTCAAGGTTGAAAAAATGAAAGACGACCTTCTGGTCGGCGCTCTTAATAAAGCGCTAAGGCTGAAAAAGATTGACAAAAAAGGAACTGCTGGGAGATTTTGTATAGAAGCGCGAGACTATTTTATACATCGTGGCGCAGAGGCTCTTAAAAAAGCCAAGGACCAAGGAGTTTTCGTTGATACTAAGCTTGGATTAAATATTAAAGGCAAAAGACGAGGATTGAATATCAGCGGTCAAACACAATATATAGTAGCAAATATCGGCGCTTTTTCTGGAAATGTTTTAAGATACGGAAGATTAGTAGCGGATGCAACCGGACTTTCGCCAAGTTCTATCCCGCGTGTTGTAATGGCGGCCGGAATGGCAACCGCCTTCGCGTCTGAATTAGGAAAAGAAGTGCGTCTGAAAAATGAGGAAGTTATAGAAAAAACTAGAATCGGGCGAAAAGATATGGCTATGGTTGGAAAAAGTCATGAAGAACAAGTGGATTGGTATACTGGATTAAGCCTACAGGATCAACAGGACATAGAGAGGGCACAAGAAGAGGCTATGGCTATATACAATAATGCCCTGATAAAAGAAGGTAAGACAGGAGGTGAAAAAGTTTCAAACGCCGAAGCATTAAAGGACGCATACTTAATGCAAATGCCGAAAGATTTGCAAAAGAGGCTTGAAAATCCAAGTACCACAAACAATTTCATTCAAAGGATAGTAAAAAACGACCTTATGGGTGCAATTTCTAGACTTAATAAAAACATAGAAGCAATAGAAGGGGACCCAAAACTTTCAGTTGAACAAAAAGAAAGCCAAAAAGAGCAACTTGTAAAGAGACAAAGAAAAAGTTTGGAAGACTATGACCGTATTATCACGCAATACGGCACTGTGGACGAACTTGCGATGGGTTTGCGTTACTCTCAGACTGCCGGAAAAGCCGTTGTAGGGGCATTACAAGTTGAAACATTGATTTTGTCGGTAGAAAAAATATGGGGTGCATTATCGCATGCACTTTCCTCATCTGATGCTCCTGCCGATATTACTACCGGAGGACATATCACTGTACCTGCGCCAGAATCTGCGCCTATGACAGAAGTCCCGGTTGCACCGTCTGCTGCGCCAGATGTTGCAGAAACTCCAGACACCACGCCACCTACTACACCTGAACCTGCCGGTGCTCAAATTCCTGTACCCGAACCTGCATTATTTTCCGGCGCACCTCGCAGAGATCCCTTTGTTCCACTTGTGTCTGAATCAACTCCGCCACCTACGCCAGACACTACACCAGAAGCAGTTGCTCCTGTTGTTCCTCCCGCCGAACTAACGCCCCCGCCTACACCTGAACCCTCCGCTCTCGGAACCGAAGTAGGCGCGGAAAAATTAACAATAACGTTTGATAAAAGGCAAGGGCGGGCTGCAAGGAGTCCGGGACTTAAGGGCGCAGTTACGGGCGCAGTATCCGGACGTTTCCAAAGCACCCGAGTCAGTACAGGATTTCTTGAAAGGTCCTAATGCCATAGAAGCTGCAAAAGAATTCGGATTTTATGATCCAAATAATTCAGACGAAAGCGCACTGATACGGGAAGGTTCAAGTTTGAGATATGATGAAAAACTTGATAAAATAGTATTTCATGATGCAGCTACGGGCCAAGATGTTGAAAAATATGGGGGAAAAATGTTTGACAGCGACAAAAGCGGAGTATTGAGCGAGAATGCAAAACCTTCGATCGCTTCCATCGCCACGGAAAAACCGGGTTCATCCTTTTACCATCCGAAGGGTCCGGCAAATGACCCTTGGCATAATGTAAAATTTGAACAAACCCATTCGGTTGAAACGCCGTCCGCCGTTGATTTGCCGACTGAACATGAAATTATTCCGGAAGCCCCTGCCGCTGAAGAAGCAATCAGGGCAAGGATCGTGGCGGATATGGACTTGGAGCGCCAGCCCGTAGAAACCGTCTCACCCCAGGGCGGGACCAGAATTGAAGTATCCGACCACATATTGCAAACCCATCCTGAATTTGCTCACAATCCTTTTCATCTTGACGACCAATCGTTAATAGAAGTATATAAAGTGAATGAAAACAATCTGAGACACATATTCCCGCCGGATACTTTGGAACACTGGAATACCTTAAAATTATTAAAGGCAAAAGATATTTTGGCAGATAAAAATTTTGCAGACGACTCTGGTTGGAGATTTATGGTTGGGCATCTGCGCAGATTACAGGAAGTAACCGGGCTTAAACCCAAGGGTGGGGGGTTGTTCCGAAGAGCCGAAACTCTGGAGAAATATATTATCCGCGCTTCACAAAAAGTAATGGCGACACAAGGCTCGCTTGACAGCATTACTCTCCTGCGAAGATAATACGACTTCCCATGCAAGCAAGCATGTTATACCCGCACACTTTTTTTTGATTTAAAATAGGTGTTGGGGTATATTTGGAGTGGTGACCGACAACGCACATCACTTAAGCGGCTTAAATAACGAACAAAAGGAAGCGGCGCTTCATATGAAGGGTCCGCTTCTTATTGTGGCCGGCGCGGGCGCGGGAAAAACCAAAACAATAACGCACCGAATTGTAAATCTAATCAAAAACGGGGTGGCGCCGGAGAAAATTTTGGCCGTAACTTTTACCAACAAGGCGGCCAAGGAAATGCGGGAGAGAATTGTCTCGGAAATAGAAAAGAACGCAAAAGGACAGGACAGAATTCCATTTATCAGCACTTTTCATTCTTTGGGGGTCCATATTATCAAGGAAAATGCCCGGCTGCTCGGGCTGACCAAATATTTCACCATTTTGGACGAAGGGGATTCAACTTCAATGATAAAAGAAATAGAAAAAGAGCTCGGTCTGGACCTGAAACAATACGACCCGAAAAGGATAAAAAACATAATCGCGCGCGAGAAGGGAAAATTCACGCATCTGGCGGACTATGCGGAAAGAGAGAAGGGGACGCTGGGCAGAATCGTCAGCCAAATCTGGGGTCCGTATGAAAAAAGAAAAACAAAGGAGAACGCGCTTGATTTTGACGACTTGCTCCTGAAAACGACCAAACTGCTCCAAGACAATACGGAAATCAGAAAAATTTATCAGGAAAAATGGGAATACATTCACGTAGACGAATACCAGGACACCAACGAAGTGCAATATCTGATGTCCAAACTGCTTTCCGAGAACAACAAAAACATCTGCGTGGTCGGAGACGCCGATCAGAATATTTATTCCTGGCGCGGGGCAAATTTGAAAAATATTTTAAGTTTTGAAAAAGATTACCCGGACGCGAAAATAATTTTATTGGAGCAAAATTACCGGTCAACGAAAAATATTCTGGAAGCCGCGAATGTTGTTATTAAAAAAAATATCTACCGACCGGACAAGAATCTGTTCACCAATAACCCGACCGGAGGAAAAATCGGATTGTATGAAGCCCTAGATGAAACCGACGAAGCGGATTTCGTCGCGGCAAAAATTTTAGAAACAGCCGAAGCCGTCCATGAAGGACAAAATGTTTTCGAGCGAAGCATTGCGCAGGCTGGCGAGCCGAGCATAGCAATTCGCCAGCAGGCGAATATGCGCGCTGAGTCCGAGAATATTTTGTCCGAAATAGCAGTTCTTTACCGCGCCAACTTCCAGTCGCGCGCGCTTGAGGAGGCGATGCTCCGGCACAACATTCCATACCAGGTTTTGGGAGTAAAATTTTTTGAAAGAAAAGAAATTAAAGACACTTTGGCCTATCTGCGCGCGGCGCTGAACCCGGAGAGTTTGTCCGACATAAAGAGAATAATCAATTTCCCGGCCCGGGGCATCGGCAAAGTGACCTTGGCGAAAATTTTCGCCAATGATACGGAAAATCTGCCAATAAAAACAAAAATCAAAATTAATAATTTTTACGGAGTATTGGAAGAAATAAAAGAAAAAGTAAAAACAGAAAAAGCGAGCCGAGTAATAAAATTTGTGGTGAAACATTCCGGCATTGAACGGGAGCTTTCAGAAGGCACGGAAGAAGATACGGAAAGATTGGAGAATGTAAAAGAACTGGCAACTCTGGCGCTCAAATATGACGACTTGGCAAATGGACTTGGTGTTGAAAGGCTTTTGGAGGACGCATCACTTGCTTCCGACCAAGATTCTTTGATAATAAATTCGGCCAGTTCCGTTAGAGGCCGCGAGGACCCGCAGCGTGCTCTTGCCTCTAACGGGGTGAAGTTAATGACAGTGCACGCTTCCAAGGGGCTTGAATTCAAATATGTTTTTGTTGCCGGCCTGGAAGACAGACTTTTCCCCCACGAGCGAAGAAATGAAGACAGCCCTGCCTCCGCCGGTGGCTACGGCGAGGCGCAGGAAGAGGAACGCCGGCTTTTCTATGTGGCGCTCACGCGCGCAAAAGAAAAGTTGTTTTTGTCTTTTGCCAACTTCCGCACCATTTTCGGAGCGCGCAACATAAATGCTCCCTCGGAATTTATTAACGACATCCCTGCAGGCCTGTTAGAAAAAGAAGGCGAGCATGGAGTAAAAACAATTTATATATGAAACTCGTCGAAGATACAACTTTTGGAGGGGGTTTGCCGAGCGACGGCGAGGCAACTTCAGGATTTTTTAATCTTCAAAAAATCCGTACCCAGAAAAAGTTTGTACCGAGAAAGAGTTTAGGGCAAAATTTTTTAAAATCGGAACCGGCTTTAAAAAAAATTATTGAGGCGGGAGAAGTAAAAAAGGACGATATAATTTTGGAAATCGGACCGGGCAGGGGCAAGCTGACGGAAAAACTTTTGGAGCGCGCCGGGCTCGTCATCGCCGTGGAAAAAGACCGCGAACTTTTTGAGTTTTTGAAAACAAAGTTTGAGAAAGAAATAGAAACAAATGCTTTTGTGTTAATTCATGGGGACGTATTGAATTTTGATGTTCGCGAAACAATTCTCAAATTTTTCTCAGGTCCTCGGATTTCCGGGTCCCTATCCCGGCCAGACCATTCGAAAAATTTAGAATTGCTTCGCTATAAAATCATCGCCAACATTCCTTACAACATTACCGGAGCGATACTTAGAAAGTTTTTGTCCGCCAAAGGCGGATCCGCCTCGGGCGGAAAAAAATTTCTGACCGCCCGGAACCAGCCGGAGCGGATGGTGTTGATGGTCCAGAAAGAGGTGGCTGAAAGAATTCTTGGCAGGAGAGAAAATATTTCATACTCAAAACCTAGCCATGGCAGAAAATTGGGTAAGGAAAGTATATTATCTATTTCCGTCAAGGCCTACGGGGAGCCCAAAATGATAATGAAAGTGCCGGCGCGATATTTCTCCCCGACGCCGCAAGTAGACTCGGCGGTGATTTTGATAAAAAATATTTCTAGGAAAAATTTTGAAATCCCAGCCCAGCCCTCCCCAAAGGAGAGGGAGAGATTTGGAGCCTCCCCTTTTGGGGGAGGTATGGAGGGGGTAAATGAAGAAAGATTCTGGAAAATAGTAAAAGCGGGCTTTGCGCACAAGAGAAAAAAACTCTCCGGCAACCTGAAAAACCTTGTTTCTTTGGAAAAAACGAACTTGGCGGTTTTTAAAGACAAAAGGGCGGAGGATTTATCCCTTACGGACTGGATTTTACTGGCCCGCACACCTAATTTATAATTGCGCTTAAAGCGCGTTATAAAACCATCATAAAATAGGTGTGTGGGCTGGCTGGACAGAAATAAATAGGGTATAATTATCCCATAACTAAATTAGATTGGTTAAAACACAAAAGAACGCTTTGGATTGCTTTTGCGATAGTTTTTCTTGTTGCGCTTTTTTTGTCAAAAACTTCATCGGTATTTAAAAATATAACAAACCCAGAATTGAATAATAATGAAAATCAAGGGCTGGTTTACAGTAATGCCTTAATAGGAGACCTGGTAAACATGGATACGGACGGGGACGGAGTGCTGGACTGGGAAGAATCTTTGTGGGGAACCGACCCGACCAAAAGAAACACCAACGATGACGGGACATCGGACTTTGTTGAAATAGAGAAGTTGAAAGCCGCGCAGGGCATAAGCGAACCAACCTGGTCGGAGCAAAATAACGAAAATTTGACGGAAACGGATAAATTTTCCAGAGAATTTTTCTCTACTGTTGTCGCCTTAAATCAGGCCGGAGTAATAGATGCAGCTACCGTGGACAAACTAGGAAGTACTCTCGCGGATGAAGTTAGTAATTCTGTACCGAGAAAAGTTTTCGCCATAAAAGATTTCAAGACGTCCGGCGATGACAAAAACTCCATCCAGATTTATGGAAATGCCTTGGCTTCTATTTTTAATAAACACGCTATAAATATCAACGCGGGCGACATATTAGAAGAAGCTATAACCGAAGACGGGGAAATTGATGTGGAAGTTTTAAACAAGCTTGATCCTATCATTAAAAATTTTAATGGAATTATAAATGAGATGTCTAAAATAAATGTTCCACCATACTTTTTATCAGTCCATCTCCAGACCATAAATGGGCTTGAAAAGATAGCTGAAAATCTGGCCGACATAAAATTAATTGATAAAGACCCTTTGGCCGCTATGAGCGCCATGAGTCAATATCCTAAAAATAATGAGGAGCTTCAAAGTTATATTGACACGCTGAATCAAAAAGGGGTGGAAAAATTGGGAAATTAAAAATAATAATCAAATGATTTTTAAAAATAAAAGAATACAAAAATTTGTCTCCGGCCTGATGATTCTTTCCGTGTTGATTCCAGCCGTATTTATATCTGCCACCCCCAGGCAAGCCGAGGCCACCGGCTGGCCGGTAATAGATTTAGCCAATTTGGGTGCACAACTTAAGAAGATAGCTATAGAAATCGTCAAGCAGTACATGATACATATAGCCAGGAGTTTATTACAACAAATGACCCAAAATACCGTTAATTGGATTAACAGCGGCTTTCACGGGAATCCGCTTTATCTGGAAAATCCCGATTCTTTCTTTAAAGACATAGCAAAATATGAAATTAGGAACTTGGTGGATATGTTCGGCTATGACCAGTTAAGATATCCCTTCGGTAAAGATTTTGCTTTAAACGCAATAGGCGCTTATCAAAGACAACTGGCTGACAATACCCAGTACAGTTTGAGTAAGGTTATTAACGATCCTATTTTTTTGGATAGTTTTAGAAACGACTTCAATGTCGGCGGATGGAACGGCTTTTTGATTAATACGCAGTATCAACAAAATAATTATCTGGGGTTCCAGATGCTCGCAACCGAAGAATTGGCCAGACGCGTCCAGGGAACGAGCCAAACCGCTACGCAAAAAGTGCAGACAACCTTACAGCAAGGGATGGGATTTTTGTCGCCAAAAACTTGTCCATCAAATCCCCTCTACAACAACGGTAAAAATGAATTTCTGCAGCCGAGTTTCAACTATAACCAATATCTAAAAGATCACCCATACGATTTTGAGGCGGCAAAAAAAAGTCCAACTTACGACATACTATATAGTGCCGGTATACAAGCCGCGGAACACGTCTGGAAACAAAAAAATACCTGCCCGGGCGGCCTAGTGGCTACCACTCCGGGTTCGGTGGTAGCCGGCACAATAATGGAGGCGCTGGGTTCAAATACCCGTCAGGCAGAGCTTGGTACTGTTTCAGGTTCTATACAGGCAAGTATTGCAACTATTTTGGATGCCTTCTTAAATCATTTCCTGCAAAAAGGATTAAATGCTTTGGGTAATAAAATTTATCCGCCCCAGGAAGACCAGACCCTGGATGACTTTATTTTCTTTGGTGATATGATAAATACTGTTGGCGATGACATAGATACAAGCGTAACCCCGCTACCGGGTGACGGTATGCAACCACTATCTCTCCTTTCGGATGTTCAAGCCGAACGGGCAAAATACGGAGCGATTGTACAAGACGCCGAACTGGGGGCGCTGTTAAATGCGGTGGCATGGAAAAATCGTGATGCGGGATGGGGTTTATCTCGCAAGGATTTTGGAGAACAATGCTCATCTCCGGTCGGACAGATTGCTTGTGATATCCTCTACCACAAACCGTCAAATACTATTTTTGACGTATTGTATGCCGCCGGTGAAGTATCAACGCCAACATGGGACGCCCTCGGTCAAAATACCGACACAAGACGCCCTTGGGTGGCGCCGGTTCAACCATAAAATATGAAAAAGTTTCTGCCTTACATTCTTGTCCCGTACTAAATTTTTGATTAAGTTATATAAAAATGAAAAAGGTTATAAAAGAAAAAAGTAAATCAAGAATAAAAACTAAAAGTAAAATTTTAGTACTGGGATTAATACTGATAATCGCAGCCGGATTTTTTATCTCGGTACAAAATGTAAGCGCGCAAGAAGTAAAAAGGGCTTGCTATGATGGAGATTTTTTCTTTGTTTCAGGAGTCACAGATGAGACAGATTGCAAAAGCAGGGGCGCTGACCATCATTGGTGGACTTCGGCAGAAGCTGCGGCCGCTTTAACGGCTTCACGACAACGAGACCCTTCAAAGAAAATGTGTTTTGACTCAAAGGGATTTTCTACCAGCGCCACAACTGAAACAGAATGTTTAACTCCCGCGGGAAATGGAAATGTCTGGAGGACGGCGGCAGAACAAGCAGCGGCAAATGCGACAATATCAGCTAACCAGTCGCCATTTGACGCAGCAGTAAATCTTTCCAAGAACTCATGCAATGTCACCCCCGTTGGTGGGGGCAGTTTTGTAGGATGCATATTGCAGTTCGTTTATTGGACTTTCTATACACTTGGAGCTTGGTTGCTGGCTATCGCTGCTTCTTTTTTCAACTACTTCATAAAAATCACCCTGGGCCCCGAGCTACTCAAGTCGGATTTCGTCTCCCATGCCTGGGGAGTGGTGCGGGACCTTTCAAATATTTTCTTCATTCTCATCCTGCTTTTTATAGCCATCAAAATTATTCTAGATCTAGGTGGAAGTGAGGCAAAAAAAATGATAGCCAAGGTTATAATCATCGCCTTGCTCATAAACTTTTCCATGTTTTTCACCCACATGGTCATTGATTCTTCAAATATCTTGGCATTAATTTTTTACAATAAGCTTAATACGGTTGATGAAAAAAATCCCAACAAGGCGGAACAGCTGATTGATTATGCCACTGGACAAAAAGACCTGGCCGGGGGACTGACCCAATCTTTCAACCCGGTATATAAACTGGATAACAAATTCTTCACCGAGGCCAAAGAAATAAGAATACCGGGACGGCCCCCCATAAAGGAGCCGGTTTCAACTGGCACCTTGATCGGAATCACTGTGATAGCCGGAGCGATTATGCTCTTTGCCGCCTACGCTTTATTTATTTCAGCTTTGGCTTTTCTAGGCCGGTTGATTGAACTTTTTGTATTAATCATTTTTTCGCCCTTTGCTTTTATGTCTTTTGCCGTACCAAAACTAGCTGGTATTGAATACTTGGGGTGGGGGGCTTGGTCTAAGCGCCTGCTTACGGTGTCATTTATGGCGCCGATTTTCATGTTTTTCCTTTACTTCATATTCTTATTGCTGGGGGAAAGCGAAGGGAAAAACATGTTTACCGACTCCCTAAAGGGAGAAGGGATGGTGCGGACACTTTTGAGTATAATAATTCCGGCCATGGTGGTTTTGATTCTGCTTCTGAAGGCAACTGAATTCGCCAAAAAGGGCTCTGGGACGTTCGGGGAAGCTATTATAAAAGGAGGAAAAATGGTGGCGGGTGTTGCCGGAGGGCTTGCCTTGGGAGCCGCGACCGGCGGAGCAGGGTTCGCGCTCAGGGCCGGAATTGGAGGCGTAGGGGGAACCCTTGCTAATAAAACAGCTTCGGGGGTAAACTGGCTCGCGAAGAAAGATAGTTGGATAGGCAAGGGAGCAAGAGGATTGGGAGCCAATAGGATTGCCAGCGGGCTGACATATGCGGGCGCATTGGCGCAAAGGAGCAGTTTTGACCTTCGCGCCGGTGGCGGATTGGCTAGAATGACTGGCCTTAATATCGGCCAGGCACAGAAGGGCGGAAGAGAACAAGCAAGGAAAGATAAAGTGGAAAAAAGACAAAAGAGGGCAAATATGCTCAAGGTTAGAGATGATGAAAGTATAAGCAAAAAGATAAGAGCTAAGGAAATGGACTTGCAAGTAATGTTAAATAAGGTTGCCGGAGATTTTCATACATTAGATGAAGCAATAAAAGATAAAAGACAAGACAAAAGAGACGAAACAGACCCAGTAGAAAAAAGAAGGATTACCAATGAAATTAAAGAACTATTAGCTGTAAAAAAGACTATAAAATCAGGAGGGGTGGCAACTCTGGCCGCGGGGAAACTGGGCGCTGGCTCTGCCGCAAGAACCTTTACGGGGCCAACACAGAATGGTGAAACTATCAAAAGTTTGTCAAATTCTAATAATGGCATAATCACAGAACTAAAAAACAAAAAAGAACTTGAGAGCAGGAGAAGGACGACTGCTTTTGCTAAAAGAACAGGAAGATGGTACAAGGGATCGGCCAACAAACAAGCAAAGTATGAAATAATTATGGAGTCAAAAATAGCAACTCCAGGGGAAGACCATTCAACATAAATTTATGATAACTGAAAAATCAAAAGCAATTATAAAAGAAGAAATGTTGGCCCTGCCAAAAGAAGTACGGGAAGCCGTTGAACTTTCTAATTGGGAAAAAATATCTGAAGAAATCGGCAAGAAATACCTGCTGGATGAAGATGAAATAGAGACCTTGCAGTTGGAAACGGCTTCTTTCCTGCTCGGCTTGGTAGACGAGGACGCATACCCGAGAGATATTGAAGACGAGGTGGGCACCAGCCGGGAAGAGGCCGAAAAAATATCCGGGGAAATCTTTGAAAAGATATTTGAGCCGATAGACAGCGCGATAACTGAAAATATAAAAAGGAGCGGAAAAGATAAAAGCCCGAAGCCGGACCAAACGATTGATTTCATTCTCTCCGGCGGAGATTATTCCAATTTTCTGGAAGAGAGGGAAACACAGACCCCCTCTGGCTCCCCCTTAGTAGGGGGAGAGGAATCCTCCCGCCCTACGAAGAGAGGGGTTGGGGAGGGTCAAAATCAAACAAATGCGCCGGTCAAACCACGGACAATCACGGACATAAAAAGCAAATTCACCGTATAATATTGTAGTTATAAAGTTCATAAAGTAAAAAACAAAAAAATGCAGGATACAATAGATTTATTGCAAATAAAAATTGAGAGGGCTAAAGCGCAGTTGTCCGAAGACACGCTTGGTGCCATTGCCACCGTTCCGTGGCAAGCGGCTATTCTTAAAATGAGAGAAACAAAGGGATACAGCTTTGAGCAACTAAATGATTTGGAGATTGAAACGGAACTCTTGCTTTGCGGGCTTGTATCTTCCCAGGATTACCCGAAGGAACTGGAAAATAGGATGAAAGTTTCCAGAGCGGAAGCGAACGAGTTGGTGGTGGAAATGAATAAGGAGGTTTTCTCAAAGATAAAGGAAGAATTGATTAAAATTACCGAACGAAAAAAAATGTCTGGGAAAAATTCTCCTCTTGAGGAGTACCCGGCAGGGAGAGGTGGACAGAATCCATCCACTCTGTCTCTACAAGCCACCCCTCAAGAGGGAAATAGACACGACACCACCAAAGAGGAAAAAACAAACACCCAAGTATTGAAATCAGCCGGGATTGAAATAACAAACGGGAGAGAAAAAAGCGAAATACACCAGATATTGGCGCGAAAATTATCCGGTCCTTTCCAAATTCCATCGGTAAAAACCGAGCACACTTTGGAAAATATTACAAAAACAGGTGTCTCATCTCCTGTAAACACGCAAACCGACAAGCCGCGCTTGGATCCTTATAGGGAAGTGCCTGAATAAGAATATGCAATTCAAAGTTCCACAATTTTTAGACATAGAAGACAAAATTTTCGGCCCTTTTACTTTCAGGGAATTTGTTTATCTGGCGGGCGGGGCTGGGTTGTGCTTTATTATTTATAAATTGCTGGGGCTCATTCTGGGAACCATACCGATTCTGATTATTGCCGGTTTTTCTTTGTTGCTCACTTTTTACCGCCCCAATAATAAGCCCTTCGTTAATATGATTGGGGCGGGATTCAAATATTTTACGCAAAACAAACTTTATATTTGGAAAAAGGACAAAGAGAAAGACAAAACGAAGCGGCCGCCCGCATCCAAGGATGAAATTAAAATCAGAATGATGTCGGAGGAAGGATTAAACGGGAGCAAACTTAGAGATTTGGCCTGGAGTTTGGATGTGCTTGATTTGAGTAGGCATAAAAATGAGTTATAAAGTCATCAAGTAAAAAGTTTATCAAGTAAATATAATAAAAATTCAATGCAACTTTATAACTTTAAGAACTTTATAACTTTCAACTAGACATTTATGGCACTAAAAGCAAAAGCAACACAAGAATTTATACCGATTAAGGAGGTACGGGATGGAGTCGTCGTGCTAAAAAACGGCGACCTGCGCGCCATCGTGTTGGCCAACTCAATAAATCTCTCCCTGAAATCTATCGACGAACAGAAAGCCACCATAATGGAATTCCAGAATTTCCTCAACACACTTGATTTTTCCGTGCAAATATCGGTCCAATCCAGAAAGCTGGATATTCGACCCTACCTTTTGCTTCTGGAAGACAGAATTAAGGTGCAAAACGAGCCCTTGCTTAAACTACAAACCAGGGAATACATAGAATTCATCAGAAATTTTACCGAATCGGTCAGCATAATGACAAAAAGTTTCTTTGTGGTGGTCCCTTACACGCACACCATCTTGAAGTCGGATTCCGGAATATTTGGGAGGATGTTTTCCGGAAAAAGTAAGGAAGAGGCGCGGCTGGCAAAACAGGTGGACTTTGAAGAAAAGAGGTCGCAGTTGGAAGAAAGAGTGTTGGTCATCCAGCAAGGACTCGGGCGCTGTGGCATCAATTCGGCCCAGCTGGGCACTGAGGAAGTCGTGGAAGTGTTTTATAAGGTCTTCAATCCGGGGGCGGTAGAAGGAAAGATAAGGTTGGAATAAATATATGATGGATTTTTTCAAAAAATTATTCAAAAAACAAAATGCGGTTTCTGCGCCGGAAACGCAAACCTCTATCCTGGCGGTTTTGCCGGAAGAAATTTATGAATCCGCTAATCTGGAACTGCAGGATGTCATTGCGCCATCGGCGCTAAGGATCGAATCGAAGTCCATCAACCTGGGTGAGAAAATCGCCCGGACTTTTTTTATAATATCTTATCCGCGATTTCTGACCGATAATTGGTTTTCTCCGATAATCAATCTGGATAAAGTTTTTGATATCTCAATTTTTATTCATCCGATAGACACCTCGCTGATGCTCCGGCAATTTCAGAAAAAAGTCGCGGAGGTGCAGAGCCAAATAAATGTACGCGAAGGCAAGGGAATGGTGCGCGACCCGATGCTGGACACCGCCTATCAAGATCTGGAAGGGCTTCGCGACAATTTGATACAAGCGCAGGAAAAAATGTTTGATGTTGGTGTTTACATTACAATTTACGCGGACAACGAACTGGAGCTTTTCAAAATTGAAAGTGAGATAAAATCAATGCTGGAATCAAAACTTATATACATCAAACCGGCGCTTTTTCAGCAAGAAGAAGGGTTTAAAAGCGTTCTCCCGATAAATACGGACTTATTAAATATCCATCAAAAACTAAACTCGGAACCGCTTTCCAGTATATTCCCGTTCATATCTTTTGACCTGACTTCCAGCCGAGGAATACTTTACGGTATCAATCGGCATAATTCCAGTTTGGTTATTTTTGACCGATTTTCATTGGAAAATTACAACTCGGTGACCTTTGCCAAGGCGGGCGCCGGGAAATCCTACGCGACAAAATTGGAGATACTAAGGTCTTTGATGTTTGATGTGGATGTTATTGTGATAGACCCGGAAAAAGAATATGAATTTCTGGCGGAAGCCGTCGGTGGAAGATATTTCAGTATTTCTCTTTCATCCGACCACCACATTAACCCTTTTGACTTGCCGATGCCACGCGAGGATGAAACCGCCGAAGATGTTTTGCGTTCAAATATCATTAATCTGGTCGGATTGTTCAGATTGATGTTGGGTGGCCTAACCCCGGAAGAGGACTCAATGGTTGATCGGGCTATTTCGGAGACATATGCCATAAAAGATATCACTCCGGAATCCGACTTTTCAAATATTGAGCCACCGCTCCTTTCCGATTTTGAAATGGTGCTTTCGGGAATGGATGGAAGCGATTCGGTTGTGCAAAGACTGGTAAAATACACAAAAGGTTCCTGGGCAACATTCTTAAACCGGCCGTCCAATGTGGATATTAATAAAAAATTCATCGTGTTTTCGGTCCGGGATATGGAAGACGAATTAAAGCCGGTGGCAATGTATATTATCATGCATTACATCTGGAATGCCATCCGCAAAAATCTGAAAAAGCGTCTGATGGTGGTAGACGAGGCGTGGTGGATGATGAAGTCCGAGGATACGGCGTCATTTTTGTACTCTATCGCCAAAAGAGGCAGAAAATATTACTTGGGCCTTTCTACTATCACCCAGGACGCGGCTGATTTTTTGAACTCTCCTTACGGAGTTCCGATTATCACCAACTCCTCCATTCAACTGCTTTTGAAGCAGTCCCCGACCACGATTGATTTGTTGCAAAAAACTTTCAACCTCACAGATGAAGAAAAATATCTGCTTTTGGAGTCAAATGTCGGAGAAGGGATATTCTTCGCCGGCTTAAAACATATCGCCATAAAAACCATCGCTTCTTACACCGAAGACCAGATCATTACTTCCGATCCTTCTCAGATATTATCCAACAGAAAAGCCAAGGAAGAACATGAAGCGGCCGATATGGCAGGAAAACAATGAAGCAGGCATTAGATCTAGGCGTTAGACCTTAGTAAATGATATAATTGAAATATGAGGTTAAAATTTTTATTTATATTTTTAATTACGGGATTTATGGTAATGGGAATTATTTTACCGTTAAAGACCAACGCCGCCTCGTCTAGTAGTATTTTAGTGAATATAGCGCCTGAAAATCCGGCTCCAAATGAAAATGTAGACATTAATTTGAGTAGTTACGCCTATAATTTGGACAATGTTTTGATATCGTGGTCGGTAGACGGTAAAAATTCTTTGTCGGGGATTGGTAGAAAATCTTTCTTGATAAACGCCCCGGCCGCCGGCTCGGAAACAAGTGTCGTGGCTATGATTTCTTTGCCGGACGGCGCAGTAGATATAAGAATAATAATAAGGCCCGCTATTATGGTGCTACTCTGGCAGGCAAATGACTCGTATGTTCCGCCTTTTTATAGGGGCAAGGCAATGCCGACACCGGACAGTGAAGTGAAAGTGGTGGCTATGCCGGAAATAAAAAGCGGTTCTACTTTTGTTGATTCAAAAAATATGACTTACGCTTGGAAACAGGATTACAATAATGACCAAGAAGCTTCAGGTTATGGTAAAAATTCTTTTATTTATATGAATGATTACCTGGACAACTCAAACAACATCTCGGTCACGGCTTCAACCATAGACCAAAAGTATTTCTCGGAGGCAAGTTTGGATATAGGAACAACCCAGCCAAAGATTTTATTTTACAAAAATGACGCCAATCTGGGAACAATCTGGGAAAAAGCGCTCTCTAACGGACATAAAATAACGGGTGATGAAATTGTGGAGGCGGTTCCGTATTTTATATCACCAAAAGACATACGGATTCCGATATTAACTTGGAACTGGTTTATTAACGACAGTTTGGTAAATATCCTTGGTTCCAGAAAAAATTTGATGCCGCTTAAAATAGAGGCTGGGGTTTCCGGGACAGCAAAAATAAAACTGGAAGTTAATAATACTTACAAGGTTTTTGAATCGGCCAGCAAGGAAATCAGCGTGGAATTTTAAAATAAAAATAATGAAAAAATATTTTTCTTACATTTTAATACTAATCGCGCTAACGATAGGACTGTCGGTTCCAATATTTAGCGTAAATGCACAGTATGCGGGGGCAGGAGTATGTTGGAAATCAGGACTTGTTGTTGACGGAACCCTTGCCCAACCAATGAATTCTGTATCAGATTGCAATAGAGTTGGTGGAACTTGGCAAGCTCCGGGAACCTCGGTCCCCCTTCCTCCTAACGGGCCGGCCGCCCCCACAACACCGGCGCCAACCGAACCACCAAACCCTCCTATGGGCGGGGCATGCCGATGGCACTTGGACAGGTTTCATAGCGAGGGTGAAATTGACACTAGCAACCCCCCGCTTACTAAAGAGCAGTGTGATTTGAATTCTCCCCATACTTACTGGGATCCAAGCGCAACGCCGGCACCAAAACCGCCGGCACCACTACCAGGGACACCTATTCCAATACCATCAGCTCCTCCCTTAACGCCCTATCAGCTCTTGGCCCCACTGCCTTGTGAAAGTGGCCCAGGGTGTGTTGAAAAACAACTTACAACCTTTGACACTACGGGTAAAGGTGGGGGAGCTTTGGGCGGATACTTAAACCTAATGATCAAACTCTTCATCGGCATCTGCGCCGTTCTGGCTGTGATAATGATAGTAATAGGCGGAATTCAGTATATGACTACCGAACTGATATCAAGCAAGGAAGAGGGTAAGAAAAGAATACTGGGAGCGATTTTTGGACTGCTTTTAGCACTTGGCGCTTATACGCTTTTGTACACGATTAATCCCAATTTGTTAAAAAGCGATTTGTCAAAATTAATCGATGTAACAGTGGAAGTGGACTTAAATGATAATATCGCACAAACATACGACCCAGTAACTAAAAAATACCGGAATGGAGCCGTTTTTGGTGCAAGTTGGGATGCCACCAGAGGGGAGTTTGCTGATTTGGCAGCCAGTGGCGCAACTATTTACAATTCGCAGTGTACAACAATAGGCCAACAAAATTGCACATCAACCAGGGGGCTTGATCCAAGTGTTTTAAATACGATACACCAACAATGCCCTGATTGCACACTAATAATCACCGGTGGAACAGAGTTTTGGGCGCATGGCGGCACAACAGGAAGCACTAATCATCAAGTTGGCAATACAACAATAGATCTTAGGCTTAACCCTGCTTTAGATGCATATTTATCGGGCGGAAAACCCTTAGTCAAAATGCAAAGATACCAATCACCTGTTGGCTCAGTATTATACGAGGGAAATCATTGGCATATCGGCCCATAATATTTTATGTCAAAAAGAAATTCTACACTTTTAATAATAATCCTGGCTCTAATAATAATCGGGTTTTTCGGATTTTTATATTTCCAAAAAAGTCCAGCGGCTCCGACGGAAGAAGGTCCGGGCACGAATTTTTTCTCGCAGTTCAACCCGTTTGGAGCAAGCAAACCGATGCCTTCGCCCGTAACGCCTCCGGTGGACATCTCCGGATATGAACCCGAGCTCGGGTCGGAGATAATAGGTGCAAAATTAATGAAAGTTTCGAGCGTTCCTGTCGCGGGATTTATAGTATTTCAAAAAGAAAGATTAATAGATGTGCCGATTATTATACCAACAACAACTCCGAGCGCGCCCTACGATTTCGGCAGCACTACCCTTAAAAATGGAAGCGTCGGCGGGGCGGTAGAAGAAATTCAAAGGTTTTTAAACGACACGCTTAGTCTGGGCTTGGAGCCCGATGGCGTATTTGATACGGAAATAGCTGATGTGATTAAACAATGGCAGAGTGACAACAAACTGGTTGCCGATGGTATCGTCGGCGCAAAAACAAAAGCACAAATGTATTCTTCGGTGAACCAAAAAATGGAAACGACAAAACCGACTCCGCCCTTGACTGAATTTGTGCCGGCTGTAAGGTATGTTGACAAAGCAACAGGAAATATTTACCAAACTTTTACGGACAAAATAGAAGAGAGAAAATTTTCAACAGCGCTAATTCCTAAAGTTTACGAAGCGTTTTTCGGGAGTAAGGGCGAGTTTGTGGTTATGAGATATTTAAACGCGGACGGCAGAACAGTTGAGACCTTTGTCGGCAATCTGCCGAAGGAACACTTGGGCGCAGATACGACTCCCGACGAAATAAAAGGTTCCTTTCTGCCGAAAGACGCAAAAGATGTAAGCGTGTCGGCGAACGCCGAGAGTATCTTCTATCTGTTTAATGTCGGAGATAATATGGTGGGTACCACCCTTAACTTGTTAAATAATAAAAAAGTTCAAGTTTTTGATTCACCTTTCGCCGAATGGTTGTCGTGGTGGCCGAACAATAAAATGATTACCTTGACCACCAGACCCGCGTACGGCATACCGGGATATATGTATGGGGTAGACCCGACGAGCAGCAATAAACATCTGAACAAAATTTTTGGCGGTATAAACGGACTTACCACGCTCCCAAGTCCCAATGGAAAGTTGGTTCTCTACGGCGATGGCGGTTTGTCACTTAGTGTTTATCACACGGATACAAAGGTTTCGGACTTGTTGGGAACCCGAACTCTGCCGGAAAAATGCGTCTGGGACAGAGCAAGTGACGCGGTTTATTGCGCGGTGCCTAAATTTATCGGCGCAGCTCAATATCCGGATATCTGGTATCAGGGAGAAGTGTCTTTTTCGGACCAACTTTGGAAAGTGGACATAGTGAACGGAAATGCTACCTTGCTTTTGGACCCAATCACAATTACCAACGGAGAAGAAATTGACGGCATAAAACTTTCTCTTGATGAAAACGAAAATTATTTATTTTTTGTAAATAAAAAGGACTCCTTCTTGTGGAAACTTAATCTGAAATAATAACCACCCCTAACCCCTCCTCCACAAGGAGGGGAGGAATTACTGAACCCTCTCCCCCTGCTAAGGGGGAGCGCCCGAAGGGCAAGGGGGTCAGATTGTTCCCACGTATTTAATCACCACCCGGCGAGCATATCCCGTGCCTACTGACTCGGTCTTTAGGTCAATTGCGTCGGATAAAAATTCGTGGATAATCCTGCGTTCAAAAGCCGACATCGGGTCAACTTCTATGTTGGATTTGAAATATCTCGCCCTTTCCGACATCATGTGAGCCACTGCGCGGATGTTTTCTATGTGTTTCTTTTGAAAGCCGTTTATGTCAATGAGAAGGCCTAAACCTTGTTGCTGCCGCATGTCGGACCTGGGGGATTCCCCCAAGTCCGACATGCGGGGGGTTTTTGTCTCAATAATTCTGCGAACAATGTGGTTTAAGGCTTGCAGGCCTTCGCCGTCCCGTCCCACAAAAAAATGAGGTTCGTTAACTTCCACAGAAACCCATATGTTTTGAGTTCCGTCTTCGGTAACGGAAATATCATTTAATTTTACCGTGGTTTTTTCAACCAAATCTTTTATTAAATTTTTTATTTCTTCTTTTTCCATGTTATTTTTCCCCGACGCTATAATTTTTAGTAAAGGTCGGGGTCCCGACTTCACGTCGGGACTTAACATAAATCTGTTGTCCCACCATAAAAATGTTACTGGTAATCCAATAAAGCGCCACGGCACCGGAAATACTGTAAGCGATAAAAGCAACGATAAACGGGAATATATATTTCATTTGCGTATGCATACTTTTGGCAAAAGAGTCCGAAAAGGAGCCGGTGGAGCCGCTTGGGGTAGGGGCGGGCTTTGGCATAAAGTGGGCCTGTAAATACTGGGACACCCCCGCCAGAATTGCCAAAACCATACTCTTCTGGCTTATATCTATAACCCCCAGGAAAATCATATTTATACTTTCGGGAATATGAATAAAAGAATAGAGAAGCCCGTTTTCAAAACTAAGCCCTTTGAAGAAAACAAAATACAGAGCAAAAATAATGGGAATTTGGATTAACACCAAGAGGCACCCGGAAAACGGGTTGGTTTTGTGTGTTTTATAAAGTTCAAAAGTCAGCTTGGCCTGTTCTTCTTTGCTTTTACCGCTTGTCTTTATTTTATTAAGTTCGGGAGCCAGCAGATTCATCTGGGCCTGGCTTTCAATAGATTTTTGGGAAAGAGGAAAAAGTATGATTTTAACGAGAATGGTGAGAACAATAACCGCGACCCCAACGTCTCCGCCAGGGATAATTGACACCAAAAAGGCCAAGGCGTTCAATAATGGCTTATATAAAATGGTATCCCAGATGCTTGAAAGCATTGTCCCATTCTACCCCGAAGTAAAATTTTTAGCAAAATTTACCGCCTTAGGTGTTGGACACCAAGAATTCGGGTGTCCAACACCTGGAATCACCTGAAACTATTTTACCGGATCTATGTGATTCTTTTGCCAAGGGTGGCAACGCAGGATGCGTAAGATTCCTAAATAGACACCTTCAAGGACGCCGTATTTTTTTACCGCTTGTTTGGTGTATTCGGAGCAAGTGGGATAAAAAACACAACTGGGCTTTTTAAAAAAGCTTATTTTTCTCTGGTAGAAATTAATTAATTTTATTAACAATATTTTTAATTTCATTTTCAATAATCAAAGCGTCATCCTGATATCTTTTAAAAACAAAAACTCCAAGCAGTCCGGCAGGGAAGTATTTGATATGTTTTTTTAAAACAGCATATCCGCGCCTCCTTAACGAATTTCTTTTAACGGCCAACTTGGCTACATCTTTTGGCGCAACGAAGGAAATGCGGGGAGAAATCGGAGTATTGGTCAATATGAACCTAAAAGAAAAGCAGGAAAAATTCAACGTTTTGCCTTCTTTAAAGATTCTTTCTACGGCTTTTTTATCAACCCTGTTTTTTTTAGAAAGCATACTTAAACGGATAATTTTTTCCTGCCTTTTTGACGCCTTCTCGCCAGCACATTCCGGCCGGTTTTTGTTTTGGATCTGACTAAAAATCCGTGGGCCTTGGCTCTTTTTCTCTTTTTTGGTTGATATGTTTGCGACATGGTGTGTAGTATATAACATTATCCACAGTTTATCAACATAGTTAATAAGATTTAAAAGATGTCATTCGGTTTTAAAATAGTATAATAAAAAACCATGAATACAAAACAGCTCTGGAAAAATTGTCTGGTTGAAATAGAAACAGGTATATCAAAAGCAAATTTCAGCACTTGGTTCAAGAATACATCTATCATAAAAGAAGATGCGGGGATTGTTTATGTCGGGGTCCCAAATGAGTTTGTTCGTGATTGGCTTATAAACAAATATCACAAGCTTATTACCAAAACCCTAACGAACGAATATGAGAACATGCGCGCCGTAGAATACGTTATCACTAAAATAGAAAACGCCAATCAACAGGAAATTGTCGTGATAACCGAGACAGCAAACAAAGAATTACCCCTAAAAGATTTATATATAAACCCGGAAGATAATTTAAATCCAAGATATCATTTTAATTCCTTTATTGTGGGAACTTTTAATGAACTGGCTTATGCCGCGGCCCAAGCAATAATAGAATCTCCGGGAACTAAATATAACCCGTTCTTTATCTATGGGGGCACCGGACTTGGAAAAACCCATTTGATTCAAGCGGTTGGAAACTCAATAAAAGAAAAATATCCCGGTAAAAAGGTGCATTATATGACCCTGGAAAAGTTTGCGACAGATTTTATTAACTCTTTGCAAAATAATAAGGCAAACTCTTTTAAAGAAAAATATCGCAAATATGATCTTTTAATTATAGACGACATTCAATTTATCGGCAAAATGGAAAAAATCCAGGAAGAACTTTTTCATACATTTAACACTTTCCATGAAAACAATAAGCAAATTATTTTTTCTTCCGATAAACATCCCAACTATATTCCGGAACTGGCGGACCGTTTAAAGTCCCGTTTTGCGGCCGGCATGATTGTGGATATTTCCGAACCGGAATATGAATCGCGCCTGGCGATTTTAAAAGTAAAACTCCGCGAACTTAATGTCGATTTAGCGGAGGATTTGACAGAGTATGTTGCAGGAGCCGTACAGGGCAATATTCGCGAACTTGAGGGGAGTTTAAATCTGATTGTTTGCCAATATCGCTTGAAAAATAAGCCTTTGGTGTTGTCGGAGGTAAAGAATTTGTTAAAAAACAATATGCGTCCAAAGAAAAATATGGCAATAAAAGATGTTGTAAAAATAGTGAGCGAATATTATAAACTGGAAGAGATGTCTGTCTATGAAAAAACTAGAAAAAAAGAAATAGTCAAAGCCAGACAAGTTGTAATGTATCTGCTCCGGGAAGATTTTAATATTTCTTATCCCTTAATCGGGCAGAAATTAGGCGGAAAGGACCATACAACCGTGATGCATTCGTGTTTAAAAATCAAAACAGACCTAAAAAACGACCCACAACTACTCCAAGAACTGGAACAAATAAGAATTATGTTTAAGTAGATGTTAATAAAGGGTTAAAAAACAAGGAATAAATAAAGAAAAAGTTGTTGGTAAAAAGGTATAAAAAACAAAGTTTAAATTTTATAAACCATAATAGATAAAATAAAAAAAGTTATTAAGTTTATAAAAAACAAAAACAATAAAAAATAACCATATCAAATAAACTTAAAAAACTTTATCCACTTATAAACACAACTAATATTATTAATAAATTAAATATAAAAGATATAAACAAATATATGAAAACAGAATGCTCGGTTGAAAAAATTAAAAATGCCGTTTCTCAAGTAGAAAGAATAACCGGAAAAAACCTGACTTTGCCAATTCTGAACACAATCTTATTAACTGCATCGGAAAAATCCTTAAAACTTAAATCCACAAACCTAAATCTCGGTATTGAAATTGAAATTCCCGCGAAAACGGAAAAAAGGGGAGTTTTGGCGGTATCCGGGTCGGTGCTAAATTCCGTTTTTGTTAATATTTCTCAAAACGAAAACGTGCATCTTGAAGAAAAAGACGGAAATTTACTGATCAAAACAAAAAAAAGCCAAATAAAGTTGAAGTGTGTTCCACACGACGATTTTCCCACAATACCCACGGTTTCCGGAACCAGTTTTGAAATAGAGTCAAAAAAACTGGTTGAAGGCATTAAGTCAGTTTTTTACAGCTCTTCCGTCTCAGATATAAAACCCGAAATTTCTAGTGTTTTTATGTATACCAATAATGATAATTTAATTTTTGTTTCCACAGATTCTTTCAGGTTGGCTGAAAAAAAGGTTAAAATAAAAGGTCTTGAAGAAATACCGGGGATTTTAATTCCGTTTAAAAACACCGGGGAAATATTAAAAATTTTTGGAGAAATTCCGGGTGTTTTAAAGGTGTGTTTTAATAAAAACCAAATTTCTTTTTCTTCAGACAATATTTATTTAACTTCACGAATAATTGACGGAATTTTTCCGGATTATCGTCAAATTATTCCAAAAGATCTGTTGACCGAGGTGGTGGTGTTAAAACAAGACCTATTAAACGCCCTCAAACTCTCTAATGTTTTTTCGGATAAATTTAATCAAGTTAATTTGAGAATTTTACCCAAAGAAAAAATCTTTGAGTTATCGTCCATGAATAACGATATTGGGGAAAACAGAACATATCTGGATGCGGTTTTAAACGGAGAGAATATTGAGTTGAGTTTTAATTATAAATATTTTCTGGATTGTTTTCAGTCAATCACCACAGACAGCGTTTCTATAAAATTATCCGGAACCTCTAAACCGATAGTCGTTTCTCCTGTTTCCGATTTGTCGTTCACCTATCTTATAATGCCGATGAACAGGTAATATTTATGATTGAAATAAAAGATTTACTCGGCCGGTTCGATAAACTTCTTTTTTCCGAAAAAGAAAAAAAAGAATCGGTTAGAAAAATTATTTCAGAAATCATTAATCTATCCATTAAAAACGAGGACATAAAGATAAAAAACGGCACAATTTACTTAAACATTAAACCCATATACAAAAACGAAATTTTTCTTAAATGGGAAGAAATTATTTTAAGGTTGAAAGAATCTTTAGGTAAAAAAACTCCCCGAAATATCATATAACAAACTATGTTTTTTATTACTCCACTTTAAAATTAAGGTTTATTTCATCGCGGTTATATACGGTGTCATAGGAAATTATTTTTAATTCATTGTCAGTTTGCAGATTTTCCAATTCCGCGGGTTTAAAGGAAAAGTTAAACGGCGGCTGGACTGCGCCTAAATATATACCGTTTATAAAAATATCTATTTTTTGAATAGGAAATATGCCCGAATTGAATATTTTTAAGTTTATTCTTTGATCAGGTGAATAAATCGTTTCTTCGTTCGGTTCCAGAATTGAAACAACCGGGGCTGATATGTCGGTGTGTATATCATCAAATAGGACCGGCTTTTCACTCCATGTCGTTATGGGATATTTATCCCTATTTTGCGCCCACCATCTTTGTACCGGAATTTCCCAATGACTGAATTGGGGGTTGCTTTCGGGGTTAAGCGGCGCTTGGCCTGAAATATCGTTTCTATCCACCCAATAAAGGATAGAATGCACATTTGTTATAACCTTTTCCTGTAAAGTTTCCTTGGGTGTGTTTTCCGTGGCTAATTTTCCAGATATTTTGTCTATAAAAAAGTTCTCATTTCCCTGCCAAAATCCGCGCAGAATTGGTTTTACTTTAATTGGATCAACTTCCAAATCCGGCTTCTCAAAACTTTCATTCGGTAAATTTTTCAACGCTTCATTCATAAATTTATTCCAAATCGGTCCAGCCATTGCCGCTCCGCCTTTTTTCATCGGGACATTGTCGTTGTTGCCGGCCCAAACACCCACCACAAGAGACGGTGTATAGCCAATAATCCAAGCATCCCTGTTGTTGTTGGTCGTTCCGGTTTTTGCGGCCACACTTCTGTTCGGGATAAAAAGAGCCGAATGGGCTCCGAAGGTTGGTGTGCGGGCTTTCTCGTCCGACAAAATATCTGAAACAGTCAGAGCGGTATTTTTTGGTAAAATTTCCTGCGGATTGGCCTTAAATTCTTCCAGGATTTTTTCGCTTAAATTTTCTATTTTTAAAATTCCCGTGTATGGATTTTTTATACCGCTATTCGCAAAAACTCCGTAAGCCGATGTCATATCCAGAAGCGATACTTCTCCACCCCCGATAACCAGGGTAAGCCCGTACCGGCTGATATCCTGAAGCGTGCTGATACCCATACTCTCCGCTGTTTTTAGCGAATCGGAAAGCCCGGCCAGGTAAAAGAGTTTTACGGCTATAAGGTTAATTGACTGGCCCAAAGCGTCCCGCAACGACATTGGACCGCGGAATTTTCCGTCATAGTTATCCGGCATATAACAATTTGCCTGATTATGTCC
Organism: Candidatus Nomurabacteria bacterium GW2011_GWB1_43_19; assembly: GCA_000999465.1. GTDB lineage: Bacteria > Patescibacteriota > Minisyncoccia > Phycocordibacterales > UBA9973 > UBA9973. The sequence goes on from LCGB01000001.1 coordinate 51,639, forward strand.
CGACAGAGCTCTTCCCGTTGCGTCGCAGGTCGTTTGAAACTCCGTAGGCAGGTCAAAAAGCACCGTATCCGGGGTAAAACCCTTATTGAAGGCCGTGGCGTAGATAAAGGGCTTAAAGGAAGATCCCGGCTGCCTGCTCGCTGTTGTCACATTGTAATTTCCGTCAATGTTTTTATCGAAATAATCTCTGGATCCGACCATTGTCAAGATTTGTCCGGTTTTTGGATCAATAGCGACCAGCGCCGCATTTTTTCCATTCCAATCTTTTTCATTTTGAAGCGCGCCACTTTTAACGAATTGCTCCGCTTTTTCCTGTAAATCAATATCAAGGGTTGTGGTGACTTTAAAACCACCTCGTTCCACCGCCTCAATTCCGTATTTTTTTTCCAAATAATCTTTAATAAAAAAAACGAAATGCGGCGCCCTGATACCCATGGTTGCCTGCGGAATGAAAGTTACTATTTCTTTTTTTGCCTTATCGTATTCTTCTTTAGAGATAAAACCAAGCTCTAACATTCTGGAAAGCACCAAATTTTTCCTGGTTTCCAGTTTATCCCTGTTTTTTCCGTAAGGAGAAAGAAGAGTCGGAGATTGGGGAATTGAGGCAAGATAAGATGCTTCTGCCAACGTTAGATCTATCGCGTTTTTATTGAAATAGGTTTTACTTGCTTCTTGTATTCCATAAACATTTCCGCCGTAAGGAACTTCATTCAGATAGTATTCCAGTATTTTTTCCTTCGGCATGGATTTATCTATTTTAACCGCCAGAACCCATTCTTTTATTTTTCTTATATATCGGGCATAGCCCTTTTCGGAGGTGAGTAGGGTGTTTTTTACCAACTGCTGGGTTATGGTTGAGCCTCCACCACCTATTCCAAAATTAAAAAGATTTGAAAAGATTGCTCGAAGAGTGGAAGTTACGCGTATTCCGCTGTGATTATAGAACTCCGAGTCCTCTATGGCGACGGTTGCGTTTTTTATATTAAAACCCATTTTATCGAACGACACCCCCGTGCGTTTGACATCCTGGTGTATGTCGTAAAGCAAAATTTCTCCGGTACGGTCATAAATTCGGGTGGAATTGATCACTTTTCTATTCTCAAAAGAATTAAAATCCGGAATCTTCAGGGAAGAAAGCCAAACCAGCGTAACCCCAAATAGCAAGATAAAAACGCCGGCGAAAAATAATGCCAGATTTTTTAGAAGTCTTTTATTCTTTCGTAATTTCTTCACTATTCGAATTATAACAGAAAATATGGTATTATTCGAATATGAAAGCGAAGAAAACTGGAGACAAAATTGACGAATTACTGAACCGGGGGGTTGATAAGGTATATCCCTCCAAGGAGGCGTTGGAAAAGATATTGCGCTCCGGCAAAAAACTGAAATTATACCAAGGATTTGACCCGACAGGGGCCAAATTGCATATCGGGCATATGGTGGGGCTAAGAAAGCTTGCGGAGTGGCAGGCCCTAGGGCACCACGTCATATTTCTAATCGGTGATGCCACAGGGATGATTGGGGACCCTTCCGGTAAAACCGAGGCAAGGAAAATGCTCACCCGGGAGGTTGTCCTAAAAAATGCTGAAAATTATAAAATCCAGGCAGGTAGAATTTTGAGGTTTAAAGGCGAAAATCCGGCGGAAATCAAATATAACAGTGAGTGGTTAGACAGCCTAAGCGGCTTGGAGTTTCTACAAATCGCAGGCCACCTTTCCTTCCAGCAGGTTATAAAACGGGATTTGTTTCAAGAGAGAACGAAACAAGGACAGGATGTTTTTATGAACGAGTTTCTTTACCCTGTAATGCAAGCATACGACTCCGTGGCCATGGATGTAGATTTGGAAATCGGCGGCTCGGATCAAATGTTTAATATGCTGATGGGAAGAAAACTTATGCGACATATGCTTGGAAAAGAAAAATTTGTAATGACCCTCCAGCTTCTCACTGATTCCCAAGGTAAAAAAATAGGCAAAACCGAGGGCAATGCAATTGCCCTAGACGACAGACCAGAAAATTTGTTTGGAAAAATAATGGCTTTTCCTGACGAGGTCCTGACAAGGTGTTTTGAATGTTTGACCAATATGCCTATTGACGAGATTAAAAAAAAGGATGCAATGACGAACAAAAAACGCCTCGCTTTTGAAATTGTAAAAGATTTAAATAATGAAAGTGCTGCGAGGCAGGCGCAGGAAAATTGGGAAAATACTTTTCAGAAAAGGCAGATACCGGGCGAGACGGAGGAAATAAAAGGGACCGGCGGACTTGGGGCGACGCTGGTGTCAGAAAAAATAGTAGCATCCATGAGTGAGTGGAGAAGGTTGGTCGAAGAAGGAGCGGTAAAAAAATTAACCGAAAAAGGGGAAGAAAGAATCATCAATTTCAAGATAGAGGCATCTTCGGGGGTCTATAAAATCGGCAAACACAGATTTATAAAAATAAAGTAACAAAAAATCCGCCATGTGGCGGATTTTTTGTTTTTACCTATCTCTGTCCGGGTCCTCTTCGTCTAAACCAAAATCATTCATTCCCTCAACCGTATCCAAATCATCATCACCATCCATTTTAAAAATACTCTCTTCTATTTCCTCATCCTCATCATGCATAAAAATACTTATTTTTAGTTTTGTTAAACGACCTACTAATAATTTCCTACTTTGTAACAAAAACCAAAAGGATTGGCAATAGAATATGTGGATAACCCCGAACCAGAGCAAAGCTCGGTACGGGGCAGGCCTTATTTCAGGTGGGCGAAAGCCGTCAAGGCAATGGCAATGGCGTCCAGTTCATCGTCGGACTTCTTATCTTCGTCTATATTTACCAATATTTTTACCATTTTTATAATCTGCATCTTGTCTGCCCGCCCGTATCCGGTAGTGGCGATTTTTATTTGCGGGGGAGAAGCTTCAAAAATTTGGAGCCCGGCCTGGGCGGCTTCATAAATCACAACTCCGCGCGCCTCGGCGACGCGCATCACCGTTTTCTGGTTGGTGTTTAAAAAAAGAGTTTCTATAGCAAGGACTTCCGGCTTGTATTCTTTTATTATTTTTTTTACCTCTTCTCCGATTAAACGCAACCTCTCTGAAAATTCCAATTTTGCGGATGTTTTGAAGCACTCCGAAAAGAGCACACGCTCCATCGTCCCACCGTAACTTTTAGCGGAGGGGGATTTACCACTCTTATTCTTTTCCAGAACCGCTATTCCCAACCTCTCAAATCCCGGGTCTATTCCTAAAATTCTCATCCCGTTAGAAACAGGTCGCGGTCGTACCGTGACTGCCTCGAATTATTTTATAATAGCGACCGCGGTTTCTAACGGGACTCATAAATAGATTTTAGCATTATTCCGCGTTGGTATATACCTCCTGCACATCATCGTTTTCTTCCAAATCTTCCACCAGTTTATCCAAGAGTTCCAGGTCAGTATCCGAAAGGGGGACGAGGGTGTTCGGTTTCCAAACCAAGCCCTCCGGACTTTTTTCCTTTTGAAAAACCCAAATGACGGAGCCGATGCCTCCGAACGCGAAGCCGTTTTTAGAAAGAATGTGTTTCATTTCCTGCGCCGTCCGGTTCTTGTTGTCAGTTAATGTTTCAATAATTATACCCGCTCCGCCTGGGCCGTGCGTTTCATAAGTTATCGCGTCCATGTGCGCTCCCGGCTCGCTCGCTTTCTTGATGGTCCGCTCGATATTCTCCGAGGGCATATTCACCTTTTTTGCTTTTTCAATAGCCGCGCGCAGGCCCGGAGAATCCTTGCCGCCCGAGAGCTTGGCTTCCACCGAGATAAACCGCACCAACTTGGAAAAGATTTTGCTTTTCTTGGCGTCGGTGATACCTTTTTTATGTTTTATTTGAGTCCAACGATTATGACCTGACATAGTTTAATTTTATGGCTTCTAGGCAAAAAGGGCAAATACCCCCCATTTTGGTTATAAAAAAACATAATAAACAAAAACCTATTTTTTATCCTGTGGATAACTATATTGTTTTCAGAATATTACCCTTCAAAACCCTTATTTTTAAAGCGATTTTAGATTTGGTGATAAAAAGCTTGACAACGTGAAGCTAATCTGATAAACTCTCTTTATATTAATATTTTATCAGTTTAACTAAAAATATATGGAAACAGAGAAAAAAGAGGTTGTAAAAGATCCTAAGGCGAGAAGTAGATCATATCCACGCTACAATCTTGAAGAGGCTATTAAATTTGTCGAAATTGTAAGTAAATTGGGTAGAAAAAATATTTCAGAAAAATCTATTGCTGCGGAAAACGGCAAATCGATCACGAACTCTGGTTTTATTGGACGCATGAGTAGTGCTAAGCAATTTGGACTTATCTCAAAAGATGAGGGAAAGCTATCTTTAACACAATTAGGAAATGAAATTATGTTTCCACCGGATGATATCTCAAAGGTGAGGGCTATTAAAAAAGCTTTTACAATGCCGACTCTTTATAAAGAGCTACTAGATGCTTTTGGAGGAACAAAAATTCCCGAATATAGTTCTCTAGGGAACCGACTAGTAAATGATTATGGAATTGAGACTGGCGCAAGGGGTTTAGCATCTAAGAATTTTATCAAATCCGCGGAGTATGCCGAAGTTATCCAAAACGGCATTCTTGTTGTTGATGCTGAACTTACTATGCCAGATTCTAATAGTAAAGACATGGCAGATACATTTAACAATAATATCAACAAAAACGCTAACCAAAACATAAGACAACCCGCAATACAAAGCGACAATATGGTATTTGAATTTTTTGGTGGGGTGAAACTTGTAATTCCACGCAGTAAAAAAGCATCAGATGCCGTCATGGATGGGGAACTTAAAATTATTAAGATCGGGTTAAATGAATTTTCAGAAAAATTTTGTAAAAAGGAAGGATTGTCGGAAGAAACCAATGGAGATAAAGAATAATTTATGTTCAAACCAAAAACAGAGAGGATTGAAAAACTAGCAAAACTATTTCCAGAAATCATACTAAGTATGGAGAAAATTTTTAATGGCCCGACGAATATTTATATTGATTGGTCAAATGTTATACACTGGCAGGATAAGCTTAGATGGAATTTCGATCTCAAAAGAATGAAACAATTCTTTGATTCTTTTGATACTATGCGCTCAATTAAAATTTATACAGGAACACTGGAAGGGAATAGACAATCTGAGGATTTTATTCCCGAACTAAAAGCCATGGGATATGATGTTAGTACTAAACCAGTAAAGTTAATGAAAATGTTTATTGATGTATCTAGTATTCCAAAAGATTCTCCTGTTATACTGAAAAGTTTCATTAAAAAAAGTCTTTTATCTAAATTAGACATAGCGACAATTGAGTATTTAAATAATAAATTAGAAGCTTTTAATAAACAAGGAATTTTATACATAGAAGAACCAAAATGCAATTTTGATGTTGAAATGGGTAGAGATATGTTGCGGGATTTTGACAATGATGGTGTTGAGAATTATATTTTATGGTGTTTTAGGCACACACATATGGCGGTTTAATTAATTGATAATTGGCCAGAAATTCATTTGGTGTTTGTCCGTTTAAACCGCAATGTTCTAAATCATTG
>LCGB01000002.1 GCA_000999465.1 Candidatus Nomurabacteria bacterium GW2011_GWB1_43_19
TGCCATATGTTTTTCTCTTGCTAATTAAGGTGATTAAAGATGGTTAACCTTTGTCACCCCAATTTAGCATTTTTGTCACCCCATATGGTTAACTCAACAAAATATTGACTATTTGGCGGAAAAAGAGTAATCTTAAAAAAGCCCTGGGAGGGGCTTTTTTAAGAGAATTAATTGGATAGCGTCGCGCTTAAAGGACGGTTGCGCGACATGATTCCGCAGAATCAATGTCAAAAATTATTGAATATTTAAAAGAAACGAAGACGGAATTGAAACACGTGATTTGGCCCACCAAAAGCCAGACCTTTTACTACACTCTGATTGTCATTGCCCTATCCATTCTGATCGCATATTACCTAGGTGTTTTTGATTTTATTTTCTCGCAAATTCTGCAAAAAATAATTTCAATCTAACGGCTATTTAATTTAAATTTATGTCCAAACAAGAAATACAAACAGTCAGAAATTGGTACGCAATACATACTTATGCCGGATACGAAAACGTTGTTCTGCGCAATTTGCGCCAGCGCATTGATTCGCTCGGGATGAACGATAAAATTTTTAGTGTCATTGTTCCGGTTGAAAAGAAAATAAAAATCAAGGGTGGTAAGCGCGTGGAGGTTGAAGAAAAAATTTATCCGGGTTACGTTTTAGTAGATATGATAGTTACGGATGATTCCTGGTATGTGGTAAGAAATACGCCGCGGGTAACGGGATTTGTCGGCGCGGGAGTAAATCCCGTTCCCCTTAAAAAAGAGGAAGTTGATTATTTGTTCAAGAAAATGGATGCTGGCACTGCCAAGCACAACATAGATATGGCGCTGGGCGAAACGGTTTTGATTACCGACGGACCCTTCAAAGATTTGGAAGGCAAGATAAATTCCGTTGATCAGGACAGAGGCAAGGTCAAAGTTCTGGTTTCAATGTTCGGACGTGAAACTCCAGTAGAGTTGGATTTCTTGCAAGTCAAGAAAATTTAAGCTAATCTGTATATTCCAATGGCGAAAAAGATAACCAAAAAAATAAAACTTCAAATTCAAGCCGCCAAGGCCACCCCGGCGCCTCCTTTGGGTCCCGCGCTTGGCCAGGCCGGGATTAATATCGGGGATTTTGTCACCAAATTCAACGCGGTAACTCAAAAAATGGCCGGAGACAAGGTCGGTGTATCAATCACCGTCTACGAGGATAGAAGTTATGATTTTGTCGTTAAGACCCCTCCGGTAACCGGACTTATTCTGAAGGCGGCCGGAGTGGAGAAAGGTTCCGGAAAAAACACCAATACCAAAGTGGGTAAAATCACCAGAGCGCAGGCATTGGAAATCGCGAATAAAAAAAGAGTTGATTTAAACGCCAAAGACGATGAAGGCGCGATAAATATCATTGCCGGTTCCGCCCGAAGCATGGGGATAGAAGTAAAATAATTAAAGCCTTGAAAAAAGGAAATAAACTTCCATATCTGACCAAACTTGTGAAAAAACTGGCGCCAAAAATAGGCGCCAGGGTGGTAGTGGAGCCGGAATGGGGCATTGCTTCGCAGATTATTTACAGAAACGGAGTGGTGCGGTCGCTCCGGATGTATTCTTTGGACCTGAATCATATTGCTTCTTCGGACATTGCGCGAGACAAAGATTACGCGAAATTTTTTATGAAGAAAAGGGGTTATCCGGTCGCGCTGGGCGTTACCATTTTTGAAGATAACTGGGCGAAAATTATTAAAAGCAATCGCACTATTTCCTATGCCGTAAAATATGCCAAAAAGCTTGGGTGGCCGTTAATCGCCAAGCCCAACAACAAGAGCCAGGGAGCAGGCGTGTCTCTGGCTTGGAACAAACAAGAATTGGTTTCTGCGCTCAAAGAGATTTTTAAAAATGACCGAGTGGCTTTGGTGGAAAAGTATTTGCCAGGACATGACTATCGTATTGTGGTTTTAGATAATGAAATTATTTCCGCTTATGAAAGAATTTCACTTTCAGTGCTTTGTGACGGCAAGAACTCTGTTCTTAAACTTTTAAAATCAAAACAAAGAATTTTTATAAAAAATGGCCGAGACACCAGAATTGACTTCGGTGACAGGAGAATCAAATTAAAACTTAAGCACCTGGGGTACACACTTAACTCAGTTTTACCCAAAGATACAAGGGTTTACTTGCTTGATAATGCCAATCTCTCCACCGGCGGGGACTCGGTGGATGTTACCGATGTCATGCATCCGAAATTCAAAAAAATTACCATCAACCTCACCCGTGATATGGGGCTCCGGATTGCCGGCGTGGATATCATGATTACGAAGGGGGATATTACGCAGACCCCAAAGAAAAACGGCTATTATATTATTGAAATCAACGCTGCCCCGGGGCTCGACCACTACGTCACGACCGGCAAAATGCAGAGAAAAATCGTGGAGAATATGTATTTGAAAGTTCTCAAGGCGCTTGGAAAAAAGGATTAGGAGGAGTATATTTAAGAAATGAAAAAAGGTGCTAAACAAAAAAGGCCTTCCTGGGATGAGTATTTCCTTAAAATGGTTGATATAGTTGGATCGCGTGGTACCTGTGACCGGGGGCGCTCGGGTGCGATTTTAGTTAAAGAAAAGAGAATTCTGGCTACCGGATATGTCGGTTCACCCGTTGGTATTGCTCATTGTGACGATGTGGGGCATGAAATGCATACTCTGACAAGAGAGAACGGAACAATTTCTAGGCATTGTCTTAGGACCGCTCATGCTGAGTTAAATGCAATTGCCAATGCCGCGCGTTTTGGTGTTGCCATTAACGAATCAACATTATATTGCAAGATGGTTCCTTGTTATACTTGTGCAAAAACAATCATAAACGCGGGGATTAAACGCGTTGTTGCCTTGAAGGATTACCATGCAACAAAACAATCAAAAATTGTTTTTAAAAAAGCCGGAGTAAAACTAGAAATTATAAATAAAAACATTGAATCATATAAAGACCAATAATTTTATGATTGACTTAAAAGAGCTACAAAAAGAGGTAATGAGAAATAAATTGGAAAAAGGTTTCAATACCACCGATACCGCCTTGGAATTTTGTCGGGCGCACGAGGAACTCTCCGAAGCGTTTTCTAAGCACAATAAAAATCACTCCGGCGTAGCCGAAGAGTTCGCCGATGTAATGATATTTATTCTCGGAATGTGCGAAAAGTTTGGTTTCGATTTAGAAAAGGAATTGGTCAGGAAAATTGAAATAAATAAACAGCGAAAATATAAAAAAGAAAAATCTCCTGAAGGCAAAGATGTTTTTATTAGAATCAAGACCGACGAAGATCCTTAGATTATTTTAATACAATGTCATGCTCTCCGCGTTTGATGTCAAATCTGTCTATTTCTTTATCCAGGTGCATCACCAGCCCGAATTTGCCGAAGAGTTCCAGTAAGCTGTCGGCCATCATTTTTGCTTTTCTTCTTAAAGTCGGGTGAACAAATTGTGTCGCTCGTAGTTCCGACAGATATACCAAGGCAGGGATGTTTCCGGTTAATCTATTGGAAATTTTATAGCCCATTGCTATGTAATATTGTTTTTCTTCTTTGGAAACATTGAGTTTGTTTATTTTTTCTTCCTGTTGTTTTAGAAAGATGCCAACTTTTGACGAGATCTTTTTCGGCAATTCTCCCAAATACCATTTTTCAAACCCAATTTCCGTAGTCAAAAGCGGCATCCGCTGGACGACGGCGCGGTGTCTTTGAATGTCGCGGAATGAGCCGAAGTCCAGAAGAAATTTAAACTGCAATGTTCCCGCCTCCGCCATATATTTCGGTAGCTCCGTTTTCATCGGCCTATTCGCTAAAATTTCCCTAGGCAACAGATCCATATTTATAGAATTATTTGTAATTTTAAACTCCGGGCAATTTTTATCGTGATAATAATAATCTTTTTCCATCCACTCCTTGTTATAATTTTCCGTATTCTTATACTGCTCATGCCCGAATGAATTCGGGAAAGCCGTTTGTAGGGCTTTTTCCACCGCTTCCGCCATATCTCTGACTTCAACCAGAGGATGGTGGCGGAGCAGCATTATTTTATCTGCTGCCTGCCTTAGGTTGGTATGCCACGCAAAATTGGTGGTTGAACCGGCCGGAAGAAATCCTCTCAAGATATCAAAAGCTCGGGCAGCAATCGCCTTGGCGTAGATTCCTTCTTTTTCTCCGGCTCTCATCGGAAATTGCGCTCTCAGGTATTCCTTAGTTGGTTCCAGCGCCTCAATATAAAATTTTCTGTATGCTTCCAGAATTTCTTCTCCTTCCTTTGTTCCGGCCGGATTTTTAAATGGCTGGGTCTGAAAATCAACATACCTTGTAGAAGATTCTTGTCCCGAATAAAGCGGCCAGTCCTGTACCGCTTTTGACGCCAGCATTGAGACCCCTTCAATAAATATAGATGCGGTCCCGCAGTCCCCGATGGATTTATGTCCATAGCCGACATAAAAGTTCTTCATAAAGTTGTCCGGTCCCTTTTCGGAGAGAATTTTCAAATGGCTTTGTAGCCCTCCGACAGAACGAGAATGAAGCGCCTGAAGCATTGCTTCCGCCTCCGGACCTATCACAGCGCCGGTATCGAGCACGATAATTTTGCCTCCGTCTTTGATTTGTATTTGGCTGTGTTTTAGATTATCTATATTTATATTCGGCATATTCCAAGTATAACTTTTTTCATGGATTTAATAAAATTGACAATCAAGCATTGATATGATATTCTTTAGATATCATTCTCATCTACTAATTAAAGAGAGTGACCATCCCGCCAGAGGCGAGCAAGTATGTACACACGTCACTCCGTAGCGTCCAAGAAATTTGGACGACCAGCTTTTACTCATAAAGCAAAACCACATTTTAATAGTAAATTTAAACCTCGTTTAAAAAGCAACCACCGCCAAGGCGGAGCAAGCAAAAGGTCCCGTGGCGAGCGGATTAATTTTTCTCATTTCATTAAAAAAGGCACTCAGGTAGAAGAAAAGCCGTATGTTTCTACGCGTACTTTTGCCGATTTTCCGTTCAATCCACAATTGCATAAAAATATCACGAGAGCGGGATACATAAGCCCGAGGCCTATTCAGGACCAGGCAATGTTATCTATCATAGAAGGTAAGGATGTTTTCGGCCTGGCCAATACCGGCACGGGCAAGACCGCGGCCTTCCTTCTCCCTTTGATTGAAAAAATTTCTAAGACCAAGGGACAAAACAAGAGGGAAACCGTCCTGATCATGGCTCCGACCCGCGAACTGGCGCTCCAGATAGAGTCGGATTTTAAAAATCTCGCCTTCGGCTTCGGGATGTTTTCCGTCGCTTGCGTGGGTGGATTGCCGATAATGAAACAGATCAGGGAAATAAAAATGGGGGTTTCGTTCGTTATCGGCACACCGGGACGTCTGCGGGACCTGATTGATAAAAAGGTTTTGGATCTGTCCAACTGCCGGAGCGTCGTGCTGGACGAAGCGGACAGGATGCTTGATATGGGATTCCGCGACGATATGGTCTATATATTGGGTTTTACTTCCAAAGAGCGCCAGACGCTTTTCTTTTCGGCGACTCTTTCTCCGGAAATAAAAAAGCTGACGGAGCAATACTTAAAAAATCCGGTTTTCATTTCGGTGATTACGGGCGTTACGGCTAAAAATATTGACCAGGATGTTATCCGCGTTAGGAACAAAGAAGAAAAACTGGAAAAGTTACATGAGGTCTTGAAAAAAGATGGCTCGGATAAAGTCCTCATTTTTCGCGAAATGAAACACAGCGTGGATACGCTCGCCAAAGAACTTAAGCATATGGGATTCAAGGCGGAGGGAATCCACGGCGACAAAAGAAGCCGTGAACGCATTAAAATTTTGGATTCATTCAAAAAAGACCGCATCAATATACTGATTGCGACCGATGTGGCGGCCCGCGGGCTGGATATTCCGGACGTAACCCATGTTATCAACTACGATGTGCCGCAGACCTACGACACCTATGTGCACCGCATCGGCCGCACCGGCCGCAGCGGTAAAAAAGGCACCGCCCTTACCTTTGTTCCCCTCTAATTTTTATTTTGTCTGTATCAGTCCAGCTTTAAGGAGTGTGGAGTAGGCGCCGCGCTTTTTCATTGTACGCATGCCGCGGGCGCTGACTTCCAGATTGATAGTTTTACCCAATTCAGGAATAAAAAGACGCTTCTTTTGGAGATTCGGGTATTTTCGGACTTTGCCGGTCGGGTTGAATTTGGTGGCGCGGGTCCGGTTGGAATATCCGCCCCCCACAATTGAACCCTTTTTGGTTATGGCGCACACTTTTTTCATAATTTTTTTATGCTATCATATAACTCACATGGACGCAACCAACGCAATTTTTTATATAGCCATACTGATTATGTCTATCGTCATTCACGAGGTCTCGCACGGCTTCATGGCGGAATACTTCGGCGACAATACCGCTAGGAGCGCCGGCCGCCTGACCCTGAATCCGATCAGGCATTTGGATTTGTTCGGCTCCATAATTCTGCCGGCTTTCCTAGTGATAACTCGCGCCGGATTTCTTTTTGGTTGGGCCAAGCCGGTGCCATACAATCCGAACAATTTAAGTGATAGAAAATGGGGGACCATCTGGGTTGCGGCGGCCGGCGTTCTTTCCAACTTTCTTATCGCAATAATATTCGGGATTATTATCCGCGCGACATCAGGAATGTCATTGTCGCCCGGCTTTTATTTCATAACTTCGGCAATTGTAATTGTAAATTTAGCTTTGGGAATTTTCAATCTGATTCCGATTCCACCGCTAGACGGCTCCAAAATACTCTTTTCCTTTTTACCCGAGTCAGCCTTTTCTTATATGTTGGCTTTGGAGAGATATGGATTAATTTTACTGCTTGTTTTCATTATTTTCTTTGCCGAATATCTCTTTCCGGTACTAGCTTTTCTTTTTCATTTCATTACCGGATTACCGCTTTAATATTTGCAATTTTTCTTGTTTTGTATTATATTATCGCATGAGTCTTCGGACTCTTTTGTTTTAATTTATGCCGACAATCAATCAATTAATCAAGAAGAATAGGATCAAAGTGCACTCCAAGCACAAGACCGTTGCTTTGGCCCGGGGGTTCAATGTCCTCAAAAACAGGCCGGTCTTTTTTTCGGCGCCGTTTAAAAGGGGTGTTTGCGTCAAGGTCTCAACTACCACTCCCAAAAAGCCGAACTCGGCTTTGCGGAAAATCGCCCGCGTCCGGCTGACCAACGGCATGGAAGTTACCGCTTATATTCCGGGCGAGGGGCATAATCTACAGGAACACTCGGTGGTAATGCTCCGCGGAGGGCGCGTAAAGGACCTGATTGGAGTCAGATATCACATCGTGCGCGGAGTTCTGGACACACAAGGAGTTGAAAAGCGTCGACAAAGCAGATCACTTTACGGAAACAAAAAGCCCAGAAAAGACGGGAAAGCCAGAGTGGAGCCCAAAGCAGAATCCAAAGTAGAACCCAAAATAGAACCTCAGGCGGCTTAAAAATTATGCGAAGAAAAATAAAAAATCGTAATATTGTGAATCCTGATTTTATTTATAACTCCCAAAAATTGGAGAAGTTTATCAACTACATTATGTGGTCCGGGAAGAAAGAAACCGCCCGCAAGGTCATGTATTCCGCTTTTGATGTTATTAAAGAAAAAACCGGCAATCCGAACCCGTTGGAGGTCTTTGATTTGGCGCTCCGCAATGCCGGTCCAACCACTGAAGTGCGCTCCAAGCGCATCGGAGGCGCGAACTATCAGGTGCCGATTGAAGTCCGTCCCGAGCGCCGGGTCGCTCTAGCCATGCGTTGGATTCGCGACGCGGCCCGTGGAGGAAAAGGCAAACCGATGCACTTGAAACTCGCCGATGAGCTGATTGCCGCTTCTAAGAACGAAGGCGCCGCTATCAAAAAGAAAGAAGACACGCACAAAATGGCGGAAGCCAACAAGGCCTTCGCTCATTTTGCCTGGTAGTTCGACTATGCTCACTATAAATAATTAAAATAATATGGAAAGGGATTATCCGCTGGAAAAAGTCAGGAATATTGGAATTATCGCACACATTGACGCGGGCAAAACGACCACGACCGAGCGCGTGCTTTTTTATACCGGCGTTTCGCACAAAATCGGCGAGGTGCATGAAGGCGATACGGTGACCGACTGGATGGAACAGGAGCGCGAGCGCGGTATCACTATCACTTCCGCGGCGGTAACTTGTTTCTGGACGCCGACCTATACGAGTCCCACCGACAAATCAAAAAAACACCGTTTTAATATTATTGATACTCCGGGACACATTGATTTTACCGTAGAAGTGAAGAGGTCTCTCCGTGTCTTAGATGGCGCCGTAGTAGTTTTTGACGGAGTGGCCGGAGTTGAACCCCAGTCGGAGACAAACTGGCGCTATGCGGACGAAGCAAAAGTTCCGCGCGTCTGCTTCATCAATAAATTGGACCGCATCGGCGCCTCTTTTGAACATTCATATGCGACCATTTTAGACAGATTGAGCAAGAAAGCCGTCCGCATGCAGATTCCGGTTGGGCTGGAGGAAAAGCACGAAGGTGTCATTGACTTGCTCCGCATGAAGGCCTACTACTTTGAAGGCGAAATGGGTAACCAGGTTATTGAAAAGGAAATTCCGGAGAATTTGAAAGCGGACGCAGAAAAATACCATTCCGAACTGATAGAAAAAATCGTTGAAATGGATGAAGCGATGATGACTGAATACCTGGAAGGGGTAATTCCCGACCTTGATATTTTAAAGAAAACTCTCCGCAAGGCGGTGATCGCCAATGAAATTTTTCCGGTCTTTGCCGGCAGCGCGCTCAAAAACAAAGGCGTCCAGCTGGTGCTGGACGCCGTGGTGGATTATCTACCGGCGCCGACGGATATTCCGCCGATTCCGGGCATAAATCCGGACACCGAAGAACACCTGGTGCGGCATGCTTCCGACTCCGAGCCCTTTGCGGCACTTGCTTTCAAAGTGGCGACCGATCCGTTTGTCGGGCAGATTATTTTCTTCCGCGTTTATTCCGGTTCCCTCTTGGCCGGAAGTTATGTTTACAATCCGCGCACGCGCAACAAGGAACGCATCGGGCGAATTTTAAGAATGCATGCTAACGACCGCGAAGAAGTGAAACAGGTTTTTGCCGGAGAAATCGCGGCCGCGGTTGGGCTCAAAGATACGATTACCTCGGATACCATTTGCGACGAGAACAATCCCATTGAATTAAACAGAATCGTCTTTCCGGAACCGGTCATCTCTCTTAGGATTGAGCCGAAGACCAAAGCCGACCAGGAAAAAATGGGCATGGCGCTTAATCGTCTGGCACAAGAAGATCCTACTTTCAAGGTCTCTACCGACCAGGAGACAGGCGAGACGATTATCGCCGGAATGGGAGAACTTCATTTGGAAATTATCGTGGATCGCATGAAGCGCGAATTTACGGTAGAGGCGAACGTAGGGAAACCGCAAGTCGCCTATCGTGAAACCATCACCGGCAAATCTGAGGCCGAAGGAAAATATATTAAACAATCCGGCGGACGCGGAAACTACGGGCATGTGAAGATAAAAGTAAAGCCAATGGAAATGCTCTCCAAAGAAGAGCTGGAGGACCTGCCGAAGAACACCAAGCGCTCCGAAGGATTTGAATTCGTTAACAACATCAAAGGCGGAGTTATCCCGCAGGAATATATTGTACCTTGCGAAAAAGGATTCAAAGAAGGCCTGGACCGCGGGGTCTTGGCCGGATTTAAGATGGTTAATGTGTCGGTTGACCTCTGGGACGGGTCCTACCACGAAGTGGATTCCAACGAAATGGCTTTCAAAATTGCCGCGTCCATGGCCATTCAGGATGCCTGCAAGCGCGCCAATCCGGTAATCCTGGAACCAATGATGAAAGTGGAAGTTGTCACCCCGGAGAAATTCATGGGAGACGTTACCGGCAACCTTTCTTCCAAGCGGGCGCTGATTGAAGGCATGGAAGATCGCGGAATGAACAAAGTCATCAAGGCAATCGTGCCTCTCTCCGAAATGTTCGGCTACATGACGGGTCTGCGTTCTATGACCGAAGGCCGCGCTTCCTTCACAATGGAATTTTTTAGGTACGATATAGTCCCACAAAATGTGGCTGAAACTATTATTGCTGCGAGAAAATAAAAACTACTCAATTGAGTAGTTTTTTGCTACTATACTAATAATGCTTCACACGCCCTTCTACGACCCGGAAAAATCATATGAAGAGAATTTTGAGCAAGGTCCTTTCGGAACTTTTTCTGACGGACAAAGTGTGCAAAGTGTGCAAAGTGTGCAAAGTTCGACTTTGCACAAATATGATTTTCTCGGCTTTAAAGTTAATTCGCCATTTGGCATTCCGGCTGGGCCGCTTATCAATGGGAAATTCGTGCAAGCGGCGTTTGATAAAGGTTTTGATATTTGCGTTTACAAAACGGTCCGCAGTAAAAAATATCCGTGCCATCCGTGGCCCAATGTGCTTTCGGTAAAAATTGACGGAGATTTAACTCTGGAAAAAGCAAAAGGTAAATTAATTGCGGACAGAAATTATCATGAACCCCTCTCCATTACCAATTCTTTCGGTGTGCCTTCTTTTGAACCGGACTTCTGGCAAAAAGACCTGGCAGAGGCCGTAAAAAATGCGCAACCGGGGCAGGTCGTTGTCGGTTCTTTTCAGGGTACCAAAAAAGAAGGGCAAAGCGTTGAGGATTACATCAACGATTACCGTATTACGGCTAAAATGCTTAAAGATACCGGAGTGAAAGTGGTGGAAGTAAATTTAAGTTGTCCTAACGAAGGAACAAACAATTTACTTTGTTATGACACGAAGCGCAGCGTATTGGTGGCTCGGGCAATCAAGGAAGTCATCGGGAAAATTCCTTTGATAATAAAGATTGCATATTTTAAAGACAGCGAAGAACTGAGCAATCTGGTAAAAGAAATTGGCAATATTGTGCAGGGCATTTCTGCTATCAACACTATTCCCGCAGAAATTGTGAATGAAGCGGGGGAGCAGACGCTTCCGGGGGAAGGAAGGTCAAAGAGTGGGGTCTGCGGGCATGCCATCAAATGGGCCGGACTGGAAATGGTCCGAAAATTAAAGAAGCTGCGCGAAGAATTCGGATACTCCTACACCATTATCGGTATCGGTGGAGTGATGAATGCGGATGATTTCTTTGAATACCGCAAAGCCGGGGCAGACGCGGTGATGTCGGCAACCGGGGCGATGTGGAACCTGCATCTTGCCAAGGAGATAAAATCCCGACTCTAACAAGTCGTGGATCCTCGACTAAAGTCGGGAGAAAAGCTAGGATAAAGCCATGAGTGAAACTATTGACATTCTTAAAAAGACCGGAGCGTTGCTGACCAACGGCCATTTCGTAGGGACATCCGGCCGGCATATTGATACTTATGTAAACAAGGATGCTCTTTATACCCACCCCAAAGAAACTTCCAGAATTTGCGAGTTGATGGCGGAAAAGGTAAAGAACCTTGATATTGACGCAGTTGTCGGTCCCGCGCTCGGCGGAATAGTTTTATCGCAGTGGACCGCCTTTCATCTGTCCAAAATCAAACAGAAAGATATTTTAGCTCTTTATACCGAAAAAACTTCCGATGGCGGGCAGAAATTAACTCGGGGTTACAACAAAGCCGCGGCAGGAAAAAATATCTTGGTGGTGGAAGATGCTCCGACCACCGGCGGTTCGGCCAAAAAAGTAATTGACGTTGTGAATACTGCCCAAGGCAAAGTGGTTGCCATGAGTGTGATGGTGAATAAAAATCCGAAAGAAGTCACTTCTAATTTTTTTGGAGTTCCGTTTTTCCCCCTGGCGGAGTTTGAAATCCAGTCCTATGAAGCGGCCGATTGTCTGATGTGTAAAAAAGGTATTCCGATAAATACTACGGTTGGCCACGGAAAAAAATTCTTGGAATCCAAAAAGTAAACTAGAATTAATTGTATTATCAAAATTGACGGCCGTCAAAAGTGATAACAAAAGTAAAATGAGTATCCTGGACAAATACAACAAAAGAGCCAAAGAAATAAATTCACTTCTTTGTGTGGGGCTGGATTCGGATTATAAGAAAATACCCGACAGATTTTTGACCAATGAGATGCCACAATTTGCCTTCAATAAATGGCTGATTGAGGAAACCCAAGAATACGCTGCGGCTTTTAAAATAAACATCGCTTTCTATGAGGCGCGGGGAGACCAGGGCCTAAAGGAACTGAAAGAAACCATGGAATATTTACGGGTTTATTATCCGGACATATTTCTAATCTGTGACTCTAAAAGGGCCGATATCGGCAATACCAATCAGGGATATGTTAACGAACTTTTTGATTGGTTCGGCTTCGACGCGATCACTTTGCATCCGTATCTGGGCGGAGAGGCATTACAGCCATTTTTGGACAGAAAAGACAAGGGCTGTATCATTTTATGTCGAACCTCAAATCCCGGCGCCGGAGAATTGCAGGATTTGGAATTAAGAAAACCCTTCAATTCCGCTCAGAGCAAGCAACTTTGGCAAATTGTTGCCGAAAAAGTTTATTATGACTGGAATAAAAATAACAATTGTATGCTGGTTGTCGGCGCGACTTATCCGGAAGAAATGAAAAAAATCAGAAACATTGCCGGCGACATGACTTTTCTGGTGCCCGGCATTGGCGCGCAGGGGGGCAGCGTGGCAAAGGTGATGAAAGCGGGACTCAATAGCCAAAACCTCGGCCTCATTATCAATTCTTCCCGCGGCATAATTTTTTCCGAAAATCCCAAAAAGGAGGCCCAAAGGCTTTGTGAAGAAATTCGCAGATTTATGTGATATAATTAAATTATGAATTTAGAAAGAAAAACAGGAGTATCGGAACAAAAAAAAGAGATACGCCTTTCCTGGTTTATCGGCAACGGCAGGGAAGGTGTCGGCATAGAGTCCGTATCTTTTTCCACGGAATTTGCCAATCTGGATGAAGCAAATATTATCCGGTGCATGATGGAGGGAGGGGAAGAGAACGAAAAAACGGTAAAAAGAATAACGGGTTTCAGTATTGATGAGCTAGAGCACAAAAGGATGGAATTGAAGAGGAGATACAGAGGAAAGACAAGAGCCCCGTTCAATTTTGATCTGGTTTAACGATTCCGCTCCGCCGTAATTGCCGAATATCTCCCTATTTGACAAAGCTTTTAAATTTGTTAGTATACTAATAACTGCACTTTTTTGCAGTTTTTGTTTTGCCCGCGCTTAAGGCGGGGTAAAATTTATTAATTATTAGTTAATTTTACTAATAATTAGGCCTTAGCGACTGGTTCTCGTACGTTAAGTTTTAGTTATTAGTCCAATTTGTATATGGCAGAAGAATTTAAGAGAGACAAGCCGCACATTAATGTCGGCACCATCGGCCACGTGGATCACGGCAAGACCACACTGACCGCCGCCATCCTTCACGTGCTCAATATGGCAGGAAAAACGGTGCGACTTCGCGGCGTTGACCAAATTGACAATGCTCCCGAGGAAAAAGCGCGGGGAATTACAATTAACATTTCCCACAACGAGTACGCGACCGATGCCCGTCACTATGCGCACATTGACGCTCCCGGACACGCGGACTATATCAAGAACATGATTACCGGCGCAGCCCAGATGGATGGCGCTATTCTCGTGGTTGCTGCCACCGATGGAGCAATGCCGCAGACCCGCGAACACGTGCTTCTTGCAAAACAAGTCGGTGTGCCAAAGATTATTGTTTTTCTCAATAAGTGCGATATGGTTGACGATAAAGATATGATTGATCTCGTTGAAGAGGAAATCCGCGAATTACTCACCAAGCAAGGCTTTGACGGCGCTGGCGCTCCGGTTATCCGTGGTTCCGCTCTCAAAGGACTTGAGGCAAAATCTCTTGACGACGAATGGGCAAAGAAAATAACGGAACTTGTGGAAGCTCTGGATACATATATCCCGATTCCCGAGAGAGACATCAAGAAACCCTTCCTTATGCCTGTTGAAGACATCTTTTCAATTGAAGGCCGAGGCACAGTAGTAACCGGTAAAATTGAGAGAGGAGTAGTGAAAGTCGGTGAAGAAGTGGAAGTTGTCGGAATCAAACCTACCCAAAAGACCACCGTTACAGGAATTGAGATGTTTAACAAAAATCTTCAGGAAGGAATGGCTGGCGATAATGCCGGTATTCTCCTGCGAGGACTCAAGAAAGAAGATATTACTCGCGGACAGGTTCTCGCTAAGCCGGGAACAGTTACTCCGCATGACAACTTTACCTGTGAAATATACGTTTTAAAAAAGGAGGAAGGCGGACGCCACACCCCGTTCTTCAAGGGTTACAAGCCTCAGTTTTATATCCGAACTACGGATGTGACTGGCGACGTGACTCTTGCCGAAGGCACGGAAATGGTTATGCCGGGTGATACAGTAAAGATTACGGTTAAATTGGTTACCCCGGTGGCGTTGGAAGAAGCGCAGAGGTTTGCCATCCGCGAAGGAGGCAAGACCGTCGGCGCGGGAGTTGTTACAAAAATCTTGGGTTAATTGGTTAAATAATAGGTTTGAAATTTTAGTTCAATGACAACAACAGAGACAAAAATAAAAAAACCACGCCCCACCGCCTCTGGTGGGGTCCCGCATAAGGCGGGAAAAACCGCCAAAGCTCCCAAAACGGCGAAAGTTTCCGTTAAAAAAGGGAAGTTTGCCCGCCGCGCCCCGGTCGGGGCCGAGAGCAAGGTAGTGTTGCGCATCAGGGTTCGCGCTTACGAGAGTAAGATTCTAGATGCTTCAGTCAAGCAGATTATGGATACCGCGGTCCGATATGACGCTGTTATTATAGGTCCTGTTCCGTTGCCGACCGAAATAAAAAAATACACAGTCAATCGTTCCGCTTTTATTTACAAAAACACGCGGGAACAATTCGAAATAAGAGTGCACAAGCGGTTGATTGATATCATAAACCCGAATGCGAAGACCGTTGAGGCTCTGACTAATTTGACCTTGCCTTCCGGAGTGGATATTGATGTAAAAATGATGTGAGTATAGACCACAGGTCGGACCTAGGGAGTTCCCCTAGGTCCGACCTGTGGAACAAAATTATGAAATTCATATTAGGGACAAAAGAAAATATGGCCGAGTATTTTTCCGAAAACGGTACTGTCATTCCAATAACGATACTTTCAGCTGGTCCTGTAACCATAACGAGAATCTTTGAAAAATCCAAGGATGGTTACAATTCCGTGCAAGTCGGCTACGGCACACAAAAAAAACCCGCCCGACCGGATGACTCCGGTCATTCGGGCGGGGAAAGAAGAGTTCATAAGCTGTACAAGACGGTAAAAGAATTCAGGTTGAAACCGGCAGATAAAGTTGAAGCCAAAGAAGGGGATGTCATTGACGTTTCCATTTTTGTTCCGGGCGACAAAGTGACGGTAACAAGCGTTTCCAAAGGTAAAGGTTTCCAGGGCGTAGTTAAACGCCATGGTTTCCACGGCGGTCCGCGCACTCACGGACAGAAACATTCCGAACGCGAACCGGGAAGTATCGGTGGGGGTTTGCGAACCCATGTACCGAAAGGAACGAGAATGGCCGGCAGAATGGGCTCTGATCGCATCACGCAGAAAAATCTGCAAATTGTTTTTATTGATAAAGAAAATAATTTAATGCTCGTTAAAGGAGCGATTGCTGGACGGCGTGGAACCTTGGTAGAAGTAATAAACAGATAATATGGAAGCAAAAATATACAACCAAAAAGGCGCCGAAGCGGGCAATATAACTCTTCCGGCAAAAGTTTTTGGAGCTAAATGGCGCGCGGATTTAGTGCACCAGGTGGTGGAAGGCATGAGGAGCAATAAACGGGCGGGAACTGCTGATACCAAAAGCCGCGGAGAAGTGCGTGGTGGCGGCAAGAAACCCTGGAAGCAAAAGGGCACCGGACGCGCTCGACACGGCTCATCGAGGAGTCCCATCTGGGTGGGCGGAGGCGTTACCCACGGGCCGCTGGTGGAGAAAAATTACAAGAGAAAAATCACCAAAAAAATGCGCGCACAAGCTCTTTTTTCCGTCCTCTCCAAGAAATTGAAAGATAACGAAATAATTTTTGTAGATTCACTCTCTTTTTCCTCAATCAAAACCAAATCCGCCGTGGATGCAATGAAGAGCCTGGCTAAAGTAAGCGGCTTCAAACCTCTTGCGAATTCAAAAAAACCCCGAGTCTTAATCGCGCTAATGGAACGCAACGAAAAAGCGGAAAAAAGCCTCAGAAATTTGCCTCAGCTTGAAATAGTATTCCTTAAAAATTTAAATCCGATGGACGTGCTGAATTACCAGTATCTTTTAATAGAAAGTCCGATAGAGGCCGTTAAATTTTTAGAATCACGAGGTTAAAGAAATAAACAGGTGTTGGACACCGGGATTCGGGTGTCCAACACCTGGGATTCATAAAAAAACATTATGACAACAATAATCAAAAATCCAAGAGTTACCGAGAAAGCGTCCAATGCAAACGAGCAGAACGTTTATACTTTTGATATTGCAAAATCCGCCAACAAAACGGAAATCAAAAAGGCCGTTTTCACCCTTTATAAAGTGCTCCCGGTCAGGATTAACGTTTTGAGCGTTCCCAGAAAGACCATCATGTCCAAGGGCAAAATCGGGACAAGGGGTGGAGGAAAGAAAGCGGTTGTTTATTTGAAAGGAGGGGATAAGATAGAATTTATATAGCCCATAAGTCAGACATATGGGAATTCCCATATGTCTGACTTATGGGAAACAATAATATTATGAAAACATACAAGCCGACAAGCAAATCAAGAAGACAGATGACCAACGTGAATTACCGGGGGGTCATTACGACATCAACGCCTACCAAGTCCTTAACCCATGGTTTCAAAAGAAGCGTCGGTCGCAACAGCCAAGGGCGCATTACCATGCGGCACAAGGGCTCGGGGCACAAGCGCCTCTACCGCGATGTGGACTTTTTATACGACAAGAAAAACGTGCCGGCGAAAATAAAATCCGTTGAATACGACCCGAACCGCTCGGCCTTTATTGGGCTGGCTGTCTACAAGGACGGAGAGAAGAGGTATGTTGTTCTGCCCAAATCGGTTAAAGCCGGGAGTTCGTTTACCGTTTCGGACAAGGCCCCGCTGGAAGCGGGCAACCGCCTGCCTCTGAAAAACATTCCGGTTGGAACCTTTGTTTACAACGTAGAAATCAAGCCCGGCGGCGGCGCCAAAATCGGCCGTTCGGCCGGAATCTTCGCGCAAGTCGTTGCCAATGCCGAGGGCTATACCAATTTGAAAATGCCTTCCACCGAGGTCAGAAAAATAAACGAGAATTGCTGGGCTTCCGTCGGCACCGTTTCCAACGAAGAGCATCATCTGGAAAATTACGGTAAAGCAGGCCGTAGCCGCTGGAAAGGAATTCGCCCGACGGTCCGCGGAACCGCGATGAACCCGGTGGATCATCCCTATGGAGGAGGAGAAGGCAGGCAAGGCAGGGGAACCAAGCGTCCGAAGACGATGTGGGGCAAGGTAACCGGCGGACGCAAGACCCGCGGACCAAAGAAATACTCAAATATCTTTATCGTCTCCCGCAGGAAGACTGGTAAAAATAAATAAAGATGTTATAATGCGGATGGATTTGGTTCTTTCTCGCTTTCCCAGGCGAAACCAAATCCGAGGAGGATAGACAATGTCCAATCACATTTCGGCGCAGAAGCGCCGAAAAAACGGTCGGTGGCCTATGGAACGTGAGGCCGCCGAACAGGCCGCGAAAGCGACCAAGGAGGCTCCTCCGGAGCCTCCTCGGATGTACTTGAACCGCCCCCAACCGGTTACACGGTTCGACCGGCGCTAAGCCGGTCACCCCCTCCGGCTGACTCTATCTAACAGTCAGCCTCATTCCCATCCAGAGGGGCGCTCGTCGAGTGTATTCTCCGAGCGCCCCTTCCCACCTTTTATTTCACAATTGACATTTTACGCTTATTTGTTAGTATGAAATCAAGCTCGTTAGGGGCTTTTTTCATGACCAGGTCAATCAAAAAAGGATTAAATGTTGATGAACGGCTTCTTAAAAAGATTGCGGGCAAAAACCCGCTTTCCACCCCGATGATCAAGACCTGGAAAAGGGCCTGCGTGATTTCTCCGGAAATGCTTGGTTTCACTTTCGGCGTCTATAACGGCAAAACGCATGTGGAAGTTCTTGTTACCGAAGACATGGTTGGACACAGATTGGGCGAATTTTCCCCGACCAAGAAATTCATGAAGCACGGCGGAAAGATGCAGAAAGAGCTGGAAATGAAAAAGAAAGAAACGGAAATCGCTCAAGCCAAGTCCGCCACTGCGGCGGCTGCAGATGCAAAAGACGCAGTAAGCAAATAATATGAAAGCATTTTTGAAAAATTACAGGCAGTCCCCGAGAAAAGTCCGCCTGGTAGCCGGGTTAATTAGGGGGAAAAATGTAACCGAAGCCATTGCTGAGCTGGATTTTTTAGCAAAGCGCGCCGGACTTCCGATTAAAAAACTTCTGCTTTCGGCTGTAGCCAACGCCAAACAGATGGGCATAGAAACGGATAATTTATTCATAAAAGAGTTAAGAGTAGACAAGGGGATTGTAATGAAAAGAATGATGCCGGCGGCAATGGGTTCCGGACACAGGATAAACAAGCGCACCAGCCACCTGAATCTGCTTTTGGCGGAAAAGGTTGTGCCGGTCAAAAAGAGCAAGGTTGTGAAAAAACCCCACGTCGCTAAAGCTTTGCGGGGCAAGTAATTTTATGTCAAAAATAGTCCATCCATATGCGCATAGGTTAATCATTCTCCGGGACTGGAAGTCCCGCTGGTTTGCCGACCCTAAAAAATATGTCGCTTATTTGAAAGGTGATGTTTTAATCCGCCAATATTTGGAAAAGAAACTCCGCGGAATGTATATTTCAACCATTGAAATAGAAAGAAGTCGCAAAGCCACCCGTTTTATCATCAAGACCTCTCGACCCGGCCTATTAATAGGCAGAAACGGAGAAGGAGCGGAAAAACTGAAAGCGGATATTTTAACAAAAATGGACAAACTGAAACTTCCCAGACCGGAGGATTTTAAGTTGGAAATCGTGGAAATAGCCAATCCGGAAGCGGATGCCGCTATCGTCGCTTACATGATTGCCGAAGCCCTGGAAAAAAGAATGCCTTATCGCCGGGTAATTAAGCAAATTATGGAAAAAGTAATGGCTGCTCACGGAGTGGAGGGTGCGAGGATTGTTGTGGGAGGCAGGCTGGGCGGAACTGAAATTTCCCGTACGGAAGAGCTGAAGCGTGGCAGTGTCCCTCTGCAAAGTTTCCGAGCGGATATTGATTTCAAGCGCGAACGGGCAACCCTTTCCTACGGAGTTATCGGAATCAAAGTTTGGATTTATCGTGGCAAGATTTTTGCCGACAAAAAGCCTGCCCGTTCCTTCGGTGGAAGAGAATCTTTACCAGAAAATAAAAAGGAAACGGACTAAAATATTTTTATGTTAATTCCCAAAAAAGTAAAATTTAGAAAATGGCAGACGGGGCGGAGTAACTCAAAAACCAGAGGAGCCGACACTCGCGGCACAAAGCTCTCTTTTGGCTCTTTCGGACTGAAATCGGAAACACAAGCGCGCGTGAAATCAACCCAAATTGAATCCGCCCGAAAAGTTATATCCCGCACCCTGACCAAAAGTGGAAAATACTGGGTTCGCATTTTTCCGGACCGTCCTTTTACCGCCAAGGCCGCAGAAGTGGGCATGGGAAAAGGAAAGGGAGACCCGCAAGGATATTGTTTTGATGTTTTTCCGGGAAGGATTATTTTTGAAGTGGACGGAGCGGAAGAAAAAGTCGCTCACGAAGCGTTGCGTAAGGCCGGTTCTAAACTGCCTCTTAAGACCAGAATTGTCGGAAGAGCGCATAAACAATAAAATTTAATAAAAAATTTATTAAATATGAAAAAAGGAATAGAAAATTTAAAAAATATGAAAGTAGACGAGTTAAAGAAACAGTTGATTCTTTTGCAAGAAGAAGTTAGGGTTATAAAATTCAAAGCTGAAGGTTCCAAATCAAAAAATGTAAAAGAAAACCGGACTTTGAAGAGACAAATAGCCCGGGTTATGACGGAAATAAATAAAAATAATGAGAAAAGCGACAGAAAAATGAAATAAATATATGGCAACCAAGACAGCAAAAATTGAAGAGAACGCGGAAAAGACAGGGAAAATCCTGAAAGGTGTGGTAGTGTCCGATAAAATGGACAAGACCGTAGTTGTTTCCGTCTCCCGTTTCGTCAAGCATCCGCTCTACGGAAAGTTTTATAAGATCAGCAAAAAATACAAGGCGCACGACGAAGGCAACATTCACAAGGTCGGCGATAAGGTGGAAATCGTGGAGACCAGGCCGATTTCCAAGGATAAAAGATTTCAGGTAATTTAAAATATACACATGATTCAAAATGAGACATTAGTAAAAATAACAGATAACGCCGGAGGCACCGTGGGAAAGGTGTTTAAGATTTTGGGATCTTCAAAAAAGAGGTATGCCACTTTGGGCGAACTGGTAATTATTTCGGTCAAAGTCGCCTCGCCTCGAAAAATGGTAAAAAAGAAAGATGTTTTGGAAGCCGTTGTTGTGCGTACGCGGGGCGCCTACCGGCGAAAAGACGGGTCATATATCCGTTTCGACGACAACGCGGTAGTTGTCCTGGAAAAAGGCAAAAAAGACCCGAAAGCTGGTCGTATATTCGGACCGATTCCAAGAGAATTGGCGGAAAAAGGATTTCAGAAGATAATTTCCCTGGCGCAGGAGGTGATATAAAAATTAAGACCCTATGTCAGACTTAGGGGAATCCCCTAAGTCTGACATAGGGAACAAAAGATTATGAAATTAAAGAAAGGAGACAACATAATAATAATAACCGGCAAAGATAAGGGTAAAAAGGGGAAAATTGTCCGTGTTTTGGTTAAGGAAAACAAGATTATTGTTGAAGGGCTGAATATGATGAAAAAGCACCAGCGTCCCAGAAAGTCCGGAGAGAAGGGTTCTATGGTGAACATCGCGATGCCGATTCACGCTTCCAACGTTAAAAAAGAAGATAAATAAAATTTACCTGTCCCGTACTAAATTTTTGATTACGGGACATAAAGACGAAGATTATTAATAAAATTTTAGTACTGGGATGAAACATTTAACCGTAAAAGAAAAAGAGACAGAAGCGTTTTCCAAGATGAAAGAGTCCTTTCATTACAGAAACGCCATGGCAGCTCCGAAAATGACAAAGGTGGTTATTAACGTCGGTACCGGGATTTTAGTCAAGAAGGATAAAAATAAAAATGAAGCCGTTTCCGACCGCCTAGCAAAAATTACCGGCCAGAAGGCCGCGCTTAGAGGAGCCAAGCAATCCATCTCGTCTTTTAAAATCCGCCAGGGAGACCCGGTTGGAGTCGTTGTCACCCTGCGCGGCAAGAGGATGTACGCTTTTCTGGAAAAACTGATAAATGTGGCTCTGCCCCGCACCAAGGACTTTCGCGGCATCTCCCAGAATGCCGTGGACAATGTCGGCAACCTGACCATTGGTGTAAAAGAACACACAATTTTTCCGGAAACCGCCGATGAAGATATCCGAGATATTTTCGGTATGTCCGTGACCCTGGTTTCTTCCGCAAAAAATAAAAAAGAGGGATTGGCATTTTTTGAAATCCTCGGCATCCCTTTCAAAAAGGAAGAAGAGAAAAAATAAAGATTTGACCTTTAAGCATTTATTTGCTAGTATCGGGGGTAAGGGAATAGTATTCTGATTAATCCGCTTTTTTCCTCCGACGCTCTAGGTGACTAGAGGCCCGGAGAAAAAAAGTGAGATATTAACAGGGCCTTCCCGCAGTATTTATTTTTGATTTATTTATGGCCAAAACATCAGTCAAAGCCAGAGCTTTAAAGAAACCCAAGTTTTCAACCCGGGCCAAGAACCGATGTTTTCGCTGCGGCAGAGGTAATGCTTTTATGAGAGATTTTGGTATCTGCCGAATCTGCTTCAGAGAACTGGCCAATGAAGGAATGCTCCCGGGTGTCCGCAAGTCAAGCTGGTAGATTAGTAGTTAAAAGTTATCAAGTTCATAAAGTCCATAAAGCAAATATTATTAATTCAAATCAAACTTTATAAACTTTCAACTTTATAACTTTATAAACTTATAGCCATGGATTCAATTTCAAACATGATAATAATAATGAAGAACGGAAGTCTGGCGGGGCTTGAGTCCGTATCCGTTCCGTATTCCAAAATGAAAAATGCCATCAGTGAATGCCTGTTGAAGGAAGGGTATATCAAACAAATTTCAAAAAAAGTAAAAAGAGGCCAGCCAATATTAGAAATAGGACTGGTTTATATAGATAAAAAACCGAAGATTACGGAAGTGAAAAGAATTTCCAAACAATCCCGACGCGTTTACTTTGGGATGAAAGATATTCACTCCGTCCGCAACGGATCCGGGCTACTTATCCTTTCAACACCTAAGGGAATTTTATCAGGAAAGGTCGCAAGAAAAGAGCAGGTCGGCGGCGAAGCCCTTTTTAGAGTTTGGTAGCAACTTGGACATCCGATGTCCAAGTGGACATCGGATGTTCTGAAAAAGAAGTTATATGAGCAGAATAGGAAAACAAGAAATTTTAATACCGGTCGGAGTCAAAGTTGCCCAAGCTAACGGTGTTGTTACGGTAACGGGCCCGAAGGGCACGCTCAGTAAAACCTTCCGGGACGATATTACCATTGCCATTTCCGACCCCGCCAAGGACGGGGCAGGCAAGACCGTTAATTTAAATATAAAAAGGAACGACAAGTTTTCCCAATCGCTTTGGGGGACTTACGCTTCACACATAAAAAATATGATTAAGGGCGTGGAAACACCTTATCAAAAGAAATTAATATTGGAAGGAATCGGATTTAAGTCGGAAGTCAAACCCACCCGCGCAGGCGAGAGTGAAGAACTTCATTTTGCGCTTGGTTTTTCTCACCCGGTCATTGTATCCATACCAAAAGGCATTACCGCTACGGCTGTTAAAAACGAGATTACGATTGTCGGTATAGACAAAGAATTGGTTGGCAGTTTTACTGCAGCCATCCGCGCGCTGAAGAAGTCGGAACCGTATAAAGGAAAAGGGATGCGTTATGAGGACGAAGTTGTCAGGCGAAAGCAGGGAAAGAAAACCGTATAAATACAGGTGTTGGACACCCGAATTCCGGTGTCCAACACTTAGGGGATAAAGATTATGCAAAAGAAAACTGACAAAAGAATAAGATTAAAGAAAAAGATAAGAGTAAAAATCCGAGGTACAGACGCGCGTCCAAGGTTGACTGTTTTCCGTTCCAACAAGTTTATTTATGCGCAGGTAATTAACGATCTGAAAGGTAAAACTTTAGCCCAGGCGAATGACGTAAAGATAGCCAAAGGCACCAAGACCGAGAGGGCCAAGGAAGTCGGTCGCATGATCGGCGCAATCTGTCTGAAAGAAAAAATCAAGCAGGTCGTTTTTGACCGGAACGGATTTAAATATACCGGACGGATAAAATTAGTGGCGGACGAAGCAAGAGCTTCGGGTTTGGAGTTCTAAAAATAATTTTATGGAAAAACCAAAAGAAAACATAAGAGGGAAAAGAAATAGCGGTCGCCGGGGTTCCTCTTTCGCCCGGGTCAAGCCCGAGTTCGACCAGAAGATTCTGGATATCCGCCGCGTTACCCGAGTCGTGGCCGGTGGACGCCGATTTTCTTTCAGTGTTGCTCTGGTTGCCGGAGACAAGAAAGGAAGCGTAGGTTTGGGTCTGGGGAAAGCCGGAGACACCGCGCTCGCAATCAATAAAGCGCTCCGGAATGCCAAAAAAAATATGATCAAACTAAACCTTACCAAAACAATGTCCATTCCCCACGAACTCTCCGCCAAATTCTCAAGTTCCTATGTCATATTAATGCCGAATAAAGGCCGTGGACTGGTAGCCGGTTCGGTAATCCGCGATATCGTAAAACTTTCCGGCATGAAAGACATTACCGGTAAAATTTTATCAAACAGTAAGAACAAACTAAATAACGCCAAAGCTGTTTTTAAAGCTCTTTCGCAGATTTCTTCAAAGTATACCAAGCCCCTTCCAGAAAGCGTCGTTATTGCCAATAAGGAAAAGGAAGCCGCTCCGGCAGAATAATTTTATGCAAATACATAATTTAAAAAGAACCCATAAAAATAAAAAAGACAGGATTGTCGGCCGGGGAGGCAAACACGCCAAGACTTCTGGCCGCGGAGGCAAAGGACAGACGGCCCGCGCCGGCAATAAGCGCCGTCCGGAACTTCGTGATATCATTAAGAAACTGCCGAAAAATCGCGGTTATCGGTTTAAGTCCAAGAAAAAACCTTTTTTACTTACTTTGGATAAGATTTTCTTCACCGGAGATAAAAAAGAAAAATTTTCTGAAATTAGGAAACGCTTAAATATTAAAGGAAGGCACATCATAATAAAGTAGCTATAAAGTTAAAAGTTATAAAGTCCATAAAATAATACAATGCAAAATTTTTGGAATAAATTAAAATTAATTTGGACAGACACAAGTTTACGCAAGAAAGTTCTGTTCGTGTTTTTTGCCTTGATAATTTTCAGGTTACTCTCTGCTATCCCCATACCCGGAATTGATACATTAGAACTTTCCCGATTTCTTTCCAATAACCAATTTTTTGGCATTCTAAATATATTCGCCGGAGGTGGACTCTCCAATCTTTCCATTATAATGCTCGGCGTGGGTCCTTATATTACCGCCTCCATTATTATGCAACTTTTAACCATCATGGTTCCGTCTTTAAAGAGAATTTATCACGAAGAAGGCGAAGCCGGCCGAAAAAGATTTGCCCAATATTCCCGATTACTCACCGTGCCTTTGGCGGCCATTCAGGGTTTCAGCCTTTTATTTATTCTTGAACAACAAAACATCTTGGTTAATTTAACGTCTTTTGATCGCATTACCAATTTGTTTATTATTGTTGCCGGGTCAATATTGTTAATGTGGATTGGCGAGCTTGTTTCCGAATTTGGTATTGGCAATGGAGTGTCACTTATTATCTTTGCCGGCATCGTTTCCAGCCTTCCTTCGCAAGTCAGCCAACTTATTTTTACTTTTGATGTGTCTCAAATTCCGCTCTATCTTATGTTTTTGGTGTTTGGAGTAATTGTTGTTGCCGGTATTGTTCTTGTGACCGAAGCAGAACGACCGATTCCTGTTACTTACGCGAAACGCGTCAGAGGCATGAAAATGTACGGAGGAGGTTCTACCTATTTACCGCTTAGAGTTAACCAAGCCGGAGTTATTCCGATAATTTTTGCGCTTTCCATTCTGCTTTTTCCGCAAATGATCGGAACTTTTTTAGCCCGATATTCAAATGTCGTTATTGCTAAAATTTCTCAGATGCTTCTCCTGTTTACACAGACGAGCTTTCTCTATGGGGTGCTTTATTTTATTTTTGTATTTCTCTTTACTTATTTTTACACCGCCGTCACTTTTGATCCCGAATCGCTTTCAACTAATTTACAAAAAAATGGCGCGTTCATTCCCGGTATTCGTCCGGGTGTATCAACTTCGGGTTATATTTCAAAAGTCCTGAGTCGTATCACGCTTTTAGGCGCGGTATTTTTGGGTTCCATTGCGGTTTTGCCTCTAATTATGCAATATGTAACAGGTATTGCCAGCCTGGCTTTAGGTGGCACTTCCATTCTCATTGTTGTTTCCGTTGTCCTTGACCTCATCAAAAAAGTTGACGCACAAGTATCAATGCGTGAATACTAATTTTCAGCTATCCACTTTTTATATTCGAAAACGATGATGTCCACAACCTGCTCTAGGTTATTTTTGTTTGTGTCTACTACCAAATCATACTGACTTTTATCCGCGTTGTTTATTTTATACAGGTCCCGATATCTCATTTGCTCGCTTTTAAAGCGTTCACTCATTTTTTGATAAATATCTTCTTCGGAAGAGACTTGTTCGCTCCGTTGTCGCAGTTTGTCTTCTTTTATACTGTTTAAAATTCTTGTTTTAGCGATTTCGGAAGGTAGGTCAAGATAAACCTTGAATGATTCTGGAATCCAATGATAAGCGGTCCGGGAGTCAATCACCACTTTTTCGGCGTTTCTCATGTTTCTTAATTTTTCATCCGTCCGGTAGTCAATGTCCGGGTCGGTTTCCGCCCTTTTATTTATTTCATTTACGGATAAACCCAGTTCAAGGCCTGTCTGGCGGAAAAAATCCCCCGAAGAAAAATGTTGGAAACCCAAAATCTGGGCCACTTTTTTCGCCGTGCTGGACTTGCCGCTTCCCAGGCCTCCGCAGATGGTTATGATTTGTTTTTTCATTATCTTACAGACATTAAAACACATTTTGCGACAAAAAGAAAACCTTGATTATTCAAGCCAAATTTTGTATTGTTGGTATATGCAAGGACAAACTTTCGTGTTTTTTGGAATAGTGGGTTCCGGCAAGGGAACTCAGGCCGGACTCTTAGTGGATTTTTTAAAGGCCAAGGACGGCAAAGAAATCGTTTATATTTCCCCCGGCAACGAGTACAGGAAGCTCATAGAATCCGACACTTTTACCGGTTCTCTTGTAGAAAGCCCGCTTTCTAACGGCGCGCTTCTCCCGGGGTTTTTAACCGATGCCATTGTTACCAATCTGCTTATTTCTTTTTTGACTCCGGAAAAGAATTTAATAGCTGACGGCTACCCTCGTGCGGTTGCTCAATCCGTGAGTTTTGAAGAAATGATGAAGTTTTATCAACGAAAAAATATAAAAGTTATTTACATTGAAATATCCAAAGAAGAAGCCATCAAAAGGTTGAAGCTCAGAGGAAGGCACGATGACACGGATGAAGGGATTGGTAAGAGATTTGATGAGTATATAAACAATGTCATTCCAGCAATGAATTATTTTGAAGGCAAAGGAAATTACAAAATCTATAAGATAAACGGAGAACAATCAGTGGAAGATGTTCATAAAAGCATTATTAAATCTCTCGGATTTTAAATGCCTGCTCCGTACTAAATTTTTGATTACAAACAATAACCACTCTTAATAACAACTTAAAATTTTAGTATGGGGATAATTATTAAAACACCCGAAGAAATAAAAATACTGCGCGAAGGTGGAAAACATTTGGCGACCGTTTTCCGTAAGTTAAAGGAAAAAGTTATTCCGGGTGTTTCCACAAAAGATTTGGATATATATGCGGAGAAATTAATCCGCGAAATGGGAGACACTCCAGCTTTTTTAAATTATCGCCCCGAGGGGGCTAACAATCCGTATCCGGCATCTCTCTGCGTCTCAGTCAACGATGAAGTTGTGCATGGAATTCCCCATAAAAACAGAATTTTAGAAGAGGGTGACATTGTTTCCATTGATTTGGGAATTAAACACCGCGGACTTTTTACAGACATGGCCCTAACCGTTCCCGTGGGGGTCGTAAGCAAAGAAAACACAAAACTTATGCGAATCACGGAACAGGCTTTGCAAACGGGCATTGATGCGGCCAGAGCGGGGAACACAGTAGGAGACATTGGTTACGCGATAGAAAATTTTATTCACCCCCATAAATATGGCATTGTGGAAGTTCTATCAGGTCACGGTGTGGGGAAAGCGATTCACGAAGACCCGTATATTCCGAATTTCGGAAAGAAAGGAGCAGGCGCCAAGCTCGAGCCAGGTATGGTTATAGCCATAGAGCCGATGATAAATATCGGTACCAAAAATGTGACGATAGACAACGACGGATACACTTTTCGCACCGCCGACGGCAAAAACAGCGCTCATTTTGAACACACCATTTTGATTACCAACAAGAAAGCGGAAATTTTAACTAAAGTTTAGTTTTTTGCTATAATTAAGTTATGGAAGGAACCTTCTTTAAGGAGATGCCCAAGTTTGAGAGCCCCGAAGAGGAGCTTAATTATTTGCGCGCTCATATGAAAATGCGCGAAGAACAACTCGTCGGTATGGGACACATAGAACACGCGCAAGAAAACGCTGCCCGGGATGTGATAGGCGAGTATAAAGATATTCCGGCGGAACAGATGCTTCACCCTGACAATATTATCGGCCAAAAAGAAACCGAAGGAATTGTCCTTAAACTTAAACCCGAACAGCACGATGATGTGATGGAGGAACTCCTGGGTATTGTTCTTACTAAAGGAATTCGCAATGCGCTTTCTATTGTAAAGACCATGAGCAATCCGCACATTGACGATGATTTTCACCGAGTTCTTATCCAATATTTAAAGACCGGACAGGCCTTGCTTGATTTCAAGGAGGACTCATCCACTTATAAAGCTCTACATATGACCCTTTTTGAAATAACTTTACCACCACCAGAGAATGAAGCGGATAAATCAAAAAACTTTAAGGAATTTATCGGCGCGATGGAGCAATTTTATGCCGGGATGCAATCCATCGGAGAGGGCCGGTATAACGAAAAGGAAAATTATTTTACCTTGGAAGTGGCGCTTAGCAACCAAAATGACGAAGTTGTTGTTTATGCCGCGATTCCGAACAAACATATCGCGCTTTTTGAAAAACAAATTCTGGCTTTTTATCATAATGCAAAAATCCACGAAATGACAGATGACTACAATGTTTTTAATGAGACCGGTGACTCGGTTGGTGCTTATGCTTCCTTTACCGAACGTGCGGTTATGCCGATTAAAACTTATGACAGCATTGAGCACGATCCAATGAATCCGATATTGAATGTTTTTTCCAAACTTCAAACTATCGGCGAAGGTGCAGCGATTCAGTTTGTGATAGCGCCGGCCGGAGACAAATTTATAAACGAATTTCATATGATTTTGGATGATGTGAAGGACGGCATTTCAGTCAAGCACGCGGCGGATAATTTTTACAAATTCAACAAGGCGTTTATGAAAGCGGGCAAAGACCTGCTTTTTGGGCACAAAGAAAAAGGAGAAGAAGAAAAAAAAGAAAAATATATGAAAGGCAGACGTGCGGTAGACGAAGGAGCGGTGGAGAAAATAGGGAATAAAATAAAAAGTACCATAATGAAAGCAAATATCCGCGTAATTGCCTCGGCTCAAACCAAAATCCGCGCTGAAGCTGTTTTGAGAGAAATAGAATCTTCTTTTAATCAGTTTTCCGAAACTGCCAGCAACTCTTTTGTTTTTGAGCAGGCCTCCGGAAGCGAACTTAAAAAGCTTTTTCATGATTTTTCTTACCGGACATTTTCACCCGACAGAATTTTACCGATGAATTTAAAAGAACTTTCCTCGGTATTTCATTTCCCGGTCGGCATCGGTAGTCAGCCGCAACTCAAAGAAGCCAAAGCTGGTATCGCGCCGGCGCCGATAGAGATGGGGACTGAAGGAATAGTTCTCGGAATAAACAGTTACCGAGGCAGAGATACGGAAATCCATCTGGCTCGCGAAGACCGCATGAGGCATTTTTATACCATCGGCCAGACCGGCACCGGCAAGACCAATATAATGCTTAATATGATTACTCAGGATATAAGAAACGGAGACGGATGCTGCTACATTGACCCGCACGGCACCGATATTCAAACTATTTTGTCGCGCATACCGAAAGAACGCATTGACGATGTTATTTATTTTGACCCTGCCTATACCGCCCGCCCGATGGGACTGAACATGCTGGAATACGACCCGAAATATCCGGAACAGAAAACCTTCGTAGTCAATGAAATGATGGGAATTTTCAACAAGCTTTTTGACATGAAAATCGGCGGTGGGGCAATGTTTGAGCAGTATTTCCGCAATAGCGCCTTTTTAGTCATGGAAGATCCGGAATCCGGCTCAACCCTGCTTGAAATTACCCGTGTCTTGGCGGACAAAGAATTTCGCGACTTAAAGCTCTCCCGCTGTAAAAATCCGATTATCAAGCAATTCTGGGTTTCTGCCGAGCAGACGACCGGCGACCAGTTGCTGGCCAACTTTGTGCCTTATATTTCTTCAAAATTTGACAACTTTATTTCCAACGATATCATGCGTCCGGTGGTGCTCCAACAAAATTCCGTTTTTAATTTCAGAAAAATTATGGATGAGAAAAAAATTCTCCTGGTGAACCTCTCTAAAGGCCGACTCGGCGACATTAATGCTAACCTTATCGGTCTGGTTTTGGTGGGTAAAATCCAGATGGCCGCGCTCTCCCGGGTGGATATGTTCGGCAAACCGATGAACGATTTTTACCTTTATATTGACGAGTTCCAGAATGTCACTACTGACTCCATCGCTTCTATTTTATCCGAAGCCAGAAAATACCGGCTATCTCTTAATATCGCGCACCAGTACATTACCCAACTGGAAGAAAGTATCAAGAACGCAGTTTTCGGCAACGTCGGTTCAATGGCCGTCTTCCGCGTCGGCACCGAAGACGCGACATTCCTGGAACCGAGATTCAAGCCGCAATTTACCGCCCACGATATAACCAAATTGGATAATTACAACGCCTATGTCAGTATGTTGGTCCACGGCCAGCCGGTCAAGCCGTTTAACTTAAAAACCCTCGCTCCCGAGAAAGGCAATCTGAGTATTGTGGACAGTTTGAAAGAACTCTCTTATGTGAAATACGGCCGCGACCGCGCCGAAGTGGAAGCGGAAATTATGGCGAGATATCAGTCAATGGAATAAAAAATAAATTTTACAAAACGGCCTTTTTCTGCTATAATGCCCGCATTACTATCATTCAGCGGAAGCTGATTTTTATTTAAATTTGTCATGAAAGGACCACTTACCCATTTTCCGGTTACCCAGACCAAAGTCCCAAACCTGGACAAAAAGTTTGACCTGAACGATCCCAAGGACCGAAAGGAGTATTTCGGAGCCAAGGCGGGCGAGGAAATAAAAAAACTGAAGAAATATTTTGCCAGCAATACTTTTGTGGCCTATCTTTTAGGGAAAAAGAATTCCGGCAAAGGAACTTATACCAAGCTGATGGCGGAAATCTTCGGCGCGGATAAAATCGGACACATTTCTGTCGGCGACTTGGTTCGTGAAACGCACAAAATTATTGAAAATCCGGAAGAAAGAAAAAAGATTGTCGGCTACTTGGAGAAAAATTATCGCGGATATATTTCCATCGATGACGCGATTGACGCCTTGGTCGGCAAAAACCAGAAAGTTCTTCTGCCAACAGAATTCATCCTGGCTCTCATTAAGCGGGAAATTGACAAGTTGGGCCGTAAGGCGGTATTTCTGGACGGATTTCCCCGCGACTTGGACCAGATACAATACTCGCTGTATTTCAGAGACCTGATAGATTACCGTTCGGATCCGGACATATTCGTTGCCATTAACATTCCCGAGTCGGCGCTTGACGAGCGCATGCGCAACCGCGTCGTCTGTCCCAAGTGCCAGGCGCCAAGGAATTTGACAACTTTTCCGACCAAGGAAGCGGGCTATGACGAGGAAACAAAGCGATTTTTCTTAAAATGCGACAACCCTGCATGCGAAGGCGCGAGAATGGTTGGAAAAGAAGGGGACAGCGCCGGTATTGAGAGCATCCGCGAGCGGCTGGAACTGGACGATAAATTAATCAAAAAAGTAATGTCGCTCCACGGGATTCCAAAAATCCTGCTCCGGAACGCCATCCCGGCCGATAGCATCAAGGATGGTGTCGTGGATGACTATGAGGTAACTCCCAAATACGTATTTAAATACGATGAAAAAACGGACAAGGTTACCATTGGAGAAGAGCCCTGGATTGTCAAAGATGACGAAGGCAACGACTCCTTCAGCTTACTCGCTCCGCCGGTGGTGGTGGGGCTCTTAAAACAGCTGGTAAAAGTCCTAGAACTTTAAATCATTCCAAAACAAAAAAGGGAATTCGTCTATCTTGCCAAAAAAACAGGAAGGCGTATACTCAAGGTAGGGTTATTTCCGATTATTACCTAGAACATTAATTTACGGGAGAGTCGATTGCGTTTGGCCTTGGCTTCTCGCATCTCTCACCCACCTAGCTATAAGCTATGGTAATATATCAGAAATAGTCCTAAGAAGAACTCCGCATTTGGCGGATTTTTTCTTGGGAATATGCTAAAATATTAATATGGATAAGAAAGGGTTTTTGAAACATCTAGTATTCCTGATGTTTTTTATTTTTATAGCGGATTTGCTGGCCAGAAACTTTTATTGGTATTCTTTGATTTGGTATTTTGACATGATTATGCACTTCCTGAGCGGGCTATGGGTCGGACTGTTCTTTTTTTATGTTCTTTCCGTAAAAAGCCCTTTAGCACCATCATTTAAATCATTTTTGAAAATTATTTTGCTTGTTTTGATAATCGGAATTTCATATGAAATTTTTGAGTTTATCATGAACGTTATTTCTGTCACTCCTTTTGACCCGGTAGACACCACCTCCGACCTATTTTTTGATATGCTCGGCGCCGCCGTTTCAATTTTCTATTTTATGAAAGTAGTTCGCCTTAAAAAATAAATAAGGTACAATCAAGGGAATGAAAAAGCAGGCCAAAATCACATTTTACGGAGGAACGGGGTCGGTCACCGGCTCCAATTTTCTTTTGGAAATTGACGGAGAGAGAATTCTGGTGGACTGCGGGCTGACTCAGGGATTTAAACTGGCCGACGACGTTAACTGGGATCCGTTCCCCTATGACCCCAAGGCCGTAGATATTCTTTTTGTGACGCATGCGCATGTGGATCACTTGGGCAGGATTCCGAAATTAATCAAAGAAGGATTTCGCGGGAAAATTTACTCCACGCAGCCGACCAAGGAACTTGCTTTGCCGATGCTGGAAGATACCGCGAGTATTTTAAGCAAGAATACCGACTTAGGACTAGATGAAATTTATACCGACGAAAACCTCAAGTTGACACTTTCGCTTTGGCGCGGGTTTGCTTATCATGAGAATATAAAAATTACCGACCATTTGCAGGCCTGTTTTTTAAATGCCGGGCATATTCTGGGCTCGGCCATGATTGAGTTCATTTTTAACGGCAAGAAAATTCTTTTTACCGGGGACTTGGGCAACAGCCCTTCGCCGCTTCTTCCGGACACAGAAAAAGTTACCGATGTGGATTATTTGATAGTGGAATCCGTCTATGGCGACAGAAATCACGAATCCAGGCCCGACCGCCGCCGATTCCTGGAAAAGACCATTGAAGATAATTACAAAAGAAAAGGAACGCTGGTTATTCCCACCTTCTCCCTGGAGCGCTCACAGGAGCTTCTCTTTGAGCTTAATACGTTGGTGGAAAATAACCGCATTCCGATGATGCCCATTTTTTTTGATTCTCCTTTAGCCATCCGCTTGTCGGAAATTTTCAAGCACAACAAGAGTTATTTGAACGAAATGGCGCAAAAGACGATGTCGGACAGCGACCTGTTCCTGTTTGACTTTCCCGGCCTGCACAACACCTTAAAGGCCGAAGAATCAAAAATGATTTTGGATGTCCCGAATCCGAAAATTGTCATTGCTGGGTCTGGAATGTCCACCGGTGGGCGCGTCGTGCATCATGAGAAGAATTATCTGCCGGACCCGAACAACACCCTCCTTTTGACCGGTTACCAGTCGGTTGGCACTCCGGGGCGGCTGATCCGGGAGGGATTGAAAAAAATCCGAATAACGGGAGAGGACGTGGATGTGCGGGCGCACATTGTGACAATTTCCGGATATTCCGGACACAAGGACTCGGATGGCCTGCTTTCCTTCGTGGAAGACATGCAGGACACGGTGAAAAAGGTCTTTGTAGTTATGGGTGAACCGAAATCATCAATGTTTTTAGTTCAAAAGTTGAGAGACAATTTGGGAATTGAGGCCTATGCGCCGGAGCAGGGGAGCAGCGTAGTGCTAGATTGCTAATTTTAATGTTATACTTACGAAATGAATCCTCCACTTGCTTTTCCTCCCAAGCATGGGCATGGCCAGATAAAAATTTGTGTCTCCGGCGCGGCTGAAACGGGTCATTGCGGAATAGGCGCGTTGGATAAAGCAAAAGAATTGGGACGCGAAATTGCCCGCCAGGGAGTTGTCTTGGTGACCGGAGCGACAACCGGGTTTCCGCTTTGGGTTGCGATGGGAGTTAAAGAAGAAGACGGAATTTCTATCGGCATTTCTCCGGCAGCCAGCGAGCGCGAACATGCGGAAATTTATAAGCTCCCGCTGGATTATATGGATTTGATTATTTATACTGGTTTCGGCTATGCGGGGCGCGACCTGCTCCTTACCCGCGCGGCTGACGCGGTTATTTGCGGTTGCGGAAGGGTTGGAACTATTCATGAATTTACCATTGCTTTTGAAGACGGGAAACCGATCGGTATTTTGGAAGGACCGTGGGAAACGGATGTCCAACTTAAAGAAATAGTAGAGAAAGGGCATCGCCCCAATACAAAGATTGCCACAGGTCCCGACCCAAAGAAACTTCTGGAAGATGTTATTGTCCTGGTTAAAAAAGATAAAACAACCGAATATAGAACCGTAAGAACTTCCGCATCCGATGCCCAATAATCCCGCTGCCGGCGGGATTATTTCACCGCTTCCAGAATTTTAGCGAAGGTTTTCGGATGGTGTTCGGCGAAATCGGACAAAATTTTCCTATCCAGCATTATGTTATTCTTTTTGAGGGCGCCGATTAATTGTGAGTAAGACATGCCCAACTCGCGCGCGCCGGCGTTTATCTTGATATTCCAAAGTTTGCGGTTGTGGGACTTCTTGTCCTTGCGGTGCGCAAAAGCATAAGCACCGGCGTGCAAAAGCGCTTCTTTGGCCTGCCGCTCCTTGGTGCTGCGGCCATGGCGCATACCCTTCGTCTGTTTCAGGACGCTTCTCCTTCTTTTTAACGCATGGACTCCCTTTTTTACTCTGGTCATATGGATTAGTTAAAAGTTAACAAGTTTATAAAATTATAAAGTTTTAAGAAAAAGGCATTAAATGACTTTTTGGTTTATTTTTTATGACAAAATTTCTACCTTTGCGTCCGGCGAGCTGGGTAGTGCGGGACTGCTTGGCATTAAAATGATTGAAGCCTGGCTTACGCGAAAGGATCTTGCCGTTTTTGGTAAGTTTTAGCCGTTTGCTGTATGATTTGTTTGTTTTCATTCCTTTCATTATTTTGCTTTTTCTATGGTGGTGATTAAACCCTTCGGACCCCTTTTATACGCGTCCGATATTTTGTAATCCTCGGTAATCAAATGCAGCACCCTATCCAAACGCTCTCTCAAAAATTTTTCATCCATATACTTGGCGCGGCCGGCAAGGAAAAGTTCTACTTTAACCCGGTGACCTTCCTTAATCCATTTGGAAGCGGTTTTTGCCTTCAGTTCCAAGTCGTGATCGCCGGTGCCGATTTTGATTTGAATCCCTTTCGTCTCCGTTCTGTTGGCTCCGGCTTTGGCCTTTTTCAGCTTCTTGTTGGCCTCATACTGATATTTGCCGAAATCCATCAGCTTGGCCAATGGGGGAGCCGCGTTCGGGCCTATCTCAATCAAGTCCAAACCTTTGCTCTGTGCAAGCTCCAGCGCGTCCCTTATGCTTAAAACACCGAGATTTTTGTTTTCACTGTCCAAAACCCGCAGTTCTTTCGCCCGTATTTGATTGTTTATTCTTTCTCGCAATTGATATTAAAGTGTCTAGGAAAACTTTTGACTACAAGATAATAGCGCAAATAGGTCCTAAAGTCAAATTGACTTAATAGTGAAAAGGGAGATATAATGAAATTATGGAAAAAAAAGGTGAATCGGGTTCTTTCTTGAAAAGAGGCGAAGCTGTGCCCAGGGATGAGGTTCAAGTACCAGAGATTGTTAGCCCCCTTGAAGGTTTAAGTCGTGTTGAAAAAATGCGGTTGGAAGCAGTCTTATATACACTTTTAAAATTTAAAACTGAAGGAATTTATATCAAAGATGAAACTAAAGTTGGTAATATTATGACGATGGTTGATATGTTGAAAGGGGTTGAAGAAATATTAAAGAAATTGGGTGTATCGACCAGTATCAGGGATATTATGCATGCCTTAAAAGAAGATGAGGATCTTCATAAAGGCATTTAATTTATAATTTTTTGACTAACAGAAACAGTTTTAATGCATCTTCCGCTTTTTATTGTCTGAGTCAAGTGTTAATATGTACAAATGGCTTCTTACGCCGAAAACCGAAAAGCGAGATTCAATTATGAGATTCTGGGAAAATACGAGGCGGGTATTGAGCTGGCCGGCACGGAGGTGAAATCGGTGCGGGGAGGAGCTATGTCGCTCGAAGGCGCTTTTGTAATAATTCGCGGAGGCGAGGCATACCTCATCAATGCCAACATTCCGCCCTATCAGCCGAAAAATGCGCCCCCGGATTACGACCCGCTCCGTAACCGGAAACTCCTCTTGACGAAAAAAGAAATCGCGGAGCTCGCGGGTAGTGAGAAAAACAAGAGTTTGACAATCGTGCCTATTTCAGTGTATAATAAAAACAGAAAAATCAAAGTGGAAATCGCCTTGGTCAAAGGCAAGAAGAAATTTGACAAGCGCGAAACCATAAAAAAGCGTGAAACTGACCGCGAGCTCCGCAGAGAATATTCAGCCCGGGGCTGATCCGCCTTGGGAGGAAAAGGACGTTGATAAAAAAATACGGGGATGCAAGGCATAGACAGTCGGCCTTTTGTCATTGATGCATGCCGAGAATGAACGCAATCTCGTGAAACTTCGTTCAATAGCTTAATTGCAAAATTAGCTTCCAAGGCGTTTGCGAAAATCTCTCCATACTTCGGTATGAATGACTTCGCTTACGCTTCAATTTCGGCTTCGGCCTAAGTTGATGTCTCTTTTATTGACTTCCGATATATAAGTAGAGGCATAATATTATCGGGATAGGAGAAAGAATGTCCTGGCTTTCTTTCGAAACAAAGGGGCTCGATTAAAAAATATTTGGCTCGTTTCTTAATTTTTTAATTTAAACAAAACAAGCGCGCTACGCATGTAGACTTCTTTGCAAAAACCTTCTGCACACGAGTTCAATTCTCGTCATCTCCACCACTTCGCTAAAAGCTCTTCAAAAATGAAGGGCTTTTAGCTTCGCGGTGCCGGTACCAAGAATGCGAAGCAGAAGTGGTGTCCCGCAGAGCCAAAACCCGCGAAGTTTTAACGAAGTGGGTTTTGCGGCGTGGGACTTTGTAATATAATTAGAAGAATGTACTACACCTACATTTTAAAAAGTTCCATTGATGGCACAAAATATATTGGACATACTTCTGATCTGAAAAATCGTGTAAAAGAACATAATAGGAGACAATCAAAATATACTTCCACAAAAGCTCCTTTTGTACTAGTTTGGTACTGTGCTTTTAAAACAAAAGAAAAAGCCATAAGTTTTGAAAGATATCTAAAAAGTTCTTCCGGTTTTGCCTTTGCAAATAAAAGGCTTATTTAAGTGCCTACGAGTTCATTACCGGACTGAAATTCAAAAAAGTTACGAACTGAATCTGTGATAAATTTCTGCCATTTCCACCACAAAATTAACAAGAGTAAACAATTATGCCGCTTTCTCTTTACCGGCATTTTCTACCTTTGCCTCTTCTGGTAATGTTTTTGGTGTCATAAACTTATCAATAATTTCATATATCAACTCAATCGGTACAACCTTTACAAGTCCAGTTTGTTCAGTAAAAATTATCTTGGCTTCACCTGTTTGTTGGCTAACAGCAACATCAGAATATGTGACACCAGCACTTACCACTCCTACAAGTCCGGCAGAGCTATTGCTGCCAGTTTCTCCTATGGCTACAACTTCTGGCTTATGGATCACAGGTCCACCGCTATTACCCGGGTAAGCAGAAGCGTCAATATAATAGAAACAATCCTCTAAAACTTCCTCATCAACGCGAGCAATAATTCCTTGTCTTACAATTACAAAGTTCTTTGACTTGCCACTAATGTTCATAGGAAAACCGAGTACGAATAAACCATCTCCGGTAGATATTTTCTTTTCCTTAAAATCTTTTGCAAAAAATAGGTCAGTTGTGTTAAAAAAATGATACTCAACCTTAGCGTCTTTAATTACTTTTAGGTTGATAGGTAATACGGCTAAATCCACCTTTTTGTTTTCGTGTTGTAACCAAAGTGGCGTACCGTCTATTTTTAATAGACCTGTTTTAAAGTACTGGCTTGTATTCTCGGTAGTGTTGAAACGGAAGTGTACTTCTTTTAAAAAAATTTTTGTTTTTTCATTGTAAAATACATGCCTATTAGTTACAAGAAAAACTTTAAACAAAGGACTTCCTTTCTCGTTAGCTTTACCTGTTTTTTTCCCAACTAAAAATCCGGTTGCGATGGATACTTTTTCC
Organism: Candidatus Nomurabacteria bacterium GW2011_GWB1_43_19; assembly: GCA_000999465.1. Lineage (GTDB taxonomy): Bacteria > Patescibacteriota > Minisyncoccia > Phycocordibacterales > UBA9973 > UBA9973. Next base: position 38,338 of record LCGB01000002.1, read on the forward strand.
AATTCGCCTTTGTCATTCTTCCTTTCAACTTCAATAGACACTACTGAATTTAAATAATGTGGTGGTATTAGAGCCATATAAATATTATATCATTTTATGGCAAAAGTCTTTTTATTTCCCCATTTCACTTTCCGCCTTTTTTATGCTATTCTAACGGGATGGATTTTAACTTTCTTAACCAAAAAGATATGCCAAATAAAGGCAAAAGAAGACAACCACCAACCCGCTGGGGAGGTAGCCTTTTGGGAGCGCTTCTTTTCTTTATGCTTATCACAGCGCTATATTTGACAATTTCCGGCGAAGAGAAAGTCATTACAGAAGTTGCGATTTCAGACCTGGCAAAGAGTGTACAAACCGGAGAGGTGAAAAGTATTTTGGTAGAAGGCGATAAACTGACGATTACTTATAAAAATGACGAAGTGAAAACGGCCAAAAAAGAGGTTGGCTCGGCCCTTTCACAAACATTGTTTAATTATGGAGTAACGAGTGATGCTTTATCTAAAACGGAAATACAAATAAAAAACGAAAGCGGGTTCATGTATTGGCTGGTAAATGTCATGCCGTTTCTTTTGCCAATAGTTTTTATCCTACTTTTCTTCTGGTATCTGTCGCGGCAGGTAAAAGGCGCGGGCATGCAGGCGTTTTCTTTCGGGCAGTCCAAGGCGCGCATCACGGACCCGAACGACAAAAATAACCGGGTAACTTTCAAGGATGTTGCCGGATGCAAAGAAGCCAAAGAAGAACTGAAAGAAATCGTGGACTTTTTAAAGAGTCCGAAAAAATTCCTGGACATCGGAGCAAGAATTCCCAAAGGAGTTATTCTGACTGGCGCGCCGGGCACGGGCAAAACCCTACTTGCGCGGGCGGTTGCTGGGGAAGCCAGTGTTCCGTTTTTTCATCTTTCCGGTAGCGAATTCGTGGAGATGTTCGTCGGTGTGGGAGCTTCCCGCGTGCGGGACCTTTTTAAAATGGCCAAGAGAGCGGCGCCGGCGATTATCTTTGTGGATGAGATAGACGCGATTGGTCGGACCCGCGGAGGGGGATTCGGCGGAGGCAATGATGAGCGTGAACAGACATTAAACCAAATCCTGGTGGAAATGGACGGCTTTGAACCGAATGATAAAGTCATCGTGATGGCGGCAACCAACCGGCCAGATGTGCTTGATCCGGCGCTTATTCGTCCCGGGCGCTTCGACCGAAAAGTGCTCCTTGATTTACCCGACCGCGCCGACCGCGAGGAAATATTAAAAATTCACGCGGTAAGAAAACCTCTGGCAGAAGATATTAATTTGAAATTAATCGCCGAGCGCACACCCGGATTCTCCGGCGCGGACCTGTATTCGCTGATGAACGAAGGCGCTATTCTTGCCGCGCGCGAAAACCGCAAGAAAGTTTTCCAGTTTGATTTGATTCGGGCGATTGAAAAAGTGATGCTCGGACCGGAGCGCAAAAGCCACTTGCTCTCCAAAAAAGAAAAAGAGATTACCGCTTACCATGAAGCCGGGCACGCCATTGTCGCTTCAGTGCTTCCTTTTGCCGATCCGGTGCATAAAGTTTCCATTATTGCGCGCGGGAATGCCGGCGGATATACTCTGAAACTGCCCTTGGAAGAACGACGCCTGCAATCCAAAAAAGAATTTATTGACGATATCGCAATGTCGCTCGGCGGATACGTGGCTGAACAGATGATTTTCAAAGATATAACGACCGGACCGTCTAGTGATCTGATAATTGCAACAAATATCGCGCGCGCGATGGTAACGCGCTGGGGTATGTCCGATATCATCGGCCCGATAGCATTAGTTGATTCCGGAGGAAGACCTCAATATGGCGAAATAACTGAAAAAGAATTTTCCGAGACAGTTTCCACAAAAGTTGACGCGGAAGTTTCAAGAATTATTAATGAGGGACTTCGGTCTGCTGAAAAAGTTTTAACAGAACATAAAAAGGCGTTTACCGCCATTGCCAAAAAACTGATAGAAGTGGAAACTTTAGAACAGGAAGAATATGAGAAGATTTTGACAGTTCACGGCATTATGCTAAAAAAGAAGGAAGAACCCGTCCTTAGCTCAGTTGGTTAGAGCACAGAGCTTATACCTCTGGGGTCCTTGGTTCGAATCCAAGAGGACGGACATGAAAAAAGTTTATGATATAAAGTTTTTTCATGTCCGTGGGCGGAGACGCGTAGGCATTGAGCCGGGGTCGCGAAAATTTTCAGCAGAAAATTATTTGTGACGGACAAATTAAGTAATATATAAAAAATTATGTTTGAAGGGCCTGACCAAAACCTAAAGAAAGAGTGGGACAAAAAACTCAAGGAAGCCGGTTTGCCGTCCACAGTCAGGCGGCAAAAAATTCCTGTACTTAATGAGCCCAACTTATCAGCGAAGGAAGTTTTTAAAAAATTTGTTTTAAACACTGAAGAGTTTTTGGAAAAGTTCGAAGCGTTGTCGCCCAAAATTCAAGAAGACATACTGACTGATGTGAAAGACAAAAGGAGTAAAATGTCACCCCAGGAAATTTTAGATCGCATCGAAATTTTACTTGCCAAAGGCGGAGAATTGGAGAGAATGACGGCAGATGATTCGGACAAAACTCATCACCAACCGGAACCTTCCAGAGAATATTCTGAAGATGATGGTGAAGCTACACGTAGGATTGTTGATAAATTTATTGAAAGAGCCGAGCAAATCAGAAAGCGAGACAACTTTATTCCCAAAGGAGTAGACAAGTACCTAAATTAATTATTTTAAGATTTTAAATTTTTGCACTAGATTTGTGCGAGACCATACTTTTCCTATACCTAAATAGTCTCCCGAGTCGGACATCGTTAAACCGAACATGACCAATATATAAACAATGTGGTCATCAATGAAAGGATGGTTTTCGGGAGGTATTCCGACGGCTGTATACATTAGAAATAACATTATGATTCCTGTCAAACTCCCTAATTTCACAAAAACGCCAAAGGTTAGTGTTATTCCGACGAAGAAAAGACCCAATAAAAACAGGTAATCCACCATTGGAACGCCAGCCAGTCCATGATAAAAGTCGGCAAAAGGACCATGAACGCCGAATTTTAAGAATCCGGTAGTTGGAGAGCCACCCAGGAACCACGCCCCACTTCGCGCTGTTGCAAAACCCAACCCGAAAACCTTATCCAGAAAGGCCCATATGAAAATGAGGCCAAGCGCCAATCTTAGAAGTCCCCAAACATACCTTGTTTTATTTTCACTCATGTTGTCTAAAATATTTTTTTTAAAAATTAACAAAAAAATTGGGGTTATCCACTTTACATTAGGGGGCTAGTCTCGTGTATAATGACTTAGCGGTTGCAAAATCACACGAACCCAGTTAGTATTATATAACTTTTATTTATTAAAACAAATTTTTATCAAACATTGGAAATAATAGTTGCAACATGGACACAAATAAAAAAAATTATCTTTCCGTCAGAGGCGGATCCGCCTCCGGCGGAAAATTTTACCTAATGTTAGTTTTGTGTCTGCTCGTGCGCCTAATTCCATTCCGCACGCCAAACATTGAACCGATTCTTGCGGCCACAATGCCTTTTAGTCGCGTTTATGGAGCATTTACAGCTTTTTCTTTCGCTGTTTTAAGCATTTTGCTCTATGACTTAGCAACCAGTACACTCGGAATGCAGACATTTTTTACCGCCGGGGCCTACGGAATAATCGGTTTGTGGGCCGCAAGCCATTTTAAAAAGCGAGAAGCGAATGCGTGGAACTATGTGCGCTTTGCCGTTATTGGAACTTTGGTTTTTGACGCGCTGACCGGGCTTACTGTCGGTCCGTTTTTTTTCCACCAATCTTTTCTCGGGGCTCTCGCCGGACAAATTCCGTTTACCGCTCTCCATCTTGCGGGTAATATTGCCTTCGCCTTTGTTCTTTCTCCCGCCATTTATAATTTTTTGATCAAGAAAAAGAAAAAAGAAAGACCGACGATTATTAACGTCCTTCATCCCGAAACAATTTAAATTATGAAAAAAACAAAAAAAATTTTAAAAAGCGAGTTGGCGAAAATAAAATCAATCCGAAGAAGAACCGGCGAGGTTGTTTCTTTTGACTTGGAAAGAATTGCTCGGGCTGTTTTTAAGGCATTTGAAGTTACGGGTGAGGGAGGGGAACAGGAATCTTATGAAATAGCAAAACGCGTTTTCAGAACTCTTCTTAATCTCCGAACCGAATTGGTTAACGCCAATAAAGGAGCAAAATTTTTACCGACAGTTGAACTTATTCAGGATTCGGTGGAAAAGGAACTGATGAAAAATGGTTTTACCGATACGGCTAAAAAATATATTCTTTACCGCAACAAACGTTCGGAATTGAGAAAAGCTTTTGGCCCGGTATCGGACGCGGTTCGGCAGGTGGTTGAAGAATCCAGTAAATATTTTTCAAGCCCCTACTCCGAATATATTTTCTATCAGTTTTATTCCAGGTGGGTTCCGGAGTTGGGGCGCCGCGAAACATGGATAGAAACCGTTGACCGTTATATGGCTTATATGAAGGAGAATCTAGGAGATAAGCTCACAAAGGCGGAATATGAAGAAGTCCGGGAAGCAATTTTAAAACAAGACATTTGCCCTTCCATGCGCCTTCTGTGGTCCGCAGGAAAGGCCTGCCGACAGTCCAATGTTTGGGCTTACAATTGTTCCTACATCGCTCCGACCTGTCCGCAGGATTTAGGGGAAATCATGTATATTTCAATGTGCGGAGCGGGATTGGGTTTTGCTGTTGAATGGGAAAATGTCCAGCAATTTCCGCAAATCAAAAAGCAGGTAAAAGAAAAAGCGGCTGTGCATATCATCATTGACAGCAAAGAAGGATGGGCGGATGCTTTTGTTCTCGGACTCAAAACTTGGTTTGATGGCAGGGATATAAAATTTGATTACTCAATGATTAGACCGGCCGGAGCGCGTCTTGAAACCGCGGGTGGCAGAGCGTCCGGACCGCAGCCATTGATGGACCTGATGGAATTCGCCAAAAGAAAAATTCTAGCCAAGCAAGGCCGCCGGCTCTCCAACATAGACATGCATGACATCATCTGCCAAATTGGAATGATTGTAGTGGCCGGGGGCGTGCGAAGAAGCGCTCTCATTTCTCTTTCCGAACTTGAAGATACGGAGATGCGTGACGCCAAGAAAGGACAATTTTATCTGACCGAAGGACAGCGCTCCATGGCCAACAATTCCGCCGTCTATAATGCCAAGCCCGGAGCCGAAGAATTTCTGGATGAATGGACCGCGCTGGTGAAATCTAAATCCGGAGAGCGGGGAATTTTCAACCGGGCGGGATTGGAGAAACAAGTGCCGGCGCGCAGGTGGGAAGCCATTAAGGACGAAAGACAGATGGGACTCAATCCTTGCGGAGAAATTTATTTGCGCTCCAAGCAATTTTGCAACTTGACTAGCATCGTAATTCGTCCGAGAGACACAACGGCGACCCTGAAAAGAAAAATGGAGTTGGCGACTCTGCTCGGGACCTATCAGTCCACCTTGACCAACTTCGGTTACCTTTCAAAAAAATGGAAAGAAAATTGCGAAAAAGAAAGGTTGCTCGGCGTGTCTTTGACCGGCTACTACGATAATCCAATTATTCGTGACGACAAAATACTTGATACTTTGAAAGTGGATTCAATTGAAACCAACAAAAAATATGCCAAACGTTTCGGTATTAATCCTTCCACCGCTATTACCTGCGTAAAACCCCATGGCAATTCAGGCCAACTCCTGGGCGTCGGTTCAGGGATGCATCCTTGGTTTGCCCCTTACTTTATACGCCGGGTGCGCATTTCCCACACCGATACATTACTCCAGATGGCCCGCGACCAGGGAGTGCCTTGTTTACCGGAAGTTGGTCAGTCCGAATCAACCGCCACCACTTTTGTTCTGGAATTTCCGGTTAAGGCGCCGGAAGGAGCGATTTTCAAGGATGAGGTTTCGGCCCTTGATCTGATGAAAGAATGGAAGAGGCTTAAAGAGCACTATGTGGAACACAATCCTTCGGCAACTATTTATGTCGGCCCCGATGAATGGATTGCCGTCGGTAATTTCGTCTACGAAAACTGGGATTGGATTGGCGGATTGTCCTTTCTGCCTCGTTCCGAACATGTTTATCAATTGGCTCCCTACGAAGCAATTACCAAAGAAGAATACGAAAGACGCGTCCGAACCATAGGCAAAATTGATTTTTCCAAACTCTCCCAATACGAGGCGTCCGACAACACTACCGGCGCGAAAGAATTCGCCTGTGTGTCCGGCGTTTGCGAAACCTAAGACTTTTTGAGAATACAACTTTTCGCAGGGGTTTCGAACGCGACGGCGCGAGAATTTCAGGATTTTTTAAGCTTCAAAAAATCCGTACCGGAGAAAAGTTTGTATTTCAAAAAGGTATAAGAGTATAATAGAGTTATGCTTTACACCAGAAAAGGGGACAATGGAACCACCAAGACCTTCGGCTGCAACCAAAGGATTTCAAAGAGTTCCACCGTAGCGGAGGCGCTGGGCGCGCTGGACGAGGCGAACTCATTTCTGGGTCTGGCTCGGGCCCGAACAGAGGGCAAGAGTTTCAAGGTTGGAAAGGAAAGAATAAACTTCGCCGAACTTATTTTGGAGGTGCAACAGAATTTGTTTATTGTCCAGGCGGAAGTCGCTGGCGCGGAGTTATTTATCAGCGGGGATAAAGTAAAAAAGGTGGAGGATATCGTGGACGGGATAGAGAGGATTCTCCCGCCGATTAAAAATTTCTTCATCAGCGGGGCCACCAAGGACGGAGCGGTTCTGGATATCACCCGGACCCTGGTCCGCCGCGCCGAGAGGAGAGTGGTGGCGGCCAAAGAGGAGGGCAAAATAAAAGTGAGCGATAAGACGATGGCCTACTTAAACCGGCTTTCCAGTTTGCTGTATGCCTTAGCCAGAATTTCCAGCCATCTCAAAGGCGCGGAGGAAATCAAGCCGGACTATAAATGAAATTATGAACCAAGACAGACAAGGAGAACTTTTGATTTTATTGGGCGCAATTTTCTGGGGACTCTTCCCAGTAATTACCATTCTTTCGCTCAATTATCTTTCTCCTCTTGCATCATTGGCCTGGAGCACTCTTTTTTCAATACCAGTCTTCGCCCTAATTTTAGGTTTTAAAAAAAATTGGAAAGAAATCACAGACCCCTCCGCCTTAAGAGACATACTCTTGATGACTTTTTTTACTGGTATATTGTATTATGTTCTGCTCTTCTCCGGCTTGCGTCATACCAGCGCCGGCAATGCCGGCATTATTGCTTTAACCGAAGTATTTTTCAGCTTTTTGCTTTTTCATGTTTGGCATAAGGATTATATTTCTAAAGGACACATAATCGGATCCTGTTTAATGCTGCTGGGTGCGATCGTCGTCTTGTATCCGAATTTGACAGAATTCAAAATAGGGGATATTTTGATTCTCCTGGCTGCATTTATTGCGCCCTTCGGAAACTTTTTCCAGCAAAGAGCCAGGAAAAAGGTAAGCAGTGAGACCATTTTATTTGTCCGGAGTTTGATTGCCACGCCATTTTTGTTCGCAATTGCTTATGTGTTCGGCCAAACCTCAACCTTATCTGGCGTAAGAGAATCCGTTTTTTTGCTTTTATTAAACGGCCTCGTTTTGTTCGGTTTTACCAAGATTCTCTGGGTTGAAGGTATCCATCGGATAAGCGTTACCAAAGCCAATGCTCTCTCCAGCATCAACCCGCTTGTCACATTATTATTTGCTTGGCTGTTACTAAGCAATGTGCCTACCGTCTGGCAAATATTGTCCCTTGCTCCGATGATTTCAGGGCTGATTTTGCTCGGGATAAATAAGAGGCCGGTTGAAGAGAAAATTTATAACTAAATACAAATATCACTTGAAATAGAATATTATCAAAACTGACGGCCGTCAAAAGTGTTAATAGTGCTGGTTGTTTCTTTTTGTTATTTTAAAAGTTTTGATATTTTTCCTGATTTTTAGTTCCTCTAGGCGTTTCAAAAAGCGTGCAGGAAGAGGGCCAGGTCCTATCCACAAACTTTGTTGCAACATTTTATAACCGAATATTTTTATTTGATTTCGGAGCCAATCGCGGGTAATTCTCTGGGGCCCGGGAATATCAAAAGCAATGATAGTATTGCTTGGTGCATTTTCTTTAAAAGGAGAGGGTATATAAGAAAATAAATTAATTTCTTTTGTGCGCAGTATACCTTTTTGAGTTAAAGACCAATTACCATTAGTATTTCTACAATAACCTTTTTTACCCAAGCGCGAAAGTGATACCTGGACACTTCCTTTTTTATACCTTGCAAATTCTCGCTCTCGGATAATAGAGTAAAAAGTTTTAACACTTCTTCCGTTTAACAATGTTGCAATTAAAAGATCCGCAATTGTTGGCGAAAATTTTTGCTTATAATTCATATTTATATCTTATCATATTTCAACACCTGTGTAAAAGTGATAATAACTATTCAAAATGAAACTCACCGGCCTTTTCGCGAACTTTAGACGAAAACACTGCGGTTGGATTCCTCCAAATCACCGCAGTGTTTTTTCACAAACTTGTCTCAGAATGACAAGTTTGTGATGATGTAGACCCTGACGAAATCTCTGTCGTGGCCTTTTTTGAATTGATAGGTGGTTACTAACCCCACCTTCAGCGCTTTGGCCCTTACAGGGAGGGGAAGGGGAAGAACCACTCTCGGGCCGATGCTGTGAGCATTGGTTTTCCCGAAGGAATGGATGTGTTCCGTCTCCACACCGGCCCGCATTCTCCACATATGCACTGGAGTATCCGCTGCAACCCACCAGAAAAATCTCTTTCTCTCGTTTCTGAAGGATTGCTGGATCTCGCCGGCGATTGCCACATGCGGAACTTGGTTGTTCACGAACCGCATGTTAAGAATCGAGTCCTTGTAGCCGTTCTGGTCGCGCTTTTGTCCCACAAGAAGCTCCAACCAGTTTTTCTTGTCGTGTTGCCATACGAAGCCACCGACAAGAAGCGTTGCTAGGCCATTATCTTTTACCGTTCCATCCGGTAGAATGTTCTCCGCCGTCACATCCGGTAGTATTCCCCAGAAGGCCAGACCGAAGCGGTTTTTTGTCTCGGGGTCGGCCTTGGGGAGAACCTGGATGTGAACGGGGATGCGCACCTGGGGGTCCGGCCCCTCCTGAGCGAATACCGAAGTCGGGAGGAGGGCCAAAAACAGAAGCCAAAACATTGATTTCATCACTATCTCCTTATTGTTTTAGGCACACACATATGGCGGTTTAATTAATTGATAATTGGCCAGAAATTCATTTGGTGTTTGTCCGTTTAAACCGCAATGTTCTAAATCATT
>LCGB01000003.1 GCA_000999465.1 Candidatus Nomurabacteria bacterium GW2011_GWB1_43_19
GGCATCAAGCCGTCGGTCTCTTTTCTCGCGATGGTTTCATAGCGGAGTAGAGTATCACCCAATATAAACTTAGCGTTAATCTTAACGGCAAAAAGTTCCGTAAAAAATCTTAAATCAAAATGAGGCTTGGCAATCAATTTGTATGCGTTCGAACTTTCGTGTTCCAACACAATAGTCTTGATGTCAGGCCGCGGTACGGACAAAAAAGACGCGGTGCCGATAATTAAAACCGGATGGGCAAGGGTCATTATCTGCTCGATTTTTTTGATGATTTTTTTTGTGTCTCCGAAAAGCGTGAAGGTAAACAGCTCAATGCCCCTGGATAAAGATGTTTCGAAGATTCTTATGTCATATTCGGTTGGTAAAACGATAAATACCGATTTTTTTTCCGCGAAAGACCCGCGAATCAAAGTTTTATAGAAAGAAATGCGGTCTAGAACAGGCGCTTGCAGAATTAATTTCTCGGATTTTAGTTTGCTTTTTCCGGAAGGCAGCATTTCCGCCTGGGACGCGAATTTTGCTATTGTATCGTAATTTTCGCGCATGATAGCCGGAATCAAAACAGTAATTGCGTTGTTTTTATTTCCCGCATAATACCGGCTGGTTTCAATCGCCGAATCAAAATATTCTTTTAAAAAGATTGAGCGCTCTTTTACTTCGCTAATTTTTTTCAAGTTGAACGACATACTCTTGATATTGGATTTGGCTGTTGCCGCATTCTCTACTGACATCACCAATCCCAGGATTTTTTTATTGCGTAAGGGTATTGTCACAATGCTTCCGCTTACAACATCCTGCGCCGTAAAATAAGTCAGATTTTCTTTCCATGTTCCCTTTTTAAGCGGAATTACCGTGGCAATTTTCATGCTTTGATTTTAACATAAATATGCTATACCCCCACACCTATTTCCTTGATTTTAAATAGGTGTCGGGGTATATTATTTCCGTATGGGTATTTTTTCCAAAAAACTTGGTATTGACTTGGGCACGGCTAATACCCTGGTATTTTTACCCGGTAAAGGAGTAGTTTTAAACGAGCCCTCGGTGGTGGCGGTCTCCGAACAGGACAACAAAATTTTGGCTATCGGCTTTGAAGCGAAAGATATGATCGGAAAAACTCCAAGTTCCATAATTACTTACTGTCCGATGAAAGACGGGGTAATTGCCGATTACCGCGTAACCGAAGCGATGCTGCGTTATTTTATAGGCAAAGCGATGGGTAAATTTAACTTATTCAAGCCGGATGTGATGGTTTCGGTGCCGGCGGGTGTTACCTCCACCGAAAGGCGGGCCGTTGTGGAAGCGGCTATTCGCGCCGGCGCCAAGAACGCGTATGTGGTTAAAGAGCCTATTTTGGCGGCTATCGGGGCAGGTATCCCGATTTATGAGTCCAAAGGGCATATGGTTGTTGATGTGGGAGGAGGCACAACAGATGTGGCGGTAATCTCGCTCGGCGGAATCGTGTCTTCCACTTCGGTAAAATGCGCCGGAAATAAAATTGACGCCGCTATTGCGGACTACATCAAGAAAACTTTTAATCTGGCAATCGGAGATCGGACCGCAGAGGAGGTAAAAATCAAAATTGGCGCGGCGGTGCCGCTTGAGGAAGAGCTTCGGGTGACCATCAAGGGGCGGGACTTTATTCAGGGACTGCCCAGGAGCGCCCAAGTCGGTACCAATGAAATAGTCAAAGCTATCGATTCGGAATTGCGACAAATTATAAAAGCGATAAAAGATGTTCTTCAGGAGACCCCTCCTGAGCTTGCTTCCGATATTATCGATCATGGAATTATTATGACCGGCGGCTCGTCCCAGCTCCGCAATCTAACCGACCTGGTTTACCGAAAAACCGGAGTCAAAGCGACTCTGGCGGAAGATCCTCTTTTTTGCGTAGTTAAAGGCACAGGTATCGCCTTGGAGCACCTGGATATTTATAAAAAGACGGTTTTAAGCAAGAAGTAATATGCTTTCAAAATACTTAGATAAAAACAATTTACATCACGCCTATCTGATAGAGGGTGCGCGAGATGTAATTGTGCCCGAAATTACGGAATTTTTGAAAAGTATAGGCATAAAAACTACCGGCAATTCGGATTTTATTCACATAAGCTTGGATTCTTTTAAAATCGAAGATGCGCGGAATCTAAAATCATATGGAAGCCAGAAAAGTTTTTCTTCCGCCCTGTCTGCGCAGGCAGGCAAAAAAATATTTATTATTTCCGCCAATAGTTTTCTGCTGGAAGCGCAGAACAGCTTACTTAAGATGTTTGAGGAACCGATAGAAAACACACACTTCTTCTTGGTGGTGCCGGATACCAACGCTCTTTTAAAAACTCTCGTCTCTCGATTTTACCTGATTTCTTCCGTCCCGGGGATGGGGGAAGAGGTGGAAGAAGCGGAAAAATTCATCAAGATGTCGCTCCGAAGCCGGATTGATTATATAAAGGGGTTGTTAGCGGAGCCGGAAGAAGAGGAAGACGAAGAAGAGAATGAAATTGTCGCTTTGGACTCTACCCGCTCCAAGGCCTTAAAATTTTTGAACGCGCTCGAGTCAGTGTTGTCAAGGGTGCCCCTTGACAAGAACATATCAAGGGTGCCCCTTGACATGTTTCAACATTTCCTTAAAGTTCGTGAATTTCTCCGTATGCCTGGCAGTTCGGCTAAAAATTTAATGGAATCCGTGGCGTTGATTATTCCTATTTTTTAATTTCTGCTATAATAAACGTATGCAATACAATTTTTCCAATTTTAAAACCGAACTTAAAAAAAAAGAAGAATTTTTAGGTAAGGAATATAATCAGCTCAATATCGGGAGAGCATCGCCGATGATACTGGACGGCGTAACGGTGGAATCCTATGGCTCATATGTTCCGCTCAAGAATGCGGCTTCCATATCTATTGAAGATCCGAAGACGCTCCGCATTGCGCCCTGGGATAAAAACCAGATAAAAAACATCGAAAAAGCCGTCGTCGGAGCAAATTTGGGTTTATCTGTCGCGACCGACGATATGGGTATAAGAGTTATTTTCCCTCAATTAACCACTGAAACAAGGCAGGCTTTGGTTAAAGTTCTGAAAGAAAAACTGGAAGAAAGCCGAATTACCGTCCGCCGAGAACGCGAAAGCGTATGGGAAGACATAGAAATAAGAGAAAAAGAAGGAAAAATGACTGAAGACGAAAGATTTAGGGCCAAAGAAGAATTGCAGAAAATTATCAATGAAACTAACAACAACCTAGAGGCAATTTTTAAGAAAAAAGAGCGCGAAATAATGGGATAAAGTATTTATATGAGTATTTTGATTTTTATTATTATTTTATTGGTATTGGTCTTGGTCCACGAGTTTGGGCATTTTTTTACCGCCAAAAGATTCGGAATCAGGGTTGACGAATTTGGCTTCGGTTTTCCACCCAAATTATTTGGTTTTAAAAAAGGAGAAACTGAATACAGCTTGAACTTGTTGCCTTTGGGCGGTTTTGTGAAAATTTTTGGAGAGAATTTTAACGAGGCCGATTTTGTAGAGGTAGGATTTTTGGAAAAAGATTCGACTTCAAAAGGAGAATATTCGCGAAGTTTTGCAAGCAAGGCAAAATGGAAACAGGCACTGGTGCTTTTCGCCGGGGTTTTTGCTAATTTTTTGCTGGCCTGGCTATTATTTTCTTTCGGTTTTATGTCCGGACTTCCGACTTCGGTTGGCAACGAGGTAGCCGGTTATAAACTTCAAGATGTAAATTTGGTCGTTATTTCCGTAGTACCCCAATCTCCCGCGGAAAACGCCGGCCTACAAGTTGGCGATAAAATTGTATTTTTGACAGGCAATGACAATTCCGTCACCGATATTAATCCAAGTACTTTAAAATCTTTTATTCTTTCCCATGGAAATAAAGAAATAAATATCGGATATGCGCGTGGTAAGAATAAGGAAGTTGATATCGTAAAAATAACTCCAGTTGCAAGCGCCACAGACGGCAAGCCCGAAATAGGCATATCTATGGATCAAATAGGAACGGCTAAATTGCCTTTTTTTACGGCTCTGTGGGAAGGAATGAAATTGAACTGGTCTATAACTAAAGGCACTGCCGTGGGGTTTTATACGCTTATAGCCGACAATATAAGCGGAAAAGGCAGTTTTACTTCGGTTTCCGGACCCGTAGGCATAGTAAGTATTGTCGGCGACGCTTACGAATTCGGTTTTGTTTATTTACTTTCTTTTACCGCGCTTATTTCCATAAATCTTGCAATCATAAACCTGCTGCCGTTTCCGGCGCTGGACGGCGGGCGGCTTTTTTTCCTGCTGATTGAAAAAATAAAGGGCTCGCGTATTAATCCGAAAGTCGCCAATACCGCCAACATGGTCGGCTTCGGGCTTCTGATATTCCTGATGCTCGTCATTACTTATCATGATGTAATAAAACTCCTTTAGTTCCCCTATGTCAGACATAGGGGAAAACAGTAAATCTATGAAAACTACATTCATCCACGAAATCCGGGCGGTAAAAAATAAAAAAGAACTGGCAAATATAATCAGGGCGCAAAGAATCAGTGAAAAGGTACTGGGGCGCGTTTTGGCGAATTTAAAGACGGGAGTAAGCGAAATTGAGACAGCCAACCTGATTAAAAAAAGTTTCATTAAAGAAGGCGCCCCGGTGCTGTCTTTTCCTCCGATTGTGGCGTTCGGTAAGAATTCCGCAAATATCCACCACATTCCCGGCAAAACCAAATTGAAAAAAGGGGATATGGTCATGTTTGACTTCGGCTGCGCGGTTAGCCATTATTGTTCCGATATGACCCGGACATATTTCTGGGGTGAACCCTCTTTAAAACAGAAAAAAATTTATTTGGCGGTGCTGGAAGCCCAGAACCGTGTTTTATCCTTGATTAAAAAAGGCGAGCGCCGCGCCGGAGTTATTGACGCAAGCGCGCGGAAATTTCTGGCTAAAAAATACAAAAATAACTTTAAGCACGGCCTGGGCCACGGGGTTGGCACCGTTATCCACGAATGGCCAAACTTCAAGCCGAAAAGTGAGGATATTCTACCGGTCGGCTCGGTAATGACCGTGGAACCGGGGCTTTACTTTAAGGATTGGGGCGGGGTGCGGATAGAGGATATGGTCTTGATTGCCCGAAAAGGGTATAAAAATTTAACCAACATCCCCAAGGATTTATCAAGTGCGATTTTGAAATAATTGGGGTATACTAGGATGTCATGACTAGGAAGAAAATCAAAATCGGCGTGCTGTTCGGAGGTAAATCGGCGGAACATGATGTATCGCTGCAATCGGCTCGAAATGTTATAAATGCCCTTGATAAGAAAAAATATCAGGTGGTTCTCGTTAAAATCAACCGGAACGGAAAATTTAAATTTGATTCCATTAAAAATTTTGACGTTGTTTTCCCGGTCATGCACGGACCGTTTGGCGAAGACGGCAGTATGCAAGGGCTTTTGAAACTTGCCGGAGTGCCGTTTGTGGGTCCGAGCGTACTTGGGTCGGCAGTTGGAATGGATAAAGATGTGATGAAACGGCTTTTCCGGGATGCCGGGATTCCTATCGGCAGATTTATTGTCATCAAAGATAATGAGAAAATTAATTTTAATAAAGTTAAAAAAGAGCTTGGCCTGCCTGTTTTTGTGAAGCCGGTTAATATGGGCTCGTCGGTGGGGATAAATAAAGTTAGGAATGAAAAAGAGTTTAAAAAAGCGGTTAAAGAAGCCTTTAAGTTTGATACGAAAGTTATCATTGAAGAATTTATTTCCGGACGCGAGATAGAATGTTCGGTTTTGGGAAATAAAAAACCTACAGCTTCAATTCCCGGTGAAATTATTGCGAATCAGGAATTCTACTCCTATGATGCCAAATACATAGACGAGGGATCTGTTGCTGTTATTCCGGCCAAAATTGATAAAAAAACTACTAAAAAAATTCAGGAGTTGGCCATTCGGGTATTCAAAGTTCTTAATTGCGAAGGTATGGGGAGAGTGGATTTTTTTCTTAAAAAGAACGGAAGGGTGGTGGTAAATGAAATAAACACAATACCGGGATTTACAAAAATCAGCATGTACCCAAAATTATGGGAAGCGAGCGGAATGCCGTTTTCGAAACTTCTGGATAAATTGATAGAGCTTGCGATAGAGCGCTTTAAAAAAGAGCAGAAACTAAAAACAACCGTAAATTAAAGTTATGCGGAATACCAAAAACAACAGGCCAATCGGGGTTTTTGATTCAGGGGTAGGCGGGCTTTCGGTGCTTATTGAACTCGAGAAGATACTGCCGAGAGAAAACTTTGTATTTTTAGCCGACCAATTACATGTTCCCTACGGCGAAAAAAGCAAAAGCGAACTCGTCGGCTTAGCTTACCGGATTGTCGATTTTTTTATAAATAAACACGATGCCAAAATGGTTGTTATCGCCTGCAATACCTCCACTTGTTATTCCATTGACGCTCTCCGTAGAAAATATTCGCTTCCGATTATCGGGACGGTTCCGGCGGTTAAACCGGCAAGTGAAAAAACCAAAAGTGGCGCTATCGCCGTGATTTCCACGCCGGCCACTTCAAAAAGCAGAGTATTAAAAAAACTGATTGAAGATAATTGCTGGGGGATGGAAGTGTTTAACGTCGGCTGCAAGAATCTGGAAAATGCCGTGGAAAAGGGGAATATAGATAATCCCCGGGTTCATATTTTACTCAAAAAGTACCTGAAAAAGATAAAAAATTCAAAAATTGATTACCTTGTTTTGGGCTGCACCCATTATCCGTTTCTTAAAAAATCCATCAGAAAATATGTAAAACCCCCGGTAAAACTTCTGGATGGAGGATTTTCTATCGCCAAAAGAGTCGGATTTTTATTAAAAACCAATTTTTTAAAAACCGGCAAAAAAACGAAAGGGAAGACCCTTTATTTAACTACCGGAAATTCCGCCAAATTTTCCAAAGTCGCGGGGAAATTATTGAATAAAACCATAAAATCTAAAACCGTTAAAATTTAAATTTTATAAAAATACTTAAAACTCTGTGATAGCAGAAAATGTAACAATTTGCTTTTTATAATTTTTTATACTAATCTATGCATATGTCACAAGAAAGATTAATCAAACTGGCCTGCGGAACCTGCAAACGCATCAATTACTGGTCCAGCAAGAACAAAAAACTCGTTACCAAGAAAATAGAGCTTAAAAAATTCTGCAAATGGTGCCGCAAGCAGACCAAGCACAAGGAAGTCAAGAAGTAAATTTTTCCGCTTCTTTTGCGGGCGATGAGGGAATCGGACCCCCGACATCGGTTTTGGAGACCGAAGTTATACCACTTAACTAATCGCCCAACTTTCAAGAACGTAGGCTGATTATAACAAACTGAATCAAAAATGGAAGAACACTTCCAAAACCTAGAAAAAGAGATTGAACTCATAAAGCAGACGCATCAAACCACTTTATCTCTTTATCTCTTTTGAACCAAGTCATCTGCCTTTTGGCGTATTTTAAGGTTTCTTTAATTACTTTTTCCGGCGTCGGATTATTATATTCAAAACCAAACTCTTTTAATCTTTTATCGGACACTCCCGCGCGCTTAAGTTTTTCTATTTCTTTCAAGAGTCCGTCTTTAAACATTTTTTTAACTCTTTGCTCCACTTTATTTTTTAGTTTATCAGGAGGCAAATACAGCCCGATCTTGATGAATTGATAGGGAAGCGGATTAGCTTTTGGGCGAGGAACCTCGCCGAGATATTTGGCTATTTCAATCGCCCGAACCAGCCGGACCTTATTTTTGGTATCGATATTTTTTGCGCGTTCCGGATCCATTTTTTTAAAATACTCAAATAATGCTATCGCTGATTTTGAGTATAATTCTTTACGCAGTTTAATATTTGGCGGGACCTCAGGGAAAACTATTCCCTTAGTTATGGCGTCAATATAGAAACCCGTTCCTCCGCAGATAATTGGAAACTTTCCTCGTTTTTGAATCTCCGCTATAACGTAGATTGCTTGCTTTTGATATTCAGCGACTGAAAACTTGGATTTTGGGTTAGCCACATCCAACAAATGGTGCAGCACACCTCGCATTTCTTTCTTGTCGATTTTACCCGTCCCTATGTTAAGTCCTTTATAAACCTGCCTGGAATCGGCGGAAATTATTTCACCTTTTAGTTTTTTAGCAATACTGACAGCCAAAGTGCTTTTGCCGGTTGCGGTTTGTCCCAGGATAACAATAATTTTCGGCTTAGACATATGTTCCTTTTATTATTTTAATGTCCGCGCCAATAGAATTCAGCCTTTCCGCAATTTCTTCATAGCCGCGGTTTATCATATAAACATTGCGGAGAATGGAAATTCCGTTCGCTCCCAACATGGAAATGAGTATAACCATGGACGGGCGCAGGGCGGGAGGGCAGACAACTTGCGCCGGTTTTAGCATTGTTCCGCCGTTTATATAAAGACGGTGGGGATCAGCAAGCGTTATATCCGCTCCCAAGCGATTTAATTCGGTTAAATATATAGCGCGATTCTCATAAACCCAGTCGTGAATCATCGTTTGACCTTTTGCGCGTATTGCAATCGGAACAAAAAACGGCAAGTTATCAATGTTTATTCCCGGATAGGGGTTGGAGTGCAATTTATCGTGAAGAGCTTTCAGCTTGCTTGGGAGTATTTCCACATCCGCCAGTTTTGTCCGGCCGTTGAATGAGTTATATATTTTCGATATTTTGTATTTTAAATTCATTCTTTTTAATTTTTCAAGTTCCAGAGACATAAAATCTATCGGCACACGGGTGACTTTAAGTCGGGAGTCTGTGACGATACAAGCGGAAATAAACATCATCGATTCTATCGGGTCTTCGCTGTTCCAATATTCGATATTTTTATTGATTTCTTTTATCCCGTGGACGGTCAGGTTGGCGGTGCCGATGCCGTCAATTTTTACTCCCAGCGCTTCCAGAAAAAAACATACTTCTTGTACCATGTAATTGGCGCTGGCAAAACTTATTTTGGTAGTTCCTTCAATCAAGGCGGCGGCCGTGAGGACATTTTCACAGGCGGTATCTCCCGATTCATACATCACTACATCTTTCGGCTTCAATTTTTTTGCGGTTATTTCGTAGTTTTTGACGGTCGTTTTTATTTTTACTCCAAATCGCTCAAGCGCGTAAATATGCGCGGCTATAGTGCGTTTTCCTAAGTGGCAACCATGCGCATGCGGGATAGAAAAGGAAGATAATTTGTGGATAAGAGGACCCATTAGCATAACAACGGAACGTGTTTTTAGGGCCGATTCTATATTAATATTTTCCAGGTTAAATTTGGCGGGTGGAGTTATTGTCAGTGTGTTTTGGTTAAGCCACTTTACCGCGACTCCGATACTTTCCAAGATTTCAATTACCCGAAAAACTTCTTCGATCTTGGCGATGCCGTGCAGGGTCGTCGTCCCGCTGTTTATAAGCGAGGCGCACAGGAGACCGACGGAGCCGTTTTTTGAAAAGTTGGTTTTAATCGTTCCGCTTAATTTCTTGCCGCCGTTCACTTGGAAATCAATGGAATCATTTATGGAAATAATCTGGTGGTCGAGAACATTGCTGATCTTTAAGAGAAGCTCGGTTGTAAAATTTTGTTCGCCTTTTTCCATACGGGGGATGGAGCTCTGTGATGTGTTGAGCGCTTTAGCGAACTCTGCCTGTGTCATCCCGCGATGTTCACGGAGTTCCCGGATAAAATACCCTATTTTTTCCTGCTCGGTTTGCACCGTTTCTTTTGTTTTAGTCATATGTCAAATAGTATATCTCATATATGAGATAATGCAAGCATAGTGTATGATAAATTGATTTCCGCCTGCAATTAAAGTATTATTTGGACATGCCCAGGTGGCGGAATTGGTAGACGCGATAGACTCAAAATCTATTGATGGCAACATCATGAGAGTTCGATTCTCTCCCTGGGCACCAAAAAACATATTTTGTTTTGCACTTGATATAAACATAAATATCGATTTTTATTTTTTGGAAGTGTGCTAAAATGTACTCATGTCCAACTTATATTCCAATTCAATTTTTTGGATTGATACCGATAAAATTAAACCGAATCCGCTCCAGCCGAGACGGGATTTTGACGAAGCGCGTTTACAGGACCTGGCTGATTCCATAAAGCAATACGGGGTTCTGCAGCCGTTGACCGTTTCTCGAATGGAAATGGAAAAAGAAAATGGTGGGCTGGTAACTGAGTATGAACTAATTGCCGGAGAGCGCCGGCTACGGGCTGCCAAGTTGGCACAAGTATCGCAGGTGCCCGTCATAATTCGCATCGGAGACACGGCCATTATGAAACTTGAACTGGCAATTATTGAGAATCTGCAACGCGAGGACTTAAATGCGGTGGACCGCGCCAGAGCTTTTTTCCGGCTGGTCGGTGAATTTAAATTCACCCATAATGAAATTGCAAAAAAAATGGGCCGCAGCCGGGAATATGTTTCCAATTCTCTGCGTATTTTGACTCTGCCGGAAGAAATTTTAAACGGTCTTTCCGAAGGCAAAATTACCGAAGGGCATACTCGTCCGCTTCTTATGCTGGCAGACCATCCGGAAGAACAGTTGGTTTTATTCAAGGAAATTTTATACAAGAAAATTACCGTGCGCGAAGCCGAAAGACTGGCAAGAAAAATAGCTTACGACCGGGTCCGGAAGAAAGAATTTATGCCCGACCCGGAAATAACCGAATTAGAAGAAGAGTTTCAGGAAAAACTCGGCACCCGGGTGCACATAGACAGAAAGGAACTGGGTGGACAGATTAAAATTGATTTCTTTTCCACAGAAGACCTGCGAACCATTTTGGATTTAATTCATAAAAGTGAATCCGAGAAAAAACCGGAACAAATGCTTGAAAATTTTATCGCCAAGAATAATTCAAAAGAAGAAATTCCGACACTTGAAGAGACACCGGTGGATGACAGGACAAAAGAAGATATAAACAAGGACGACGCCGATTTATACAACATTTCCAATTTCAGCGTATAAATCAGCTTCTTCCGAAGGATTTAAGTCTGGCAAGTAAGCTGTTTTTTTCCAAGTACGATCTTATATGTTTTTTAGCAATGGAAGTTTTTACGAATTCCAACCATTTACTGGAAGGTTTGGAGTCCTTTTTGGTTACTATTTCCACGATATCTCCATTTTTTAACTTTGTGAAAAGTTGCACCATTTTGCCGTTAACTTTTGCGCCGAAAGTATGGTTTCCAATATCGGAATGAATGGAATAGGCAAAATCAAGCGGGCATGATTCTTCCGGCAGGTCTATAACATCTCCCTTGGGAGTAAAAACGAAAATACGATCATTAAAAAAATCCATTTTCAGGTGGTCAATAAATTTTTTCGGATCATCGGGTGAATATTTCAATTCCTTTAACTCCTCAACCCATTTAAATTTATTCTTATCATTTTTTACCTTTTTGTCTTTTTGTTCTTTGTAGGCGAAATGCGCGGCAATACCGTAAGCGGCTTCGGCGTGCATTTCTTTTGTTTTTATTTGGATTTCCGCGACTCTTCCCAGCCCGGTAAAAATAGTCGTATGAATTGAACGGTAGCCGTTCGGCTTGGGGACAGCGATGTAGTCCTTAATTCTGCCCGGTAGGGGATTCCAGATGGAATGAATCAGCCCAAGAACCCGATAACACTCTTCCACAGTATTAACCACGACGCGCAGAGCCACGATGTCATATATTTTATCTATGTCTATGTCGTATTTCAGGAGCTTCTTGTATAAGCTGTATCTGTGCTTTATACGATAATCAATTTCCACGAATTTAATTTTGTTTTTCTTCAATTCTTTTTCAAGTTCGGTGCGGACTTCGGTCAGGTTTTTCTGGAAAGTGTCTTTTTTTTCTTTAATTATTTCTTCCACCTGGGCATATTCCGCGGGATAAGCATATGGAAAAGCGGCATCTTCAAGCTCGCCTTTAAGTTTTCCCATTCCAAGACGGTTCGCCAATGGCGCATAGACTTCAATGGACTCGATGGATATTCTTTCCCTCTTGTCTTCGCGCAAGAATTCAAGCGTGCGCAGATTATGTAGTCGGTCGGCAAATTTTATAATAACCACGCGCAAATCGTTTGCCATGGCGATAAAAAATTTACGCAGAGATTCCACATGCCTTTCATGCCCGCGGTATTTGAGAGTTCCCAACTTAGTCACGCCTTTTATCAAGAACAGGATATCGTCGCCGAATTCTCTTTTTATTTCTTCCTCTTTTATCTCGGTGTCTTCCAGTATGTCATGCAGAAGCCCGGCGGCGATGGTCTTTGCATCCATTCCAAGCTGGGTCAGGATTTTAGCAGTTTCAAAAACGTGATTAAAATATGGTTCTCCGTTCATCCGTTTTTGCCCGGCATGCGCTTTTTCGGCAAATGCACAGGCCTTTTCAATGAGAACAGCATCTTTTTTGCATAAATCCCCGGTAATTAGGTCTATCATCTCTTTAATATTTGCCATCTAAGAATTATACATCCCGATAGAGTTTTATTCAATTTTTTTAATTTTATGCGGATTATGCATTGGACAGCTTTTATTTGAGCAACGTTCGGGAATTGTTTTTGTGCCTTCCATCATTAAACTGCCACATTTTTCGCATGTTCGGCCCGTCGGCTTGGCTTTGATTGCGAATTTACAGTCCGGATAGTTAGAGCAGGAATAAAAGATACCGAAACGTCCGCGCCGTTCGGAAATGTCGCCCTTCTTACATAAAGGGCAGGTGACACCAGTGCGTTTCCTCGCTTCCTCGGCCTCGTCTTTTTTTATGAATTTGCATTTCGGATAGCGCGAGCAAGCGATGAATGTGCCGGAGCCGTCACGCCTCTCTTTGATGACCAGCTTGCCGTGTTCCTTCTCCTTTTTTCCTCGCCTTGCCGAAGTCTCGGACGAAGGCAGGTCTCCGCACAAAGGGCACACCTCACCAGTTTCTTTGGGTCCCTCTAGTTCTTTTCCGTCCAGCATCAGCGCGCCGTCACAGTCGGGATATTTGGAGCAAGAGTAAAATTTTCCTCCGCGCGCAAGTTTGATTATCATCAAACTGCCGCATTTTGGGCATTTGATGGTTTTTGGGGCGTCGCCCAGATTAGTCGCTTTTTCCAGTTTTTCTTTTGATTTAATGTCTTTGGAAAAAGGAATGTAAAAATCCTTCAGCGTTTTCTCGTATTCGCGTTCCCCGCGGGAAATTTCGTCAAGTTCGTCTTCCATTTCGGCGGTGAAAGTGTCGGAAATATAATTGGCAAAATGCTTTTCCAGAAAATCCGAGACCACTTCGCCGACATCAGTGGGAAATAATGTTTTGCTTTCTTTTTTTATATACCCGCGTTCTTCGATTGTCCGCATAATAGACGCATAAGTGGAAGGCCGACCGATACCCCGCTGCTCAAGTTCTTTAATCAGTCCCGCTTCGCTGTATCTCTCCGGCGGTTCGGTAAATTTTTCCTCGCTGGAGAGACCAAGTAGTTTTAATTTTTCTCCCTCTTTACACAAAGGCAGTTCCACGTCATTCCCGCGGGCGCCTTGATCGACAGCCAGCCATCCCGGAAAAAGCAAGCGTGAGCCGTTGGCCCGGAAGTCCGGGATTTCCCCACATGTCAGACATGTGGGAACCACATGTCTGACATGTGGGAACTCAACACGGGCGGTAATTTTTGTCTTCAGCAGTTTCGCGTCGGCCATCTGCGAAGACACGGCGCGTTCCCAGATGAGGCGGTAGAGGTGGTCTTGATCGTCGTGGCTCGTGTGCAGTTTGTCTATATGGGTGGGCCGGATGGCTTCATGCGCTTCTTGGGCGTTTTTTGATTTTGTTTTGTAAATTCTTCCTTCGGCATATTCATTTCCGTATTCCTTTTTTACGAAAGACAAAATTTGGGCCCGCGCGGCGGCGGATAAATTGGTGCTGTCGGTTCTCATGTAAGTAATGTGTCCCGCCTCATAGAGTTTCTGAGCTATCTGCATCGTGCGCGAAGGGGAGTAGCCCAGGCGCGAACTGGCGGTCTGCTGCAGAGTGGAAGTGGTGAAAGGCGCGCGCGGCGAATGTTTCTGTTCCGATTCTTTGACTCCGCTTATCAGCCAGGCGCCGGATTTTCCCGCCTCCATTATTTTTTCTACCAGTTTTTCGTCCCGAGGTTCTTCCGAGCATTCTAGAGTAATTTTTTCTTCTCTTGCTGTTTCAAACAAGCCCAGAATTTTCCAGAATTTTTCCGGAATAAAAGCGCGGATTTCCCGCTCGCGTTCCATTATTATGCGGAGGGCAGGGGACTGGACTCGTCCGGCCGAGAGCCCGTACCTGACCTTTTTCCAGATAAGTCCCGAAAGGTCGTAGCCGACAAGGCGGTCAAGCACCCGGCGCGCCTCTTGCGCTTTGCGAAGAGCCGTATCAATTTTCCGCGGATGCTTTAACGCTTCTTCCACCGCTTCTTTGGTAACTTCATAAAAAGTCACCCGTTCTATCGGGGCCCTGATCTTTTTATCCTGCTTTAAGAGGGTTTCTATATGCCAAGCGATGGCTTCTCCTTCGCGGTCGGGATCGGTTGCCAGGATTATTTCACCGGCTTTTTCGGCGAGCATTTGGAGTTCATGCACGATTTTTTCCTTGCCTCTCGAAATCTCATAATGTGGAATAAATCCGCCTTCTATGTCTATGGCTTTTTTGTTTGACTTCGGCAGGTCGCGGATGTGCCCGACGGATGCGCGCACGGTAAACTTGTCCGCTTTCAGGGCAGACCCGTCATTCAGATATTTTTCAATAGTTTTCGCTTTCGACGGCGATTCCACAATCAATAACTTCATGATAGTGTGCTAAGTATTACATGAAATAGTTTTTTAATGCAAATCCATCCTGCCACAACGCCTCGCACCGTCGTGCTCCGGCCTTGCGATTAGGTATTTAATCTAATCTCACCCAATTCTTCCTTAATAAGTTCTTTTATTTCCATCACCGAAAGGAGCGCGTTTGCCGTAGGGACAGGCATTTTCATCGCGCGAATCAGATCGTCGCGGGGAACCGGTTCACGCAGTAAATTAACCACCGTTTTTTCCTCCGGTGATAAATCTAAAAACAATTTCGCCTGTTTCTTTTCATCCTTTTCCATTTCAAAACCAAGCGCCTCCAGGACTTCTTCCGCCGAAGTTACCGGAGTGGCGCCCTGACGGAGCAGCTTGTTTGTGCCTTTTGAATTGGGGGAGAAAATGGGCCCGGGCACTGCTAAGACATCCCGATTGTATTCCGTGGCCAAGCGGGCGGTTATCAGAGTGCCGGATTTCTCGGCCGCTTCTATAATAAGCGTTGCTTTGGAAATTCCCGCCATTAATCTGTTACGCATCGGAAAGCTCCACAGTGTTGCCTTAAAATCAGGAGCAAATTCGGAAATCAGACAACTTCCGCTTTCTATCAACTCTTCTGCCAGCCGGAGATTGGTTTTAGGGTACATCGCTTCTTTGCCGAGCCCCGAACCGGGAAAAATCAGAGTTTTTAGTCCGACCGAGAGGGCCTTCCTGTGAGCGATAGCGTCAATGCCCATCGCCAGACCGGAAACTATTACAATCGGATAGCCTTTTAGTCCGGCAATAATTTTTTCACAGGCTTCACGCCCGTAAGAAGTGAATTTTCGCGAGCCGACAACACAAAGGTGTATCAAATTTTCGGAAGGAAGTTCCCCAATAATCCAGAGCTCCTTGGGGGGCTGGGGTATTTCTAAAAGCGCTTTCGGGAACTTTTCTCTCGGCAGTTTCTCAATTTGCATTTTGTAATTATATTAATTTTATTATATAATCACAATATGCTGGACATTAAATTTATCCGTGAAAATAAGGATGTTGTGCAGTCGGGCGCCAAGAAGAAACACATTGATGTGGATATTGACGCGCTTATCGGGCTTGATGATGAGCGCTTGAAAATATTGAAGGAAGTGGAAGAATTGAGAAGCGAGGTAAATAGGGTATCGAACGACATCGCTCGCGACCAAGACCCGGCGCTTAAAATCCAGTTGATTGAAGAAATGCGCGCGGTTAAAGAAGAGATTAAAGGTAAAGAAGAAAAGCTAAAGGCAATTATGGATGATTGGCGCAAGTTCATGCTGCAAGTTCCCAATGTGCCGGATATTTCCGTGCCCGAAGGCAATAGTGATGCTGATAATCAGGAAGTAAAAGTTTGGGGCGATAAACCAGCATTTAATTTTGAACCGAAAGATCATATTGAAATAATGACTGCGCTGAAAATGGCTGACTTTGAGAGAGGCACGAAGGTGCACGGATTTCGGGGATATTTTTTAATCAACGACGGGGTCTTGTTGTCTTTTGCCATCTGGAATTACGCAATGGATTTTTTCAGAACCAAAGATTTTTCCCCGGTTATTCCACCCGTAATCGTCCGTAAAGATTCATTCGTGGGAACCGGATACCTTCCGCAAGGAGAAGAAGATTTATATAAAACACAGGGCGGGGAGTATCTGGCCGGTACATCGGAAGTGCCGATTATGGCTATACATGCGGGAGAAATTTTGGACAAGAACTCTTTTCCATTTAAATATCTGGGGTTTTCTCCATGTTTTAGGCGGGAGGCCGGAAGTCACGGCAAGGACGTCAAAGGCCTTATTCGAGTAAATGAATTTTATAAAGTGGAACAGGTGGTTTTATGCGAAGCCAGCCATGAAATTTCGGTAAAATTTCACGAGGAAATAAACAGAAACATGGAAGAATTTATAGAGTCGTTGAAGATTCCATACCATACCGTCATAAATTGCGGAGGCGATTTAGGATTAGGCCAAGTGAAAAAATATGACGTTGAACTTTGGGTACCGAAAGAAAATAAATATCGGGAAATAGGTTCAGCTTCGTATTTTCATG
Source organism: Candidatus Nomurabacteria bacterium GW2011_GWB1_43_19 (assembly GCA_000999465.1). Taxonomy (GTDB): domain Bacteria; phylum Patescibacteriota; class Minisyncoccia; order Phycocordibacterales; family UBA9973; genus UBA9973. Next base: position 16,849 of record LCGB01000003.1, read on the forward strand.
ATTTTCAAACCAGGCGTTTCGGTATTCGCTATAAAGACGAGGAAGGAAAAATAAATTATGCGCATTCCATGAACGCCACAGCCATAGCCACACCCCGTATTCTTGTTTCTTTAATTGAGAATTGTCAGCAGGCGGACGGTTCCGTAAAAATTCCGGAAGTTTTGCGTCCATATATGGGCGGAAAGGAAGTAATCAAATAAAACTATGAGAAAAAATGTTTTAAATTCCCCGCGCCTTTCGGAATTAAAAAAGCGCCGTCAAAGGGTTTTTTTTGCTAAGATTTTAATCTCCGGACTGGGATTACTGGTGATCTTTTTTTTATTGGCATATCTTTCGCGCCTGGAAAGCCTCAATATCGGTGAAATAAAAGTTTCCGGAAACCAATTCTTGGAAACAGAGACGCTCCGGGTGGCGATAGAAACAGAATTGGCTGGAAAATACTTGTGGCTTTTTCCAAAAACCAATATATTGTATTACTCCAAGAATAGTATTAAAAAAGGGTTGCAGGACAGATTTAAAAGGATTGGCGACATGACTTTTTCGATTAATGATAATGAAACTCTTGAAATATCTCTGACGGAAAGAACACCAAAGTATATCTGGTGCGGCATAGAGCCCAAAGAGACACCGGGCAACAAATGTTATTTTATGGATAAAAATGGATATATTTTTGACGAAGCGCCGTATTTTTCCGGCGAAGTTTATTTTAAATTTTATGGCCGGACGGATACAGGCGAACCCCTCGGGGCTTATTTTTTAAAACAAAATTTCCGGCAGCTGGTCTGGTTTAAGGATTTTATGATTGAACTCGGAATGAAGCCCACCGTCATTTACGCTACGGGCGAAGGAGATATAGAGATTTTCCTTTCCCGGGGCGGGACGCCGGCCGCGGCCCCCAAAATACTTCTTCAGGCGGATGCCGATTTCCAAAATGCGGCGGAAAACCTGGAAACGGCGCTCTCCATCGAACCCCTGCAGTCAAAATTTAAAAAAAATTATTCCTCCCTGCAATACATTGATCTGCGTTTTGAAAACCGAGTAATTTATAAATTTCAATGAATAATTTCGGATTTTGGGAGAAACTAAAAAAACCTATTTTTGCTTTGGCTCCGATGGCAAATATCACCGACTGCGCTTTCCGGCAAATAATCGCCAAATACGGAAAACCAAATGTATTTTATACAGAGTTCGTTTCAGCCGACGGCCTGGCGCACCCTGTGGCGCAGGAGAAACTTCTGGTAGATTTGAAATACGGGGAAAACGAGCATCCGATTGTGGCGCAAATTTTCGGCGGAAAATCGGAGAACATCAAAATTGCTTCCGCCTTGTGCAAGGAACTCGGCTTTGACGGTATAGACATCAATATGGGCTGTCCGGACAGGTCGGTGGAAAAACAATGCGCCGGGGCGGCGATGATGAAAAATCCGAAACTGGCGCGGGAGGTAATCCGCGCGGCGAAGGAAGGCGCGAGCGGATTGCCTATCTCGGTAAAAACTCGCATCGGTTACAACCCGCCTCCGCCCAAGGGCTTCGGACGGGCAGGTAAAAACGATTATTTATTGGATAAAGAATGGATAAAAACTTTACTTGAGGAGGACTTGGCGGCGCTTATCATCCATCTGCGCACCCGTAAGGAAATGTCGGATGCGCCCGCACACTGGGAACTGATGCCGCGGATAGTCGCAATCCGAAATGAAATGAGTAAGAAAACTTTAATTCTAGGCAACGGCGATGCCGTAGATACTGATGATGCCAGAAAAAAGTGCAAAAAATACGGCTGCGACGGGGTAATGCTCGGCCGAGCGATTTTCGGCAACCCGTGGCTATTTGCCAATTTGGCTCGTGTGAAACACGATTGCCAAATTGAGCATCCCGTTTCAGATTCGCTAGTAAAAAAATCACAAATTTTAAATAAATTTAAAAAAATATTTTCTCTCGCAACACAGAGCCGGAATAGTGCCGAGCGGAGCGAGTGTGTTGCTGTTAGTAAAAAAAGCGAATCTGGGGCTGGGATAAGTATTCAGAAAAAATTAAGCGTCATGGTAGAGCACACCAAACTTTTTGAGAAAATGTTTGTAAGCAACCCCCTTCGCCAAGGCTCCGGCAGGCCAAGCAAGAACTTTGCCGTGATGAAAAAGCATTACAAGGCGTACGTCAACGGCTTCAATGGCGCCAAGGAGCTCCGTATCAAACTAATGGAAGCCGACAACGCCGAACAGGTGGAAAAAATAACTAATGATTTTTTAGCAAAAATAGAGTAGAATAACCGCATGCATGATTTAGCCCTATATAGAAAGTACCGGCCGAAAAACTTCAGGGAAGTCCTGGGACAGGATCACATCGTCAAGGTGCTGGAAAGTTCGGTGGACACCAATAAGGTCTCGCATGCCTATCTCTTCGTCGGTTCGCGCGGGACGGGTAAGACAACCGTCGCCCGTATTTTTGCCGCCGAAATCGGCGTATCTGCCAATGATATGTATGAAATTGACGCCGCTTCCAACCGCGGGATTGAGGATATTAAAGAATTGCGCGAGGGGGCGCGGGTCTTGCCCTTTGATTCAAAATTCAAGGTCTACATTATTGACGAGGTGCATATGCTCTCCAAGGATGCCTGGGGCGCATTATTGAGGATACTGGAAGAACCTCCGAAGCATGTGATTTTCATTTTGGCGACGACCGAATTCCATAAAGTGCCGGAAACCATCATTTCCCGTTGCCAGGTTTTTACTTTCAAGAAGCCAACCGAAGCGGTTTTGCGCAATCTTCTCGGGAGCGTGGCGGAGAAGGAAGAGTTTGAACTGGACGCCGGCTCAGCCGAACTCCTGGCGATTTTAGCCGACGGTTCCTTCCGCGACGCGCTGGGAGAACTGCAAAAAATCCTGAATTTCAGCAAAAATAAGAAAATAAAAAGAGAGGATGTGGAAAAACTGACCGGCGCGCCGAAAGCGACCCTAGTCAACGATTACATCTCTGCCATCGCCGAGAACGACCTGGAGAAGGGGATTAGCGCCGTCCGGGCGGCGGCGGAAACCAATCTGGATATGAAATTGTATTTCAAACTTATAATCCAGAAATTCCGTGCGGCCATCATCTTGCGCTACGCACCGAAACTGAAAAATAAAATGACCGGGGACTTAGGCGAAGCCGATTTAAAGTTTTTGGAGGGTCTGGTTAAAGAAGATAAAGACGGCATGCTCCGCTCGCAGGCGCTGGCGACTCTCCTGGGGTCCTATCAGGACATGGACAACGCCTTTATCGCGGAACTACCGCTAGAACTTGCGCTAGTCCGTATAATAAGTAAGGAGTAAAATACTTAATTAAATTATTCTTTGACTTCTTTAAAAGGATAGACACATGCGTGCATATGCCAGTGTTTAGGGTAAGTGCCCAGTGTTACAAAAAAATCGTAATCTCTCTTCCACACCAAAGAATACTTTCTTAATAAAAATTCTTTGAAGGTTTTTCTCATCATTGCCAATAAATAGGGGCTTGGTTCTTTTATGTGATTATGAGCAGAAACCGAGAATCTCTTTTTTACCTTGAATTTTTTTCCTTTAATTTTAATAAAACAAATAGGGTTAAGAACAAAAAAACCGTACCTATTTTCAAAAAGAAAAGTATTTCTGAGTAAATTCCTTCTTTCACATAAATCGCAATTTTTCTTCTTCATAATAAAACTCCACTGTATTATTTCATGGGGCGGGGAATAAAACAATTCAACCCTTCAACTTAATAGTATAATAGATACGGCCGCTACCATTATACTATTACTAGCAAAATGCTGAATTATTCAAGAAAATATGTTAATCTGGAATTATCAAGTTTGAAAAGTAAATGATTTGTCCGTAAAGCTGGGAGATCGTCTAATGGTAGGACTCCTCCCTTTGAAGGAGGCTATTTTGGTTCGAATCCAAATCTCCCAGCTTTGCGGATGAGTTGAAACTGTGAATCTTAGTTCGCCTGCCCGAAATGAATTTCATTAAACTTTTATTTTTAGTTCAACTACAAAAGATTATTAAATTCCGAAGCGTTGAAGAAGGATAAGTTTGGGGTATAATATGGGTGCTCCGTAGTCTTGACGAAGGACACCAAGTCTTCCAGCCAGGTTTAAAAACTATATTTTTGATATAATTGCATCATGGATAATTTTTTGTCCAAAATTTTAGAAGCGATTAAAAAGTTGGGAATAAAACCTATTATTTATGGTTCATTTGGAGTAGTTAATTATCTCGGAAATTTTAAAAAATTTGAAGACATAGATATTTTAATTGATGATGAGTTTGTAAATAAAAGATGGGAAGAATTTAAAAAACTTCTTGAGGGTAGTAATTTTAATTTAGTTGATGAAAATGAACATGAATTTGAGTTGGATAATAAAAAAGTAGGATTTGCTTCAAAAAATATATTAATAAGAGATAAAATAATAAATGATTACTCAGAATTAATTCAATACAAAAATACCAATGCTTTGACTTTAAAGCCAGAAGATTTTCTAGTAGCATATAAATTTAGTATAAAAGATGGTTATCGTATTAATACGAGGGAAAAGAAAGATAAAGATATCATAAATATGTTAGAAGCTTATCTTGTTCGTTAAATAAGTTCAAACTTCGCACCACACGCCCAACCAATGAATTTGATATAATCTAAACATGAAAGAGTCTAAGAAAAACTTCCATAACGCCGAAATATTATCAGTGATTTCTCGTGCAGTTGAATGGGCGGAGAAACAAGCGGATAGAATACTAAAAGAGGGAGAACCACTAAATCCATCAGAGGTTGAACTCGCTAGAATAGCCGGGGTCCGATGCCCAGAAAGAGTACGCATTCTTAAGGTCTCAAACATGCCGACACCCGAGGACCCTAAGTTTGCTGAAGCAGCTAAAGCAAATGGTTTCCTTTGGGAACAGATAAAAGGGTTAACGCTAGGATACGGAATTTATATTATGGAAGAGTATAAATCAGCCCGATTGGTATCTCACGAACTTCGTCATGTTTTTCAATTTGAGCAGACAGGGTCACTCTCTATCTTTTTGCAAAAATACCTCCAACAACTTATATCATTTGGGTATGACAATGCACCCTTTGAAATAGATGCCCGGAAACACGAACAAGGTCACTAAACTATATTAATACGGTTATTAAATGTTATAAATTCTGCGATAGCAGAAATTGTAACAAAAAAATTATGTTAAGAGTGCAATGAACCAAGCATATGCCCCCAATTACTTACGAAGATTTTACAAAGGAAAATATACGTATTCGTATACGTATATGAGTACGTATCTAAATATTTTTTGGTATAATCAATTCCACAATGGAAACAAAAATAATAATAGCCGGGCCGGAACATTGGCAGGAATACAAGACAATCAGGTTGAAGGCGCTAAAGGCCGACCCGATTGCCTTCGGTGTTACATATGAGCAGGATGTTTTGCTGTCCGAAGAAGAATGGAAGGAAAGATTGTTCAACCCGTTTAGCCAGACCTACCTTGCCATGGCGAACGACAAGCCGGTAGCTCTAGCCACCGTGCGGCGCGAGAAAGCAAAAAATGTTGAACACCTGGCCACAATCAATTCCGTGTTCACTGATCCGGAATTTCGCCAACATGGGATTAGCTCCAAGATCCTTAAGAATATTCTTGATGACCTGCATGCCAACGATAAGACGGTGAAAGTCCGGCTCAGCGTGAATGTAGCCCAGGAATCTGCCCGAAAAATGTATGAAAAGAGTGGATTTTTCAAAGTGGCGATCCTGCCAAAAGAAATGAAAGTAAACGAAAAATACTACGACCAAATAGAAATGGCGTATATATTTAAAGACAAGCTATAAAAATTATATATTTTAATACGTATTGGCGGGTTTTTACCCGGTATGGTAAAATAAGGTATGGCTTTTTTGGAATACATTAAAACACCGGAAGGATTTTTAAGTTTAAGCGGAGTTGTTCTTTCGTTGGTTACTATTTTAACCAGAATATTTGTTGGATTTAAATCTGACAAATAATTTTTATTAGAAGAGAATGGCCTTATTGGCGCTTTCTTATGGTTGATAAAATGGTATAATTATTGTAATGAAACATAAATACAAAATTCGTTTAATTGAATTTTTTATTGTGGGTGTTTTGTTCGGCATTATCGAAGACTTAATTGCTATTACCATGGCGACAGAAGGAGTGTTTGAATGGAGATATCTTAGCACCGCCGCTATTGTCGCTATTCCTTTCGCCTTCATAAGTGAAATCGTAGTTGACCATCCTAATTTTTGGAAATATTTTCTACCAAAACATTGGTTCGTTACAGATGATTAAAATTTAATATACTATAAAAATGAGTGTAAATAAAACTTTAAATAAATTTTCCGGCTATGCCCCGGTGGTCCTCCGCGTGGGACTCTCTTTAGTGTTTTTGTGGTTCGGTTCGGAGCAAATATGGAAGCGATGCCTGGTGCCTGGACAGATTTTTAAGCAAAATTGACTGATATAATTTTTCCGTGTATATTTGAGTTAATGAAAAGAAATACTTCAATACCTAAAAATTTAGGACAGGGGCTGACTTTTGACGATGTATTACTCGTGCCGAATTACAGCGAAGTCCTGCCAAAAAACGTAATAACCGAAACCCGCCTGACCAAGAATATAAATCTCCATATTCCGTTCATGTCGGCGGCCATGGACACGGTCACCGAAGCCAGGATGGCGATAGCCATAGCGGAGCAGGGCGGCATCGGCATCATTCATAAAAATCTTTCCATCGCCGACCAGGCGCGCGAAGTGGAAAAAGTCAAAAGATACGAATCCGGCCGGATTACCAATCCGGTGACAGTTTCGGCCGACGCGACAGCCGGCGACGTGTTTGCTATCCAGAAAAAATATCATTTCGGCGGCTTTCCGGTTTTGGATAAAAACGGATTTTTGGTGGGCATCGTTACCAACCGGGACATGCGCTTCCAGAAAGACGCTTTCGCTCCGATAGCGAAAATAATGACGACCAAACTCATAACCGGCGGACCGCACACCACGGTAGAGGAAGCGAATAATTTATTCAACAAGCACGGCATAGAAAAGCTTCCATTGGTGGACAAAAACAACAAGTTGGTCGGAATGATTACTTACCGGGATATCGCCAAAAGCAAGGAATACCCGAATGCCACCAAGGACAAGCTGGGCCGGCTCCGGGTCGGAGCCGCCATCGGCACGGGAGCCGACGCGCTCATCCAGGTGGACGCGCTGGTTAAGAACGACGTTGACGTGGTATGCGTGGATACCGCCCACGGGCATTCCAAAGGGGTGCTGGATGTGGTGAAAAAAATCCGCCGGGCCTACCCGAAGCTTGATATTATCGCCGGAAACGTGGCCACCGAAGAAGCGGCCCTGGCTCTGATTAAAGCGGGGGCTAACGCCATTAAGGTCGGTATCGGCCCGGGTTCAATCTGCACCACCCGCATCGTTTCGGGAGTCGGCGTGCCGCAACTTTCAGCCGTGTCCACGGTCTACCGGGCCTGTAAAAATTTGAATATTCCGGTCATCGCCGACGGAGGTATCAAGCATAGCGGCGACGTGGTCAAGGCGCTGGCTTTCGGGGCCGATGCGGTTATGTCCGGGTCAATGTTTGCCGGCACCGATGAGTCCCCCGGTGACACGATTATAATAAATGACCAGAAATTCAAAAAGTACCGCGGGATGGGTTCGCTCGGAGCCATGCAAAGGGGCTCTAAAGACCGTTATTTCCAGGAAGACCAACATGATTTAACCAAGCTCGTTCCAGAAGGAGTTTCTGGACATGTGACCTACAAAGGCGCGCTTTCGGAAATTATCCATCAACATATCGGAGGGCTCCGCGCCGGCATGGGCTATCTGGGAGCATCCAATATTTCAAAATTACGCAATGCTTCTTTTTATACCATTACCGGAGCGGGCTTAAATGAAAGTCATGTGCATGACATTTTTATGGTCAGCCCCGCTCCGAATTACAAAAAACAACATTAAAAGGATGCCTAACCCGGATAAAAACGCTAAAATTACCCCTCTTATCGGATTGCAATGGGGAGACGAAGGAAAGGGCAAGGGCGTGGCCCGCATCGCTTCCGGCTTAACGAAAAATGATTTAATTGTCCGGTTCCAGGGAGGGAACAACGCCGGACACACCATCTGGCGGAGGGAAAAGGGCAAGGTGAAATGCTATGTTTTCCATCTTATTCCGTCCGGGGTCTTCGGCTCCGCCCAAATTCATCTGGGCGCCGGCATGGGCATTCCGCCGTCCCTAATCGGCTCCAGCATTGGAATTTTCAAGGCCTATGTGACCAAAGTCGGCGAAGGGCCATTCCCGACCGAACTCGGAGGTGAACAATCCGCTCACTGGTGCCGGGACAAGAAATTTGCGGAAGAAAAAGCCAGATTTCCGAATCCCGACCCGAATAGTAAAAGCGAGTTTGAGCGGGGGATAGCGCTCCGCCGACTGGGAAGTGAAATCGGCGCGACAACCGGGCGCTTGCGCCGCACCGGCTGGCTGGACATCCCGCTCTTAAAATACGCCATCCGGATGAACGACGCGGACAAATTGGTGCTGACCAAGCTGGACATCCTGGATAATTTCAAGAAAATAAAGGCGTGTACGCATTACCTTATCGGTAGTAAAAAAACTTCGGATATTCCTTTTGACCTGTCGCGAGAAAAAATAAAATGCGTTTATAAGTCCTTTCCTCTTTGGCAGGGGAAACTTTCCGACTACGGCCGTAAATTGCCGAAAGAGGCCCTGAACTACGTCAAATTTTTGGAAAAAGAACTGGGCGCCAAAATTATCTATGTCGGCACCGGCCCGGAAGAACAGCACGTAGTGGAACGCTACTGGAGATAGGGTTCTAAATTTTGTCCCGTATAAAGAATTGTTTTTAAGTTGGGAAATTTTTTAAAATCCAGATCTGCGAAACGATCAGCCCTATCATCAATAAAAATCACTTCCTCGCCCTTATGTTTGGCGCATACTCTTTCTACGGCTTCTTTCTTGCTTCCTTGTATCACAATAATTTCGGAAAACAAGGGGGTTATCCCTGTTTTTTTTATTTTATCCAACTGATATTCTTTCTCTCCATGGGTTATCATGTAACAATTTTCCTTTCTTATTTTTTTTATTATTTCCAGCAACTCCGTATTTAAAAAATCGGGGCATTTGGACATAATTTTTTCATATATATGTTCTTTGCCAAAATGAGTCAAAAAATTTCTCAAGGAAAATTCATGGCGCACTTTTTTATAATACTCTACCGCGACATGAGAGGGCACCCCGGCATCTTCCAAGCATTCATACATGTATTTCTTGAACTGTTCCGTGTTGTTAAACAAAACATCGTCAAAATCAAATATGTATTTCATGTTATTATTTTTGCGATAACTTTCGCTAATTTAAGCGAATCATGACGAATAAGGCTCCGCTTGACGCTGTCGTTATTATTCTGGGTGGAAATTTTATTTGACAGCAAATCCTCCCGGATTACCCGCGGACTACCATATTCGTTTTTGATAAACACTTCCTCTCCGGCGTCCTTAAGATACCTCTCTTTCTGCTCTCCTGAAAACTCTCCCTTGTTTATTAAAATAAAATCCGCCTTCCTGCCTAAATATTTTTCAACAGTACTGATATATCTTTCTGTATTCCAGCCCATCGTATGTCCTTGTTTATTCACGAGATTTACCAGAAAAATTATCTTCGCCTTGCTTGCTTGGATGGTTTCCTGGAAATTTTCGGCAATTAAATTAGGAATAATGGAACAATAAATATTGCCGGGGCCGATGATTATATAGTCGGCGGCTAAAATTGCGTCTCTCCCTAAGGGATTCAGTATGGTGTTTCTTTCATAAAAAATTCTTTCCAAGTTGTCTCCGCCATTTTCCGTTTGCAGGTCCGCCGTATCTATTTTGCTTTCTCCGGTAATTACTTCGCCGCCTTTGAGTTCCGCGCATAAAACAGCTGCGTCTTTTGTTATCGGTATGATTTTTCCCTTGGCATTAAATACAAAAGAGAGGATTTTAAGGCCTCGGCTGAAGTCCCCGGTAATTTTTTCCATCACCGCCAAAAGAATATTGCCCAATTTGTGCCTTCCGACTCTCCGGTTGAGAAATTCTTTTCCGGAGAGGGCGACCAGGCATTGTCTGACGTCTCCCGGCGGCATAACACCCCATTTTCTCCGGAGAACTCCGGTTGACCCTCCGTCATCCGCCATAGAGACAAGAGCCGTCAAAAAAACATCCGGAAACGTTTTAAGCCCGGAGAGTACGGTATAGCTGCCTGTTCCGCCGCCCACCGTTACAATGTGTTTCATAAAAGTGATTCTAGCAAATAAAGCGCCATTTGTCTTTAACTCCTTTATATTATATATTTACTATATGATTTCAAGGATATATGTGACGCCCAAAGGCAAGGCAGATTTCATCAATTCCTACCTGATTGCGCACAAATTCTCAAAAGAGCGGATAGAAAAAATCGCCCAAGCTCTGACGAATCCCGTCCTTGAAAACTACTCCATAAACGAGTTCCCGAAAACAGAAAAGTTTTCGTATGCTATTGAGATCGGATTTAAGCCGGGGGTCACGGACAACGCCGGGCATACGGCGGAAGAAACAATTTACGATTTATTTCATATTCCGTCGGGTGTTGGACACCGGGATTTCGGGTGTCCAACACCCGACGGAACTCTGGCGGTGTACACTTCCAAAATATTTTTAATACACGAAGCGGACCGCAAAGAGGCGGAACAAATCGCCCTTTCACTTCACAATCCGCTAATTGAACGCTCTTACATCGTCAGTCGGAAAGATTTGCAGAAAAATAAAAATTTGTTTTTAGAAGCGCCGCGGGTCATCTTGGAAAAACGCGTTCCGGTAATTAACATTTCGCTTGATGTGCTCGATGACGAACTCGTTAAAATCGGCCAGGAGGGGATAAGGGACGAGAAAGGCGACCGGCGGGGACCTTTGGCGCTGGACCTTGCGTCCATGAAAGCAATTCAGGAACATTTCCGGAAATTAAAAAGAAATCCGACGGATATTGAACTGGAGTCCTTGGCCCAAACCTGGTCCGAGCATTGCAAACACACCATTTTTGCCAATCCGATAGACGACATACATGACGGTTTGTATAAAACTTACATCAAAGGAGCCACTAATTTAATTAGGAAAAATAAGGGCCGCCGCCTGGGCGGGGCAAGTAAAAACGACTTCTGCGTATCGGTATTTTCCGACAATTCCGGCGGCATAGTTTTTGACAAGAATTATCTCATAACCCACAAAGTGGAAACGCACAATAGCCCGTCCGCCCTGGACCCCTTCGGCGGGGCCATTACCGGTATCGTCGGAGTCAACCGCGACACCATTGGCTTCGGTCTGGGCGCCAAGCCGGTGGCGAATGTTTACGGCTTTTGTTTTGGCTATCCAGAGGACGAGCAAAAATTTTTTAAAGACAAAAACATGACACAATTAATGCTTCCGCCGAAAAGAATTATGAAAGGTGTAATTAAGGGAATCAATGTCGGGGGAAATTGTTCCGGCATTCCGACTCTTTCCGGTTTTTTGAAATTTGACGATAGATACCGCGCCAAGCCTTTGGTTTTCGCCGGCACCGTCGGAATTATCCCAAGGAAAATTAACGGTAAATTCTTACACACCAAAGAGGCAAAGGCGGGTGACTATATAGTAATGGTCGGAGGCAGAGTGGGTTTGGACGGTATCCACGGAGCGACTTTTTCTTCGGTAGCGATGGATGCGAATTCCCCGGCCACCGCAGTGCAAATCGGCGACCCGATAACCCAGAAAAAATTAAGCGACGCGATTGTCAAAGAAGCGCGAGACATGGGCTTATACAACAGCATCACCGACAACGGCGCCGGCGGGCTTTCCTGTTCGGTGGCGGAAATGGCCAAGGAGTGCGGCGGAGCGAAGGTGGCATTGGAAAAAGTTCCGTTAAAATATCCGGGGTTGTGCCCCTGGGAAATATGGATTTCCGAATCACAAGAGCGCATGACTCTCTCTGTGCCAAAAAGTAAATGGAAAAAATTTGAAAATCTTATGGAAAGCCGAGGAGTGGAAGCGACGGTTATTGGCGAATTTACCAAGGCGGAAAAATGCGTAGTCAAATACAAAGGAAAAAAAATAATGGATATTCCGATGGATTTCCTGCATAACGGACTGCCTAAGCATCATTTATACACCTCACCCCCAGCCTCTCTCCTTGAACCCCCTTACTCCCCCTTATCAGGGGGAAACCATTTGCCTCCCCTGATAAGGGGAGGTCGGGAGGGGTTGGAGGGGATGGCCGAAAGGCCGGGTGAGATCTACACTAAAGATTTAGAGAATCTGCTTGGCAATAAAAATATCAGCGGATTTTCTTTTGTTTCGGAACAATACGACCATGAAGTCCAAGCATCTTCCGTATTAAAGCCCCTCTCCGGAGCAGGGCGCATCAACACCGACGCGCAGATTTTCCGCCCGGTTTTGGACTCGCCCAAGGGAGTTGTGCTGACTTCCAGCGCTTATCCGTCATATGGAGACATCAGCGCTTACAATATGGCCGCCTGCGCGATTGATACGGCGGTCAGGAACATAATTTCGGCCGGCGGAACACTCTCGCACCTGGCCATCTTGGACAACTTTTGCTGGTGCTCATCCAATGACCCGAAACGCCTTGGCCAACTTGTAGGCGCGGTCAAGGCCTGTTATGACTGCGCGGTGGGATATGGAACTCCCTTTATCTCCGGCAAGGACAGCATGTTCAACGATTTCAAAGGATATGATGAAAGGGGAAACCCGGTGGATATTTCCATTCCGCCGACATTGCTAATTTCCGCTATCAGCGTAATGCCGGATTTGTATAAGGCCGTTTCGCCTGAATTCAAAAAAACCGGAGACATTATTTACTTGCTGGGAGAAACGAACGACGAGATGGGAGGAGGGGAGTATTTAAAGTCGTTGGGCTTCGTAGGCAATAACACCCCGAAAGTTGATGTGAAAAAAAATATGAGAACTTATCTAGCGCTGGAGAAAGCGATTCAAGAAGGATTAGTATCGTCTTCGCTTTCGGTAACTTCTGGCGGGCTGGGCATCGCCCTGGCCAAAGCCGCTGTTGGGGGGATGATGGGGTGCAATATTTCTCTAAGCCCCATAGGCAAGACCTATGGGGTAGATGTAAAGCTTTTCTCCGAAAGCCAGGGCAGAATTCTTGTTTCGGTGCCGTCTAAAAATGTTTCCGCTTTTGAAAAAATAATCAAAAATATCTCTTTCGCTAAGTTGGGCAGAGTTGTCGGAGGCGGAAAGGTAGTTATTATGGACAAAAGCAAGATAGTTGAGACCAATGTGAAAAAATTACACAAAATTTATCATAAATTTTCAAATGAAAACCGAAACTAAACAATGCCAAAACTGTCCCGATTTCTTAAATTTCAAGCAACAACTTCGCGGCTGCTATGGACTTCGTAAAAAGTCTTACTGCATTTTGAATAAACAATACAGTAAGGAAACATATGAGAATTTGAAAGAAAAAATAATTGAAAGGATGAGAGCTGGCAGAGAATGGGGACAATTCTTCCCCAAAAGCATGAGTCCTTTCGCTTACAACGAAGCAATTGCGAATGAATATATGCCGCTTTCTAAAGAGAAAGCTGCTGTTCAGGGTTTTCGCTGGCAAGACGATATACCGAGCACCAAAGGGCAGGGAACTATGGATAATTCAAAATTACCCGAAAATCCTAATGAATATAATGATAATTTAACACAGGAGATATTAACTTGTGAAAAATGCGAAAAAAACTATAAACTCATAAAAAGAGAGATTGGTTTTTACAAGAAGAATAAATTACTTCCTCCCCGTCAATGTTTCAATTGCCGGCACGCCCTGCGGATGAGCAAGCGCAATTCCAGAAATCTTTGGGAGGGTGTTTGCGCTAAATGTGGTAATGTAATACTTACCTCTTACAAACCTGAAGATCAAAAGATTTATAAACTTTACTGCGAAAAATGTTATCAGCAAGAAGTATATTAATTATCTATACTTAAAACTTAGCCATGGCATAAATTTGAGTATATTATGAAAAAAAAGAAAAAATTAAAATTAAAAAAACCAAGAGTGATAATAATGTCCGGTTACGGGCTTAACTGCGAAGAGGAAACAAAATTCGCTTTTGAGAAAGCGGGAGCAAAAGAAAAGGTCAGCGCGGACATCGTGCACATTAACGACCTGATAAAGAAGCCAAAAATGCTCTCGGAATACCAGATACTCGCTTTCCCGGGAGGATTTTCCTATGGTGACGATACGGGAAGCGGAAAGGCCTATGCTAATAAATTCAAGAATCATTTGTTAAAAGAACTGAAAGAATTTTTGTCCAGGGACACCCTAGCGATTGGCATTTGCAACGGATTCCAAATTATGACGAATCTAGGTATTCTGCCGGGAGCTCTTTCCCAAAATAAGGGCGGAAAATATCTGGACAGATGGGTAGACCTGAAAGTTACGGGTCGGAGCCCTTGGCTCTCGGGCATTAAAAAAATCTCGGTTCCAATAGCCCACGGGGAGGGGTGCTATGTAATAAGAAAAAAGGAATATAAAAAAATGTCCGCCAAAGGCGGATCCGCCTCTGGCGGAAAAAACAATGGAGAAATTGCCCTCACTTACACCAAGGGAGATATTTGCCGTTTTCAAAATCTTGAAAAAAACCCGAACGGGTCGGCTTATGACATTGCCGGCGTGAACGCCTATAACGGCAGAGTCCTGGGGCTGATGCCCCATCCGGAACGGGCAATGTTTGTTTATCAAAGCCCTTTGTGGTATAAAAATAAAAAGGGCGATAAATCGGAAATGGGTCCCAGTTTGCGGATTTTTAAAAACGCAATCAAATACTTTATTAAATGAGCGAAATTAAAGAAAAATGCGGAATAGTCGGTATATACGGCACCGGATTACCTATTGCCCGTTTAGCTTTTTTCGCTCTATTTGCGCTCCAACATAGAGGACAGGAAGCATCCGGCATCACTACCAACGACGGGAAAAAATTCCGTACTCACAAGGGCGCCGGGCTAGTATCCCAGGTTTACAAGGAAAAAGACATAAAAAAACTAACGGGGCACATAGTCATAGGACACAACAGGTATTCAACATCAGGTGGTGGAGCCCTTAATCATGCCCAGCCGGTTGTGAATAACAATGCGTCTTTCGCTTTGGCACACAACGGAAATTTGCCAAGCGTAAAGGCTTTGAAAAAATTCCTTGCTTTAAACAAAGCGCTGCGCAAAAACCACTCGGACTCGGAACTAATAACCGACGCCATTGATTTTTATATTAAAAAAGGCAACTCAATGGAGGCGGCGGTTATAAAAGTTTTTCCGCTCATGACCGGCGCCTTTTCCCTGGTAATGATGGACAAGCATAATTTAATCGCTCTGCGTGATGCTTGTGGAATGCGTCCGCTGGCGCTCGGAAAAATCAAAAATGGCTATGTTGTCGCTTCGGAAACCTGCGCCCTTCAAACCATCGGCGCATCTTTCAAAAGGGAAGTGAGGCCCGGGGAAATGATTGTAATAAACAAAAAGGGACTAAAAAGCGTAAAACTGGCCAAGGCCAACCCGAAACACGACATATTTGAATACGTTTATTTTTCCCGACCGGACAGTGTGCTTGCGGGTAAGCTAATTTATAATGTTAGGAAGAATTTCGGCAAGGCCCTGGCTCGCGAATGTAAATTAAAAATTGATGCGATAGTGCCGGTGCCCGATACGGCGACACCCGTCGCTTTAGGATACAGCCAGGTCTCCGGTATTCCAATTGAAATGGCTTTAGTCAAAAATCGCTACGTGCATAGAACTTTCATAGAACCGGACCAAAAATCTCGCCGACGTAGCGTGGCTCTTAAACTCATACCTCTCCCGCAGGTCTTAAAAGGCAAAAAAATAGCGCTCATTGATGACTCTATAGTTAGAGGACATACATGTAAAAGATTGGTAAAAAGACTTTTTAAGGCAGGGGCTAAAGAAGTGCATCTATTAATCTCTTCTCCGCCCATACGTTTTCCGGACTTTTATGGCATGGATACTCCAAACCAAAATGAATTGATTGCATCTTTTAAAACCGTAGAAGAAATCCGTAAATTTATGGAAGCTACATCGTTACACTATCTTTCGCTTGAGGGGCTGATAAAATCCGTCGGCCTGCCGAAGACGCATCTTTCCACTTCATGCTTTACGGGTGTTTTTCCTATTGATTTAAAAGAAAGAAAAAATGAAGTAGATTATAATGTTTCAAGAAAATAAATTAAAATTAACGGTCCTTATTTCCAATACCGGCATCGGCACCAACCTAAGGGCGATAATTGACGGAGTTGCTAAAGGCAAGATAAAAGCAGAGATTGTGGCGGTGATTTCCGATACGACCGAAGCGCTTGGGCTGGAACACGCCAGAAAACATAATTTGGAAATTGAAATATGCGAAAAAAAAGAGAATTTGTTGCCGCTTTTACAAAAATTAAATCCGGATTATGTGTGTTTAGCCGGCTGGAAGCAAATTATTCTGGATGAAGTTATCTTGACATATCCCAATAAAATTTTAAACCTGCATCCGGGACTGGTTCCGAACACCACAGACGGAAGCGTTGAAAATCCTGATGAAACAGAAGGACTTTGGAATAAGGGCATGTTGACCGATAAAGCGATTCAAAACTTTTTAAATAAAAAAAACACTTTTGCTGGCTCTTCTATCCATTTTCTCACTTTAAATTTTGATTTTGGGCCGGTTTTAGGAAGAACTTTTGAAAAAATTAAAGTCAGTGATACAATTGCATCGTTGTATGGAAGGTTGAAGAAAAAAGAAAATCAATTATATGTGGAAGTTTTAGAAAAACTGACTAATACTTAAAACTCTGCAATCGCCGAAATTTAAGTAAAATATTTATGCAGAAACAAAGAATTTTAATTATCGGAAGTGGAGGCAGAGAACACGCGATAGGATGGAAAATAAAGCAGTCTATTCGCGCTGAGCAGATATTTTTCGCGCCCGGAAATGGGGGTACAGGTAGAATCGGCATAAATATACCAATTAAAGCAACAGACATCCCCGCGCTACTTGATTTCGCAAAAAAAGAAAATATCACCTTGACACTAGCTCTGCCGGATGACCCGCTTGCGCTTGGAATAGTGAACGAATTTCAAAAAAAAGGCCTGCGCATTTGGGGCCCCACTAAGGAGGCGGCGCAGATTGAATGGTCAAAAACATTCTCCAAAGATTTCATGCGCAGGCACAATCTGCCTACCGCCAAATTTATGACCTTTTCTGACTACAAAATGGCTAAAAAATATATTACCGACCAAATATTTCCGATTGTCATTAAAGCGGACGGTCTGGCGCTCGGAAAAGGAGTAATCATCTGCGAAACGCGCGAGCAGGCATATGAAGCCCTGGAAAATATATTCATAAAGAAAATATTCGGGGAAGCGGGCAATGAAATAGTGGTGGAAAAATTTTTGGCCGGCCCGGAAATATCAATTCATGCTTTTTCTGACGGAAAAAATTATAAAATATTCCCGCCGTCGCAGGATCATAAAAAAATAGGCGAAGAAGACATCGGTCCCAATACCGGAGGAATGGGCACTATTGCGCCTCTTCCTTTTGTTTCCAATAATCTTTTCAAGGAAATCGAAAAAAACATTGTGGCACCGACTTTATCCGCGATGAATTCTGATGGATATCCCTTTGTCGGTGTTATTTATCCCGGACTGGTCTTGCACAAAGACGGTCTGAAAATTTTGGAATACAACGCGCGCTTCGGCGACCCGGAGACGCAAACCTACATGCGGCTTCTTGATACCGATATACTGGATATTTTTGACGCCTGCCTGGACGGAAAATTGAATGAAATAGAAATCATATGGAGAAACGCTTATGCCTGCACAATAATTCTCGCTTCGGGAGGCTACCCGGGAAATTACGAAAAAGGAAAAGTAGTTTCCGGCATCGACGACGCAGAAAGGGAGCTCGACATAATTGTATTTCATGCCGGCACGGCCGCGAAAGATGACAAATTTGTTACAAATGGAGGAAGAGTGCTCGGAGTTTCCGCCATCGGCATTACTTTGGAAGAAACTCTCGCTAAAGCATATAAAGCCATAGAAAAAATTTCGTTTGAAGGTATGCAATACCGCAAAGACATCGGGAAATCCGCCCTTTTACTTTCAAAATAAAGAGTACTTTGATGCGATGTCATTCAGATGTTGTCTGTAAGAATACTTACAGACACATCTTCGCTAATCGCAAAAAAAATGCTAAAATATGCCTATGAAAAATAACCCAAAAGTGGGCATAATTATGGGCTCGGACTCGGATTTGGAGGTAATGGCGGAAGCGGCAAAAATCCTTGAAGAATTCGGCGTAGGATACGAAATTACGGTGGGCTCCGCTCACCGTAGCCCCGAATTGATACACAAATACATAACAACTATACAAAAACAGGGAATCAAAATTATTATCGCGGGTGCTGGAGGCGCGGCGCATCTGGCTGGAGTAGCGGCTTCTTTAGCCACCTTGCCGGTCATAGGCATTCCAATCAAAGCCAAAACCCTGGATGGCTTGGATTCGCTCCTTTCTACTGTCAATATGCCTCCGGGCGTGCCGGTGGCAACCGTCGGCATAAACGCCGGAAAAAACGCCGGACTGCTGGCCGTGCAGATGCTGGCCATATCGGACAAAGGCCTGGAAAATAAGCTGGCTGCTTATAAAAATAAATTAGCCAAGGATACGCAAGCCAAAGGGGAAAAACTCCTGAAAATCGGGTATAAAAAATATCTGGGAAAATAAATGCAAAAATTATCATACAAAAACTCAGGGGTAAACATTGACGTTGCTAATAATACAAAAAGCGGCATAGCAAAAGTTTTGGATGGGCAAAACAAGAATGTGCTTAATAGAGTTGGGGCCTTTGCGACATTATATGACGGCACTTTTCCGGGGTATAAAAACCCTATTTTGGTTTTTAAAACAGAGGAGCCGGGAACCAAACAAAAATTGGCTATAGAAAATAACAGCCTGGAAACGATCGCCTATGATTTAATCGGCCATTTGATAAATGACACGGTTGTCATGGGAGCCAAACCGCTTTCCGTGCAGGATTGCATTGTTTGCGGAAAAATGGAAAAGAAAGTAATTTTAAAAATAGTTTCTTCTTTAGCGAAGGCCTGTAAAGAAAACGGCTGTCTGCTGACCGGAGGAGAAACATCCGAACAACCCGGAGTGGTTCCAAAAGGGATTTATATTCTTACAGCAAGCATTACTGGAGTAGTTGAAAAAGATTCAATCATTGACGGCTCAAAAATAAAAGAAGGGGATACGGTACTTGCTTTGGCTTCAAATGGCTTGCACACTAATGGCATTTCTTTAGTCAGGAAAATCATGGAACAAAACCCAAAAATCCTCAAAGAAAAAATAGGCGGGAAGTCATTTATTGAAAATGTTTTAACGCCGCATAGATGCTATTATAACAGCTTGAAGGGCCTATTCAGAAATAAAGAATTAGTCGGCTTAGCACACATCACGGGTGGCGGCATTAAAGAAAATCTTAATCGGATCTTGCCCAAAAATCTAGATGCAGTCATTGATGTAAACAAAATAAGGATTTTAAAGATATTTAAAACTTTGAAAAAATTTGGTAAACTGGAAGACGAGGAGATGTTCCGGGCATTCAATATGGGAGTGGGCATAGCCGCCGTAGTTAAGAAAAACTTTGCTGGTAAAGCAAAAAAACATCTAAGGAAATTTGGGATAGATACTTATGAAATTGGTAAAATTATTAAAGGTAAGGGCAAAGTAATTTTAAAATAAAATGAATATTTTAGAAAAAACGGATTTCAAGAACTTGGGGGAGAAATACACGGGGAAGGTAAGGGACGTTTACACCCAGAAAAACAAAGTTATTTTAATCTCCACCGACCGGTATTCCGCCTTTGACCGCAACCTGGCGCTGATACCCTGTAAAGGCCAAGTGTTGACACAAGTCAGTAAATTTTGGTTTGAGAACACAAAAGACATAGTCCAAAATCATGTGATAGATTTTCCCGACCCGAACGTAGTAGTGGGTAAAAAATGTGAAGTTCTGCCGATAGAAGTTGTACCCCGAGCATATATTACCGGAGTAACCGGAACTTCTTTATGGACTTTATACCAGAAGGGTCAGAGAGATTTCGGAGATTTTACCCTGCCTGATGGCATGCATAAAAATCAAAAACCGGACAAAGTCGTGCTGACACCCACCACCAAGCGCGAGGAGCACGACCGGCCGCTCTCGGGCAAAGAGATAGTCGAAGGCGGCTACATGACCAAAGAGCAGTGGGAAAAAGTTGCGGACATTTCACTCAAACTATTCAAGCGCGGACAGGAAATCGCTTTGCAAAAAGGCTTGATTCTGGTGGACTGCAAGTACGAATTCGGTTTGGATGAAAACGGGGAACTAACTCTGGTTGACGAAATTCATACTCCCGATTCTTCGCGCTACTGGCAGGCAAATTCATACGAGGAACGGATTAATCAGGGACTGGAACCGGAAAACTTTGACAAGGAATTTCTGCGCCTATGGTTCAAAGAGCACTGCGACCCCTATAAGGACAAAGTGTTGCCGCCGGCCCCGCCGGAAATGATTGCGGAATTATCAAGGCGCTATGTGCAAATCTGCGAGCAAATTACCGGGATTCCTTTCACCGTTGAAACGGGAGATATCGGAAAAAGGATAGAAAATAATCTTAAAAAATATCAAATATAATATGCCTTTGAACTCAATTTCCCCAATAGACGGAAGATATGAAAAGTATACCAAGGATTTGGCTCCGTATTTCAGTGAAGCCGCCTCCATGAAGTATAAAGTCCTGATGGAATGCGAGTATCTGATAGCGTTGTCGGAAACGGCCGGTATCGGAATGCGGAAGTTGAATACCCGAGAAAAAGCTTCAATAAGAAATTTGTATGCAAAATTTTCGCTTGAAGACGCGGAGACGATTAGTAATATTGAATTGAAGGGGTATAAAGGCATAAAAGCCACCAATCACGATTTCAAGGCGATTGAATATTTCATCAAGGATAAAATGGCGAAAACCGGCCTGAAGGATGTGCTGGAATTCGCGCATTTCGGCCTGACCAGCGAAGATGCCAGCAATATTGCCTACGCGTTGATGTTGTCGGATGCTTTGGAATATGTACTTATCCCTGAAATCAAAAAAATAGTGGAAGAATTGGACACTCTTGCGAAAAAATATAAAAATTTGCCGATGCTGGCCAGGACCCATGGACAACCTGCTTCTCCGACCACTTTCGGCAAGGAAATGAAGGTTTTTGTTGCCAGAATTGAAAAAAGAATTGAGGGTCTTGAGAGTATAAAAATAGAAGTAAAGTTAAATGGAGCCACCGGTAACTATAATGCTCTTTATGTTGCATATCCCAAAATTGACTGGACGAAGTTTAGCCAAAAATTTATTGAAGGTTTTAATAAAAATCGTTCTCAAAAATTAAAAACAAACTTGATTACTACTCAGATAGAATGTCATGACAGTTATGTGGCTATCTTTGATACTTTAAGACAAATCAATACGATTCTCTTGGGTTTCAATCAAGACATGTGGAGGTATGTTTCTGATGGCTGGGTTAGCCAAAGGCCGGTGGAAGGGGAGGTGGGTTCATCCACCATGCCGCATAAAATTAATCCTTGGTTTCTGGAAAACAGCGAAGGCAATTTGGGAATGGCCAACGCCATGTTTGAATTTTTCGCGCGAAAGCTTCCCGTTTCCCGCCTGCAGAGGGACTTATCGGATTCCACCGTTTTACGCAATATTGGAACGGCCTTTGGTCACAGCTTGATTGGCTTCAAATACTTAAATAATCAGCTTGGCAGAGTTATTGTAAATAAGGAAAAAACGCTGGAGGACCTTAAAAACCATCCGGAAGTAATTACCGAGGCCATCCAGACAATCCTGCGGCGGGAAGGGGTAGCTATGCCCTATGAAAAGTTAAAAGAACTGACTCGCGGTAAAAAAGTCACTCTTCAGGATATCCGTAAATTTATCAATGACCTGAAAGTCAGCGAAAAAGTAAAAAAGGAGCTCTTAAAGATTACTCCGGAAAATTATACCGGCCTGGCTTCCAAACTTGCTTCCAAATAAAAACTTATAACTCCGCTATCGCAGAAATATAAGTAAGTAATAAAATGAAAGGGGAAAGCGAAAATAGAATACATTCAGTAGACTCAGTATCTACGACGTGCCAGAACTGCAAGGGTTCATTCACGATTGAGCCGGACGATTTCGGATTCTATGAAAAGATCAAGGTTCCGCCGCCAACTTTTTGTTTTGATTGCCGGCTACAAAGAAAACTAACTTTCGTCAACGAACGGGCGCTTTTTAAAAGAAAATGCGATAATTGCGGCAAAGACACCATAACAATGTATTCACCCAGAAACCCTTTTAGAGTTTTCTGCACTAGTTGTTACAATGATAGGAGAAACTGCCTGGAATACGGGATAGATTTAGATTTCTCAAAACATTTTCTCGCGCAATTTTATGAGCTTTTTAAAAAGGTCCCGCGGCTTCATTTGATGCACAAAAACAACAACGGCGAAGGGTGCGAGTATGCTAACCATATTTACCGCAGTCGTAGAGTTTATCTATCTTATACGATAGTAAAATCCGAAGACATTTATTACTCCAAACAAGGCCTAGAGGGAAATAAAATTTGCTTAGATAGCTTTAATATGAAACATAGCGAGAGGGGTTATGAATTGGTCTATGTTTCAAGGGCCTATAATTCAAGATTTCTAATCCATTCTAGCCGTTGCATTGATAGTCAGTATCTTTTGCATTGCGGTGATTGTAATAATTGCTTCATGTCTCATAATCTCCGACATAAAAGCTATGTTTTTAGAAATCAACAATTGACTAGAGAAGAGTATTTCAAGGAGATGAAAAAAATTAAACTTGATTCCTATACCGAACAAGAAAAGTTAAAAAAAGAATTTTCTGAATTACCTAGAATGACAGGCCCAGCCCAAGTCAAGGCGGTTGTAAATGTAACCGGCGACTTTATTGGTCATTCAAAAAACGCTAAATACTGTTTTAGCAATGTTGATACAGAAAATTCTAAATATATTGTTTTTGGTGTAAATACTATTCGAGATTGTTATGATCTAATGTTTGCTGGCCGGAGTGAACTTTGTTACGAATGTGCTGGTAGCGGCGCTCAAAATAATAATGTTTCTTTCTCTCTTGATATAGGAGCAAATCATGAGATTAATTATTGTATTTCTACTAACAATTGCGGATACTGTTTTGGTTGTGTCGGTATAACCAATCAAAATTATTGCATTCTCAATAAACAGTACACCAAAGAAGAATACGAAAAGCTGGTGCCGAAAATTATTAAGCACATGAATCAAATGCCCTATGTGAGCAAAATAGGGAGGGTGTATAAATACGGCGAATTTTTTCCAGAAGAATTCTCACCTTTCGCTTATAATGAAAGTTTGGCCTACGAAGAATTTTCAATGACGAAAGAAGAAGTTTTAAAAGAGGGCTACGAGTGGCGGGACTTGGAGGAGAAGCAGTATAAAACCACTATTGATAATAGAGATTTACCTGATAGTGTTAATGATGTCAAGGACAGTATTCTTGAAGAAGTAATTGCTTGTCCCAATCAGGGTCAGACCGAGACCAAGTGCACCTACGGCTTTAGAATTGTGCCAGATGAACTTAGATTTTATCGTTTAATGAAGATACCACTGCCTAGACTTTGTCCAAACTGCCGCTATTATGAACGTCGTAAGTGGCTTAACCCGTGGAAACTCTGGCATCGGCAATGTATGTGCAGTAAAAAGAATCACTTTCACGGAGTGGAAAAGTGTGAGGTGGAATTTGAGACGTCATACGCCCCGGAGAGGCCGGAAATTGTTTACTGCGAAAAATGCTACCAGGCGGAGATGTATTAACATAACACAATTTCGCGATCGCGAAATTGTGTTAAAAAATTACATCTACGTTAAAGTGTAGATACAAAAAACTGAAATAACGCTATGGTAGCGGCCGCTACTATTGTATTATTATGTGTTTTTTTATTTCAACTATAATCTGCTATAATTGTTCTATGAACTTTAAGAAAATCGGAATTGTCTTATTTTTGATACTTTTTTTGTTTCCAATAAATAGAATATTAGCCCAAACGACGAATGCTGGCTTTGTGCCAGCTAATATCTGGTATTCGCAGGACCCGTTTGAAGAAGGGGATAAGGTAAAAATATATACGGTAATTTTCAACCCCGATTCCAGGCAATTATCGGGAAGCGTGATTTTTTTTGATAACAGCGTTTTTTTGGGCAAAAAGGACTTTACGGCCGAAACGAAAAGCGTCAAGGATGTATATCTGGACTGGACGGCCACCGTCGGAGAGCATAGTATTTTCGGCAAAATTGAAAATGCTAAATTCTTGGTCTCCCTGGGAAAATATGAGGAAGTTTATCTGGCGGAAAACGAAACGAGCAAAAGTTTGCGTACGGTAAGCAAAAAAATAATCACGGTAGCCGACACGACTGACCCAAGCGCAATTACAAATCCAATATTGAATATTGTAAATGCTGTCAGTTTCGAGCCGATTAAAAATATTGGGAAAATAATAGGAGATAACACGCCGGAGTTTATAGCCCAACCCACAATTTCAACCGCCAATATGGTTGAAGAGTTGCGCATTAATGCAGGCATCGTCCTAGAAACCAAAAGAAAAGAAGTCAAAGAAAACATCCGGGCGCTGGATCCAAGCACGGAAGAAGCAGCTCCGGGGTCAAATTCTCCCGAGGCAGAGCCGAGTAAATTCTTAAAACCTTTTAAATATGCGGAGCTTTTTGCCTTGGCCCTGTTTTCGACCACTTTTAATAATAAACTCATTTTCTATACGGTCCTCATTTTGATTATTTTCTTTTTGTTGCGTTATATAATGAAGCGTGTAAGATAAAGTTATGATGTTTAGAATTTTGGCTTCTGTTTTGTTATTATTTTCAATACTTTTTATGCCTTTTTGGGTGTCGGTTATCTTAGCGCTCGGAGCAATGATTTATTTTAACGTTTTTTGGGAAGCGATTTTTTTATTTCTTTTGTCGGATTTGCTCTATGGAGTAAAAGGGGGGAAATTTTTTAGTATAATTTTTCTTTCCTTTGTCGTGTCAGCCGTCGTTTTGGTTTTGCTAGAATTTACAAAAAGAAAACTGAAGTTCTACAAATAAATGATTATTAGAATAATTAAAAAAAATAAAACAAAAAACGGGAGTTTTTTCGTGGAACCGGACGAGATTTTTCTGGACTCCAAAAATCTGCAAAACTTTAACCGTCAACAGTTTGAAGGACGAATAGAAAGGCCGATTTCCAAAAAAACAATTTATTTTCTTGGTTTCTTGTTTTTGTTTTTTATTGGAATTTTTGGAATCCGCCTGGTCTATCTTCAAATCCAAAAAGGCGAGACATATTTTGCACGAAGCCAAAATAATTTTTTGGAAAAAGCGATTATTTTTACCAACAGGGGAATAATTTATGACCGTAACAAGATAGAGTTGGCCTGGAATAAACCTGCCCGCGATGCTACACAAACCGTAGCAGATGAAAAGACGGAAGAAAAAACAGACGAGACGACAATTCCAATACGCGCATATTTATCGTCCGGATTTTCGCATTTATTGGGTTATATCAGCTATCCGACCCGAGACAAAGGAGGTAATTATTGGCAAAGTGAATTTATAGGCATAAATGGACTGGAAAAAGAATATAACGAAAAACTTAAAGGAGAAAATGGGTCAAAAATAATAGAAACGGATGCGTTGGGAAAAATATATTCGGAAAATATTGTGAATGCTCCCAAACAGGGGACTGACTTAATAACAACTATTGACGTGCGAATACAAAAAGAACTTTTTGATTTTATAAAAAATTTATCGGAAAATAATTCTTTTGTAGGCGGAGGAGGTGTGCTTCTTGATGTTCGAAATGGAGAAGTGATAGCTTCTACCAATTTTCCGGAATATAATTCCGAAATTTTATCTCTGGGAAAAGATAGTGAGAAAATTAACGGCTATATAAATGATAAAAGAAAATTTTTCCTGGATAGAGTTGTTTCGGGGCTCTATACTCCGGGTTCAATTGTTAAGCCATTTTTTGCCTTGGGCGCTTTGACGGAAGGTGTGATCGACCCGTATAAAAAAATTCTTTCAATCGGCTCTATTTCAATCCCGAATCCTTATTTTCCGGATCAAAAAACCATTTTTAAAGATTGGAAAATTCACGGTTGGACCGATATGGCGCAAGCGCTGGCTGTCTCTTCAGATGTATATTTTTATTCAATCGGAGGGGGATATGAAGAACAAAATGGACTTGGTATCGTAAAATTGGAAAAATACGTCAGGCTTTTTGGTATTGGAGAGAAAACCGAAATTGACCTGCCAAATGAAACACGAGGTGTAATTCCAAGTCCGGAATGGAAGATAAAAAACTTTCCGGACGATCCATGGCGCATCGGGAACACTTACCATACCGCTATCGGACAGTATGGATTTCAAGTCACTCCGATGGAAATGGTGCGCGCAATAGGAGCTATCGCAAATAACGGCAAATTACTGACTCCGCATTTAATATTGGGTGATGTTGAAAAAGAAAATAAAGTTTCTATGATAGATATAGAGAAAGAATATTTTGATGTGGTGCATAAAGGAATGAGACAAGCCGTGACTTACGGTACGGCTGTGGCGCTTGATGTGCCATATGTGCAAGTTGCTGCTAAAACCGGTACGGCCCAACTGGGTGTCGCAAAAAATAAAGTAAACTCATGGGTAATTGGTTTCTTTCCATACGAAAATCCCAAATATGCATTTGTGGTAATGATGGAATCCGGTCCCGCCTCGGGTAATGTCGGCGCAACTTCCGTTATGCGAGCGCTTCTGGATTGGATGTCCATCAACACACCGGAATATTTTGAATAAGCGTATTTGTTGCGTTTTATCCGTTTTTGGAATACAATATGTGTATGCGTAAAGCAAGAATACTTTTGATTTTGGGAATTTGGATTGCAGTATTGCCATATTTGGGTTTTCCGTATTCATGGAAAGATGTTCTGTTTACTCTTTCCGGATTGGGGCTCATTTGGTTTAGTTATATGTTATATAGAGGACACAAAAAGGAAGAAGGTCAGGGAGAAACCTTCGATAATTTTAAAGAAAATGGCGCTTTTGGCAACAACGAAAACAAAAATGACGTGGCGACGGGAGAATCGCAAGAACACATAAAATAAAAAATCTAAAAATATGGAACATTTTTCTAAAACAAAGTATGTTGCGGCTACTGTTTTGTTTATAGCTTTATTTTTTATTTTCGGCGTCTATGTCGGAGACCAAAATCGCCCGGCAATAGATAAAGTTCTTGGTATTTCCGGCAAAGAAACGGCTGTTGAGACCCAAACGGATTTTTCCCCGTTTTGGAAAGTTTGGAATACCATTAATGAAAAACACCCAACCGCGAGCAAAACAACCGATCAAGACAGGGTTTATGGGGCAATTTCAGGGTTGGTAGGCTCGCTAAACGACCCATATAGCGTGTTTTTAACCCCAGAAGAGGCAAAATCATTTGGAGACGAAATAGCCGGCAACTTTGACGGAATTGGCATGGAAATCGGCATAAAAAATAAAGTGCTCACCGTCATCGCTCCGCTTAAAGACACTCCCGCCTATAGGGCCGACATTAAATCCGGTGATAAAATTATTAGAATTGATAAAACAGACACAATAGATTTAAGCGTTGAAGAGGCAATTAAGTTAATTCGGGGACCAAAAGGAACAGTTGTTACTCTTACCATTCTCCGCGAAGGAACAGAGCAACCAAAAGAAATAAAAATTACCAGAGACACTATAAATATACCGACTTTAGACACAGAGTTGAGAGAAGACGGTATTTTTGTAATCAAACTTTATAGTTTTTCCGCCAATTCCGCCGGTCTTTTCCGTAATGCGATAGAACAATTTGCAGAGGCAAAAACAGACAAACTTCTCCTTGATTTGCGGGGCAACCCGGGCGGATATCTGGAAGCATCCGTAAACATGGCCAGTTGGTTTCTGGAAGGAGGGAAAGTCGTTGTGACCGAGGACTACGGTAACGGCAGGAAGGCGCACGTTTACCGAAGCAAAGGCTATGATATATTCAATGACAAATTAAAATTCGTAGTTCTGATAGACGGCGGCTCCGCTTCGGCTTCGGAGATACTAGCTGGTGCCCTGCAGGACCACAGACGCGCTAAACTGGTGGGGGAGAACAGCTTCGGCAAAGGTTCCGTCCAGCAAGTGGTGGATATAACTTCGGATACTATCCTTAAAATCACTGTCGCTAAATGGCTGACTCCGAACGGAATTTCCATTTCGGAAAAAGGCCTGACTCCGGACTACTTCGTTGAAATAACGGAAAAAGACATCAAGGCGAAAAGAGATCCGCAAATGGATAAAGCGGTGGAGTTATTATTAAAATAGGTCCATAAGTCAGACATATAGGGATTCCCACATGTCTGACTTATGGGAAATAAAGATGAAAGTAATATTTTTACAAGACGTAGTACGGGTAGGAAAGAGGCACGACATAAAGGAAGTCAACGACGGCTACGCTATGAATTTTTTGATTCCAAGAAAATTAGCCGAACTTGCCACCCCGAGAGCGACCGCCGAACTGGAAAAGAGAATGAAAAATATAACTATTGAAAAAGAAGTGCAGGAAGACCTTTTGATGAAAAATCTGGAAGAAATAAAAGGTAAAATTGTTCATATTCAGGCCAAAACGGACGAAAAAGGGCATCTGTTTTCTAAAATTCACGACAAAGACATCGTAGAAGCGATGAAAAACGAACATCATGCTGATATTAGTAAAGAATTTATCGTTCTAGAAAAGCCAATTAAAGAAATAGGGGAGTTCGATATCCCGATTGAAATACCTGCCCCGTCCGTGGCGGGGAAGGGCAAAAAATCATCATTCAAGCTTATCATTGAGAAAGAATAGACGATGAATAAAAAATCCCCATTCGGGGATTTTTTATTCATATTATGTTTACTGTTTTTTTGACTATAATTCTGCCATGGAAGGAGGTCTTGCGCTTGGAACCGAATTTGACGGTGCCATCTTTTAGGGAAAAAAGGGTATGGTCCCGGCCGGTTGATACGTTATTACCCGCCATAATGGGCGTTCCGCGCTGGCGGACGATAATAGACCCGGACTGGGCCTTTTGGCCGTCGGCCAGCTTAATACCGAGGTATTTTGGGTTTGAGTCCCTTAAGTTTTTGGCGGTACCGCCGGCTTTTCTATGTGCCATATTGTTTTTATGTTAAAATAAAATGCAATAGATGAGTAATCTATTACTTAATAAGTATATATCGATATATGCAAAAAATCAAGCGATTTTGGGAAAGCGAGAAGGGGAAGGATATTCTGATAGTTATTATCGTGATTTTAGTAGGCCTGGGATCGTTTGAACTGGGTCGGCTATCCAAAGAAAGCGCCCAGGGAGGCCTAAAAATAGAGTATCCGGGCCTAAATGGGGCTCAAGAGGCCAATGTGATTTCGACGGCCGCACCCGCAGAAAGATTCGGAAAAAATTTCTTCGCTTCAAATCGGGGAACTAAATATTACTCAATCGGCTGTTCCGGCGGCAAAACCATCAAAGAAGAAAATAGGGTTTGGTTTTGGACAGGGGAGGAAGCCGAAGAGGCCGGATATGCGCTTTCCGCCTCGTGTCAGTAATCTATATCCACGTCGCACAATATATGTTTGCGGCCACCTTTAGTGTATCTCAAACATTACGTAGATTGTACGTACGTTAAAACGTCGTACAATCTACTTCAATAATTCATTATTTATTCACAATATGCTGCTCTGCGGCCTATGTGTGCCTCCTTAATTCACTGCGGAAGTTTCAGAGCGTCGCCCGCTTTATCAAAATCCGTAGGTTGGCCGTCGCGGATGCGCTCCATGTTGGAAATGAATCCTTTCCAAAAAATATCTATCCAAACATCATTCCAGAGATATGAGACCGGCTCGGCCAAATAGGCCGTCCATAAGCTTTTAGTGCCTCCGGCGACATAATTTATGTTTTCCTGCCCTGTGGGGCTCTCCACGACGGCTTTGATGCTGATATTGAAATAGCTAAGCACTAAAATGATTATAACGGCTAAGACCAGAACTCCAATGATGCTTATCCCCTTTTGGTTGTTGTCCAATTTTTTCATTTGATTTTAAAAAATCACCTACTGGGTCGGGTTATTTTTATTGAAAAACTCCGCTAAAAAATGACACAAACCAATTCCAAACTCCGGAAACGGTTACTCCCAAGAATTTCATTATGAGTAAAGCAATGATAATGAAAATAATTATTTGCAAAAATCCTTTTTCTTTGTTTTTCATTTTATTTATCATATGTATATTTTACCACAAATTACCAAATCAGGGCAATATTATCTTAGCGGAGTGAATAAAGAGGCAAGTAAAGCATTGGATCAAGATGTGCATTGATTGCTGACACTCTAGGTTGAACTAAAGTTTTACCGGGATAAGCCCTACTCTCAAAAGAATCCACCTGGACCCCGCTCGATACATACAGCGAAACGTGCAAATGAGGCCCCGTAGAAGAGCCGGTATTGCCACTGTAGCCCACCACCTCTCCTCTTCCGACTTTTTGTCCTTCTCTCACGCTAATTAGCGAAAGATGCCCGTAAGCGCTGGAAAGGCCGTTATTGTATTCTATAAATATCCACTTGCCGAAAGACGCGCCGGGACAACATATATCCGTATCCCCTATTCCTCTGACCGTACCCTCCGCCATAGCTTTTACCGGAGTTCCAACCGCCGCGCGAAAATCAGTACCACGATGAAATCCTCCCCACCTAGGAGCATAAGGCGAAGTAACATAGATACTATCAAGAGGCCAACTCAATAATCGACCTTTTGGTATTTGTGAAGGGTCTAGAATAAGTTGAAGCTGGGCTTCGTAATCCTGCAATTCTTTTTCAAAAGCGTCCCTTTGGGCGATCCGGTCTTTTAATAATTTTTGGTAATTGGCTTCGTTATTTTTTGTCTGCGTTAAAAGCTTATTCTTTTCATTTGTGTTTTGCACGACTATCTTCTGTTGGTCTGAAAGCTGGGACTTGAGCTTGGTTAGTTCGTTTTTTGCGTCAATGGTCACCTTTCTGGTATCTTCCAACGCGCCCTTCATTTGTTTCAACTCAACTATATCTGCCCTGATTCTCTCGCGCACCGCAATCATACTATCTATATCATTCCAAATAACAGAAAAATCATTGTCGGATAATATGGTTTCCACAATGCCTGCCTGTTCAAATTCATTGATGTTTTTAATTCCAAGTTTAATGGAATCTATATTGTTTCCTATGGAATTTTCTTTACTGTTTATATCCGAACTCAGGCTTTGTATTTTGAGATTGGTTTTATCTATTTTGTTTTGCGTTATGGAAATATCCGCATTTAATTTTTTTTTGGTTATATCCAGTTCTTTCAAAGATTTACTTAAAGAACTTTTTTGTTGTTCTAGACCGTTAAGTTGCGTTTGGTAAGCGGCAATTTCCTGCTCCAACTTCCGGATGTCAGAATCTTTTTCCGATATTTTATTCCGTATCTCGGTGGCCGTCTGCGCATGGGAAAAAACAACGGGCACCGCCAAAAGAACTGCCAGTAAAACAACAATATTAAACAGCTTTTTGTAGTCGGGATATGGTTTCATTTTTTCCTAAAATCTCAGCGATAATAAAAGGGTCCGGGGATTTATCAAGACCCGATAACGCGAAACGGAGAGGGTGTAACAGTCCTCCCCTGCTCTCCAGTTTGTCCGCAAGAACCATTAACGCTGTTTTAATTTTCTCCTGTTTGAAATCTTTCTCATCCAAAACTTGGAGAATATCTATCGCTTGTTTTAAATTCTCCGATATTTTTTGAGGTGAAGCATTTTTAAAAATCAGTTTTTCTTTTCCGTATTTCGGCTGCTTGAAAAAGAAATCTAGCTCTCCTTTCCCAGTCATGTCTTTAACATCTCCCCACTTGGAAATTCTTTCCAAAATTACCGGAACCAGTTTGGAGTTTTGCATTTCTTTCGGTAAATATTCTAAAATATTTTTTTCTACCTCTTTCGGCGGGAGCAGTTTGATATGTTCCTTGTTCATCCAATCCAATTTCTCGTCATTCCACTGCGCGCCGGAGCGTTGGATTTTGGCAAGGTCAAAAACTTTAATCAGTTCCCCGCGGGTGTATATTTCTTTTTCCCCGCCCGGGTTAAAGCCGAGAAATGCCAAATAATTTATCATTGTGTCCGGCAAATATCCTTCCTTCTTGTATTCCAAAATATCTTTCGCGCCGTCTCGCTTGCTTAATTTCTTTTTCCCGTCGGCCGCCATAATCGGAGGCGTGGTGACGAAAAAAGGCGGCAGAACACCGAATGCTTCGTATAAAGACAGGAATTTCGGAGTAGAAGCGATGAATTCCTGCCCCCGCACCACATGGGTCACTTTCATTTCTATGTCGTCCACCACATGCGCGAAATTATAGGTCGGGTAGCCGTCGCTTTTTATTAAAATAAAATCTTCCAGCGCTTCCTCGCCGGCGGAAAGCTCTCCCCAGACAATATCGTTCCAGACCGTGCGCTTGAGTTCCGCTATTTTGAACCGAAGCGGCCGAGTCCCGTCCCAGGCGGGAGGATTCTCCGGCCGGTGTTTCCGGTATAAAAACGGCTTTTTTTCTTCCTCCGCTTTTTTCCGGAATTCCTCAATCTCATTCTCCGCGTAAGGATCCGCGTAAGCCAGGCCTTTTTGAATGAGCGTCTCCGCGTATTTTTTATATAGTTCTAGGCGCTCCGACTGGACATAGGGCGCGTGGGGCCCTCCGATGTCCGGACCCTGGTCCCAATCCAAACCAAGCCATTTGAGCGATTCCTGGATGTGTAGAATTGAGCCCTCCACTTCCCTCTCCTTGTCCGTGTCCTCAATCCGCAGGACAAATTGGCCGTTATTTTTCCTGGCGAAAAGCCACGCATAGAGCGCGGTCCTGACCCCGCCCACATGCATAAACCCTGTCGGCGAAGGCGCAAATCTGGTTACGACTTTTTTATCGGGCATAGTGCCATTTTAGCACTTATTTCCTTATTTTGAAAATTAAAAATTATTTCTCGTGGCTCAAGGCCATATCCACCAACTCTTGGGCGATTTTCTCGGCTGCGCCGCTCTTGCTAAAAGCCTTGGCATTTTGCGACATTTTTTCATAGTCCGTTTTGTTTTCCGTTATTCTTTCAATTTCCGAACTAAGAATATTGGCGGTCATGTTCATTTCTTCCACGACGCTGCAGGCGCCCGCCCGCGCGTAATTGAAAGCATTTTTTCTGGAATGGTCGGCATTTGAATTGGTAAAAGGAACCAAAATTGACGGCACTCCCCAGCCGGCTATCTCAAACAAAGTTGAACCGGCGCGGGAAACAATGACGGTCGCCGCCCCGGCCGCCATTTTCATTTGTAACGAATTTAAATAAGCAACGGGTCGATATCTTGGCTTATATTTATCAACAGTAAGCGCAACCTCGGCTTGTCCGGAAACAACTCTAAAGTTTTTTATGCCGGTTTGATGAATGATTTGGTAATTTTTCGTCAACCTCGGCAACGCGTCAAGAACGGTATTGTTTATCAATTCCGCGCCTTGAGAGCCCCCTAAAATTAAAATTACAGGCACTTTCGGTTCCATTTTAAAATACTCCAGCGCTTCTTCGCGTGTTGCCTTATGTTCTATTTCAGCCATTATTGGTTGACCCGTCCAGGCAACAACTTTTTTTGGAAAGTAAGCAGCCGCCTCGGGAAAAGAAACAGCGACTTTTTTGGCAAAATGTCCGGCCCATTTATTCACCCGCCCGGGAACGGAATCAGATTCGTGAATTATCACGGGAATGCGCAAAATCCTGGCGGCAAAAATCGTGGGAAACGACGCATATCCCCCTTTACCGAAAACGACATCGGGGTAAATTGAAAACAATTTAAAAATTGCGTTAATAACGCCAAAAAAAACTTTCAAGCCATCGGAAAAATTTTTAAATGAAAAATAGGTGCGCATTTTCCCGGTTTTTATTTTTTCAAAATGAAGCCCGTTTTCAATAAGTATTTCTTTGTCGTAAGGATCGTCGGAAATATAGAAGAGTTTGGCTCCGATGATATGTTCTTTGTCTATTGTCTGATTCACTTTCTGAGCAACGGCGATAAGCGGGTAAAAATGTCCGCCTGTTCCGCCGCCCGTAAAAACTATTTTCATATATGTTTTTGGAATTTAGATATGTTAAGCACTATGCCCACGGCCATCAGATATACCATAAGCGAGGTTCCCCCTTGGCTCATAAACACCAGCGGAACACCTGTTAACGGAAAAACTCCGGTAACGGAGGCAATATGCATAAATGATTGCGCCGTAATGAGTATAACAATTCCATAGACTAAAAGTCCACTAAAATTATCGGGAGTCCGACCGGCAATCCGAAATCCGCGCAGAATAAAAAGAATATAAAGAAAGATGGTAACAAAGGCACCCGCGAAACCCAATTCCTCTCCTAAAACAGCAAAAATGGAGTCGCCTTGCGGTTCCGGAAGATAACTGAATTTCTGAACGCTTTGTCCGAACCCCCGACCAAAGACCCCGCCGGAACCGAGCGTAATAAGTGATTGTTGAATTTGATAAGAAGCCCCCTGCGCGTCTTGGGATGGATTAATAAAAGTTTCCACCCGTTTTTGAAGATAAGGCGTAGAATAAACCAGAGCTCCGAGTAAAATTGCCAGCCCGAGACCGGCACCTAAAATATATCTAATGGGAACACCGGAAACAAAAAGCATTGATACGCCGGTAACAGCAATTAAAATGAAGTTTTTAGTATCGGGTTGTTTGAGTAAAATTAAAGCGATAACCGCAAGCATTATCCCAAGCGGCAAAATACCGAATCTAAAATCTTGCACTTTATTTTTTACCCAAGACAACCACGCCGCAAAATAAATCACGAATCCGAATTTTAAGAATTCTACCGGTTGAAATCTGGCAAAACCAAGATCTATCCATCTTTCCGCCCCGCCATGACTCCATCCTAGAGAAGGGATAAAAACCGCCGCCGTCAATAATATTGATCCGAAAAAAATCAAAAAAGAATATTTGCGCCAGAATTTATAATCAATTTTTAGGCATAAATACATTCCTACAAGACCTAACCCAAGTCCCAAAATTAATTGGCTAAAAAGTATTGAGTAAAAAGTTTTTTCATTTTTAGCCAGGACTCCGAGCGACGCCGAAATAAACATGGCAACTCCGACGGCCAGCAAGAGACCGACAATTATCAGAAAAAACTTATCTACTTTTTTTTCTTTCATTGCTTTTTCCCGTCTTCTATCTGCTGATAATGGCTAAAATTATGCCGATAATGGCAAAAACCACCGAGAGAATCCAGAAACGCATTGTTACTTTGTATGGTGACCAGCCGATGGCTTCAAAATGGTGGTGTATGGGCGCTAACCTAAAAATTCTTTTACCTCCACGTAATTTCTTTGAAACAAGTTGTAAAATAACCGAACCGGATGTAATAACGAGTGGTAGAGCGACAACGGGAAGGATTAGGACCGAATCGGTAAGGAATGCTAAGGTCGCCAGGGTGATAGTGAGCCCCATGACACCCGTCTCTCCCATATAAAATCTAGCCGGCGGAATATTGAACCAAAGAAAGGCTAGGATGGCGCCGGTTATAACTCCAGAAAAGGCGGCAATGTCTATTTGGTTGTTGGCATAAGCTATCGCCGAATAAGCGGTAAATATGGCGGCCAGCACTCCGCCCGAGAGCCCGTCAATGCCGTCAATAACCCCGCCGGAAAAAGTGGCAAGCGCAACAATCATGAAAAACGGAATAATCAGAATGTCCAGGTAAATTTCCCCGCCGAAAGGAATATGGAGAGAAGTCATGCCCAGCTTATAGAAAAACCAGAGGCCTATCAAAAAAGAAATCAGAGCGATGAGAAAGGCCTTCCATTTGCGCCAGGATTTGTCGTCGCGAGCAAATTTTCCAGTACCATAAATTTGAATCAAGTCATCCCATAGACCTATCAATGAACCGACTAAAAGTGTGAAAAGTGGTATGAATGTCTGATTACGGCTCAAAAAATTCATTTTCTCCGTATAGAGAGTTGGAAACATTATTGAAACGAGATAAAAAATAAGCGTGGTGAAGAGAACACCCATCCAGATTATTATTCCGCCTGCGCGAGGAGTTCGGAGTTCCGCTTCCTCGTTGTGAATTTTCGGAAAGTCGGAAGTGTTTATATTGGTGTTCCGGGAATACTTCTTCCACATCCTGTATTTGTAGAAAAAATGCGTCGCAACCGGGGTCAATAAAAGGCCCATAAAAAAGGCCACAGTCGTCGGCAGAAAGATTTTAATCAGGTCCAAATACATAGGATGAGTATAGCATTTTTTGATTAAAATGCATCCGTGTGTTATTGTCTTTAAGTGAATAATCTAACTTTCAAACACATATTGCCGGTCGCCGTATTAATCCTGCTATGTATTCCGATAGCGACTTCTTCGCTTCTGGACTTGGAGCAAAAAAGAGAAAATGAATTGCTTTTGGAGCAAGAGCGGATTCAAAAAGAGGCCGAATTGAAAATTTACCTGATGGGTAAATTTGAACCGGCAGAAAGGAAGGATTTTTCCTTGATACCCGAGAAATACAATGTCGGAGGATACGGGATGTATTTACGGACGGAAACCCTGGATGCATTCTCGCAGATGGCGAACCAAGCGGAGCAAGACGGGGTAAATTTAAGAATCGCTTCCGCCACCCGGAACTTTACCTATCAAAAAAGCATCTGGGAAAACAAGTGGACCGGTGTGGCCTATGTGGACGGAGAAAATCTTACGAAAAGCATTCCGAATGGACTGGAAAGGTTCAAAAAGATATTGGAATATAACTCCGTTCCGGGCATTTCGCGCCATCATTGGGGTACCGATATAGATATCAATAACGCGAACCTCTCGTATTTCGGGACGAAAGAAGGTAAAAAGGTGTATGAGTGGCTGGTAAATAATGCTTGGATGTTCGGCTTTTGCCAGCCCTATAATTTAAAAGGGAGCGAACGGCTGACCGGCTACAATGAAGAAAAATGGCATTGGTCCTATCTTCCACTTGCCCAAAATTTTACGCAAGAATATAAAAATTTAATCAAGACAGAAGACATCAACGGCTTCCTGGGCGCTGAATATGGTCCGGGAATAAATTTAATCAGCGACTACGTCCTCGGAATTAATCCGGAGTGCCTCTAATCTACGCTATGGCGTAGATTGATTTATGTTATCACTTTTGGACGGCCGTCAAATTTGATAACATTAATACATCTCTGCCTGGTAGCACTTTTCGCAATATACAATTTCCGGCCTATCCGGAGCATAAGAGGTCTCAAATTCCACCGGGCACCTTGCCCCGCCCTGGCGCGGGTCCCCCGCCCCGTGGAAATGATTTTCTTTCTTACACATACATGAACGGTGCCAAAGTTTGAAAGGGTTGGTTCGTTTAACCCGCGCCTGGTGCCGGCAATGAAAACATCTCCTCGGAATAGGTATGTTCATTTTCTTATAAAAATTCAGTTCGTTCGAGACAATCTTGTAATTTCTCTTGCAGTTTGTGCACGCCAAAATTTCTTCCAGAATTGAATCGCCGACATCATCGATTGATTCGGGAATTTTTCCCGGCAATAAAGTTTCTTTGCCGGTAGTTTTTTGTATGTTGTTTTGCCAATTATACCCCGCTTCATTTGCTTCTTTTTTCGCAAGCGGAAATTGTTCCATAGCGCAAGATTCGTTATAGCCGAAATATGAAAGTTCTACCGGAAAATATTCCCCGTATGAATACTTATTACCTTTTTTATCTAAAAAAGGCATGGTATCCATGTGCTCCATAATTTTAGGCATAAGTTCCCCATATTGTTCTTTGGTATATTGTTTATTAAAAATGCAATAATTCGTATTGCGTAGCCCCACACAGCCGAAAACATGCTTGCAGTTGTGGCAATCGTAAAGAAATTGCGAGTCAACGCAGGCCAAGCAGATTTCCGAATATTTGGTCTGATATGACTTACTACAAAGAATGCATTCATATATCCAATTGCTCTCTGACCGGATATTCATGCAGTCCACAATATCTTTGCCTTTCAATATGAAGAAGCTGTACATGACATTTTCCACGTACCATCCGGAAAAGCACATATAGCAATTCTTGGAAAACCACCAGTCGTGGGTGTATTCGCAGTTCAAGCTGGCAATCCCGTCGTCATTAACAATTGCCATGTGCGGGACTCTTTTCATCAACTCAATGAATTGGGCAAAAAATGGCTTTGAAAAATCATAGTCAACCCCGTAACTTTTCGGATCCCATTTATCACTCCACCAGCATTTATTGCAGTACACAATAATCCCGGAATCCGGATGGTAAATGGAAATAATTCCTTTGCCGCACAGGTCACATTTGCGATTATAAAGGGACATATTGTTCCTCCAGGCCCAACGCCTCTGCCTCCGGCAGTCCGGACAAAAGGTTGGCGGGGGAACCTTTATTTTCTCGTAAAATCCGAAATCATCCGGTTCTATAGTAAAATTCTTTTTGCAATTAACACAATTTTTTATATCCTGTTTCATTTTATTTATATTATCACTTTTGGACGGCCGTCAAATTTGATAACATTAATACACTTCTGCCTGATAGCATTTCTCGCAGTATATGATTTCCGGTCGGTTGGGGGCGTAGGATGTTTCAAATTTGTTAAGGCAACCCTTTTTCATACATTTGCGGTGCCAGAGTTTACGTGGGTTACGCAAGACAAACCTGTCTTGTCTGCGACATGAAAAACATTTTTCTGGAATAGGTAGGTTGAGTATTTTGCATAATGAAAGTTCTAAAGGAATAATTTTGAAAGCGGTTATGCATAAGGGATATTTTTCTTTTTCACTGGAGGAGTTTTGTGAAGAGCATTGAATTGTTTCTTTTGCAAGATTTTCCTTTATATCGCTAAAAGTTTTCGGCAGATTTTTAGTCAGAAGCGTTATTTGATAATCGCGGGGTGGCCGGTCATACCAGGTGTAACCCTTTTTAAGGACTTCATTTTTGGTTAGGGGGAAATAATCTTGCGCCATTGACTCGTTGTAGGCAAACGGTGAGACCCGCGCCGGGAAATATTCCCCCCATTCCTTTGTCTTCCTCATGTGCTCAATTATCTCACTTTTGAGTTTGGTATATTGCTCCTTTGTGTATTGCTTGTTTAATATGCAGTATTGCCCTTTTTTAAGACCAAAACATCCAAAACAATTATCCGTTGTAAAGCACATATCGCAGTAACATGAATCCGTTATGCTGTTAAAACAACTTCTGATAAACATTGACCGGTGCGGCGACTCAACCCCTTGAACTTCATACGATAATTCACCAATAATTACTTCCGTGCAATCCTGACAATCAGCCGTCTTAAACCACACATCTTGCATATACGCAGTATCTTTAAGAAGATGACAATTAAATACACGTCGTGCTCGTTGCGTACTTCCTATATAATCTCCTGTCGAATTTTGAATTTTTGAACCATGATAATATTTTACCGGAGTACTAATGTTAAGTTCCATAACTTTTTTTTTCGATTCTTCTATGGAACTCCTATTAAATGAAAATTTTTTTAATTTTTCTTCATATTGCGTTTTTGTAAGAGCTTTATTAAACCAATAATACTGCCTCTTGCGGAGACCCACACATCCAAAACAATTCAAACATCCCCTACAATCAATACAAAATTCAAGTCCGACAGAATCAAAACAATCTTGACACCATACACATTTAGAACACCTTGCAATATTCATACATTCATAACAAAACTCACTTTTAAAGGCCATGTAGCAGTCGCTTAAAAAGTGACTGTCATGACACCAGCTTCCATACATACACTTTTCATTTGAGCCGCTGGTAACCAGCATATAACACTCCTTGTTGTCCTGAGACTGGTTTGTGTACTCGCTGTTAACGCTGTTTGAATTAACCATCGCCAGATGTGGCACTTCACGGCGAAGCTCTTCATACTGTTCAAAAAAGGACCGGCTAAAATCAAAGTCTCGCCCGTAATCCTTGGCATCAAAGGCGTCGGATTTCCAATATTCCTGCTCATACACCGAGAATGGAGCATCTGGGCGATAAATAGAAATAATGTCTTTTCCTGTAGCGTCGCATTTTCTTTTATAAAAGTTATATTCGTTTCTGTCTAACAAGCGCCTGATGTATCGACAATCCGGGCAAAAGGTTGGCGGGGGAACCTTTATTTTCTCGTAAAATCCGAAATCATCCGGCTCGATTATAAAATTGCCCTTACAATTCTGACACACCACATTTTGTGATTTATATTCCATAACTTTTTTGTCCCGATTCTGATTCATCAGAATCGTGGATCCTCGATTTTTTAAATTTCAAGAAATCGGGACAATTCTGGCATATTTTTGTTTCACTTTGCATATTTTTCTATTCTATAATTCTATAGAATATTAGAATACCGAGCAATGTAATTAATTTTCTTCTTTGCTTTCTTCTTCCAAATTTTTGGCGGCGATTTCTATGGAACCGTTCACTTCTGCCCAGTCCGGCAGTTCTTCCAAAGATTTTATTCCCATATACGACATCAGCTCAAAGCTTGGCTTGTAGATATACCGCCGGTTGTCTTTCGGGTCCGTTTCCCTTTCCACCAGTCCGCGCACCGAAAGAGCCCGTAAAATAAAGCTTGAATTGACTCCCCGGATATAGTCAATTTCCGACCGGCTGATGCCGTTCTTGTAAAGAATGATTGACAGGGTCTCCAAACTGGCCTTGGAAAGTTCTTTATTTAACTCTTCCTTTTGCAGTTTTTCAATCAGCGGGCTCAATTCCGGGGCGGTGCCGAGCGTGATTTCGTCGTCCTTTTCAATCAGGACTATTCCCCTATTCTTCAAATTCTCTTTCAATTTTTCTATCGCTTCGTTTATCTCTAACTGCCCTATCCTTCCTTGTCCGTCCGAAGCCTTAGCGGAGGAGGATAAAATCTCCGCCAGCCTTTTCCGCGACATGGGCTCCCCTTTCCAGAACAATATGGCTTCAATTTTATTTTGTAAATTACTCATTATTTTTACTAATAATAATATCTCCCGCGTGCATTTCCTGGGTCGCATCCACTATTCCCTGCCGGATAAGTTCCAACATGGCCAGGAATCCCACAATCATGACTATCTTTTCTTCGCGCGTAGCCGAGGCGACCAGCTGTCCGTTGAAATCTTTGAAATTCATTTTTAAAGAATTTTTTATCCGAT
Organism: Candidatus Nomurabacteria bacterium GW2011_GWB1_43_19; assembly: GCA_000999465.1. Lineage (GTDB taxonomy): Bacteria > Patescibacteriota > Minisyncoccia > Phycocordibacterales > UBA9973 > UBA9973. The sequence goes on from LCGB01000003.1 coordinate 58,284, forward strand.
CCGTCAGTTTGTTTATCATCTCTTCAATGCTTACCACTTTTCTCACTTCCACTTCCGGCATTAAAATCTTTTTCGGCATTGCCCCCAAGACATTCCGGGCAAAAGTCATTATGCTTTTTTTGGTGATTTGTTCATCCGGTAAGAATATCAGGAAATTATTTTTCCGTTCCAAAGGCGCGAAGATTATTCTCCTGCCGAATTGGCTTTTTATATTTCCTCCCAATTTGGTAAAAAGTTCGTATAAACGCAGCCGCTCTTCTAAATTTTTTATGTCGCCCTCTTCTTCCCCGGTCAGATCCAGATTGGGCAGGAGCGACTTGGACTTGATTAAAAGCAGGGTGGAGGCCACTAGAATAAAACTGGCAATCTCGGCCGGGGGCAATCCCCCTAATTTATTCATGTATTTCAAATAGTCCTCGGTAACGGCCGCCAGAGACACGTCGTTGATGAAAAGCTTGCGCTTCTCCACCAGTTCTAACAACAGGGCAAACGGACCCTCAAATCCGGAGGTCTTTATTTTATAACTTTGGGTTTCCACCCTTGTATATTAGCATTTTTTAAGGAAAAAGATATAATAAAACTCATGAAAAGAAAATCCACTGCAAAAAGAACCACACGCTCTGCCGCCTACGAACCCAGTAAAATAATCCTTGACCGCTACGCTAAAGTCCTGGTCCGTTTCGCTCTGGGCGGCGGCAAAGGCATAAAGAAGGGTGATGTCGTCCAGGTCAGCAGTTCCGAGTCCGCCCGCAGGCTTTATTTTGCCGTATGTAATGCCATTATTGATGCCGGTGGCCATGTATTGCCGAACTATTCGCCTGACGCAGAACGGGGGGATCGCCGTCGCAGTGAGAGTTTTACCAGATATTTTTACGAACACGCGCAGGACCACCAGATGGACCACTTTCCCCATAAATATCTTAAGGGGTTAGTGGACCAGATGGACCATTCTGTTTTTATTCTGGCGGATGCCGACCCTCATGCGCTCCGGGGTGTGAACCCAAAAAAAATCATGCGCCGCGGCGTCGCACTCAAGCGCTTTATGGACTGGCGTCATGAGAAGGAATGGCAGGGTAAATTTACCTGGACCATCGCCTTGTACGGCACATCGGCAATGGCCCGTGAGGCAGGACTGGGCGAGCGCGAATACTGGAGACAAATTATCAAGGCCTGTTTTCTGGACGAAAAAGACCCAATCAAAAAATGGAAAGATGTGTATCGTAAAATGGAGCACTACCGCACTCGCCTAAACCGGCTGGCTCCAAAGACCGACCGGATTTATGTCGTCGGCCCGGATGTGAATCTCTGGGTAAAGCTCGGAGAAAAACGAAACTGGCTTGGGGGCAGCGGCCGCAATATTCCTTCCTTTGAATTGTTTACTTCGCCGGACTGGCGCGGGACTTCCGGCTGGATTCGCTTCAATCAGCCCCTTTATCGGTATAGTAATAAAATAATCGGCATTGAACTCGTGTTTGAAAATGGCAGAGTCGTTAAATCCAAGGCCAAAACTAATGAAAAGTTGCTAAAAGAAATGATCGCCACAAAGGGCGCAGATAAGATCGGAGAATTTTCTTTGACTGACCGTAGATTTTCGCGCATTACTAAATTCATGGCTGAAACCCTTTTCGACGAGAACATGGGCGGCCCGCACGGCAATACCCACATTGCAGTAGGTATGTCTTATCGCGACACCTACGCCGGCGATGCCTCCAAACTTTCTAAAAAAGAGGCCGAGGCCTTGGGCTTTAATGATTCCTCAGTGCATACGGATATGATTTCAACCGCGCCCCGCACCGTTACCGCCCACCTCAAAAACGGCCCCGGCGCCTCTCGGGTTATCTCCCAGGTCCTGGAACGCCTGGAAGGTAATATTGCATGGCTGAAAAAGGATGAGAAAAAAATTGAGGGGTTTTTAGAAAAATAATTTAATTGCGCGCGTCTACTTTCGCCGCAACGATAAAATCATTCTCGGAGAGTCCGCCGATGGCGTGGGTGGAAAGCGAAAGCAGCACTTTGCTGTAGTTTATTTTTATGTCCGGGTGGTGGCCTTCGGATTCGGCGATTTCGGCCACATTGTTGACGAAATTGATCGCTCCGATGAAATCCTTGAATTTGAATTGTTTGGAAATTTGTTTCGCCCCTTCGTTCAATTCCCAATCCGGTACATCCCCCATATATTTTAACGCCTCATCTTTGGAGAGCGGCACCGCTCCCCCTTCGCACGGCACGCATTTTTTCTTTAGTAAATCCATTTGCAATAATTATACCATAAATAAGTGACAAAGAATTCTAAAGCTCGTCTAAATTTAGAAATATGTGCCCCATTTTATTACGCTTTGTGATAAGGTAATTTTTATTATATTCGTTTGATTTTATTTCTATCGGAACATTCTCTACAATTTCAAAACCATATCCCGTAAGACCAGCGCGTTTTTTGGGATTGTTTGTCAAGAGACGAATTTTAGAAACACCCAGATCCCTCAAAATCTGCGCCCCAATGCCGTAGTCCCTTTCATCCATTTTGAAACCAAGTTTCAAATTTGCTTCTACCGTGTCAAAACCTTGTTCTTGTAGTTTGTAAGCTTTTAATTTATTTAAAAGACCTATTCCTCTGCCTTCTTGATTCATATATACAATCACACCCTTACCTGCAATACTTATGAGCTCCATCGCCCTCTCAAGCTGAGGTCCGCAGTCGCACCTAAAAGACCCAAAAACATCTCCAGTAATGCAAGAAGAATGCATCCGCACCAAAATAGGTTCGTTTTCCCCCCAGACACCTTTAACCAAAGCCAGATTTTCTTCGCCCGTATTTTGGTGGCGATAGATGTAAAGATTAAAATCTCCCCATTTTGTTGGCAATTTTACTTGTACTTCTTTTTTTATAAGAGTCTCTTTCTTTAATCTATAACGTATTAAATCTTCTATGCTAATTATTTTTAATTTAAATTTTTTTGCGATTTTAAATAATTCCGGCAGCCGCGCCATCGCGCCATCTTTCTTCATAATCTCTACCAGAATACCTGCCGGCTCCATACCCGCCAAGCGCGCCAAATCTACAGCCGCCTCCGTATGCCCGGCTCTTCTTAAAATTCCACCGTCCATGGCTTGAATAGGGAAAATATGCCCTGGTCGGCCAAGATTGTTGGGTTTTATTGAAGGATCAACTAAAGCTTGTATTGTCTTTGCTCTATCATGAGCAGAAATACCTGTTGTACAACCGTGTCCAAGCAGGTCAACTGAAATAGTGAAAGATGTGGAATGAAAAGACGTATTTTTAGAAGACATCATAGGAAGCTCCAGCTCTCTACACCTCTCTTCTGTAAGAGATACACAAACGAGGCCACGCCCATGGGTTGTCATAAAATTGATTATTTCGGGTGTCGCATTTTTAGCAGCCGTTACAAAATCTCCTTCATTTTCGCGATTTGCGTCATCCACTACGATTACAATTTTGCTGGACTTTATGTCTGAAATAGCGTCTTCTATAGAATTTAATTTAAATTCAGTTTTTTGATTTTTTTTCATCTTAATAAAACAAGTTCAAGCGCAGCCAAGGATGCTTCACCTCCGACGTGAATTCTTTTTCGGGCTTGTTTGATATTGTTTACTGTAAGCACTCCGAAGCCAACAGGAATGCTATCTTCAATCATAACCTTCAAAACGCCTTCTTGTGCCATTTTGCAAACATAATCAAAGTGTGGCGTTTCTCCACGAATTACGCACCCAAGCACCACTAGAAAATCATATTTATTAGTTAATGCCAGTTTGTGTAAAGCAAAAGGAAGTTCAACCGAACCGGCAACATGTACTGTTCTTATATTTTTTTCAACCACTCCGCTTTTCTTTAAGGCAGACAAAGCAGACTTTAAAAGTTTTTCAGTAACTTCACTATTCCAACGAGCCAGCACAATCCCAGCTTTCAACTCTTTGCCATTTAAATATTTAATCTTTGTATTTTTTACTTGCATGCGCGTATTTGGCTAGTATATCAAATTCTAAATTAACAAAATCACCCTTTCTTTTATGTTTAATATTTGTATATTTCAAGGTATGTGGAATAATTTTGACAAAAAAAGAATTTTTTGAAATTCTTGTAACGGTTAAACTGACCCCTTCTACTGTGACTGCTCCCTTGTAAACTAAAAATTGTCTGAAATTTTTAGCGGGTATTTTTATTTCAAATACTTGTGAATTTCCCTCTTTTCTTATATTTAGTATTTCACCCTTTCCATCAACATGTCCAAGCACTATATGCCCGCTTATGCTGTCACCCAGGCGCATTGATGGTTCAATATTTACTGTATCACCTTTCTTTAAAAAACTTAAATTGGTAAGACTGAGAGTTTCTGGCATATATTCAAAAGAAATATTTTTATTTAACTTTTTAACAGTAGAACAGACACCATTTACGGAAATACTTTCTCCTAATTTTACCTTTCCCAGAGTATTTGCAATATCCAAAGACATTCCGCCATGGGCGGATTTTATGTTTTTAACTTTTGCAGTTTTAGAAATTATACCTGTGAACATATTTTTAAATCTTCCTCAATCTGTCTTATTAACTCTTCTTCAGTATTAAATTTTTTATAATTTCGTAAAAATTCTTTAGTTTCGAGTATAACTGTATTGCCGTAAGCATCTCCACTATATCCAAGCAAATGCACTTCCACTTTACCGCTAGGGTTTATGAGAATACCCGCTCTGTAACTTTTATTGTTCATTATCGCATTTCCGGTATACACCCCAGCAGGAGGCAATGTGTCGCTAGTTTCTAAATTCACCGTCGGAAAACCAAGCTTCTTGCCATAGCCATCCCCTTTTATCACCTTCCCAGAAAGTATATAGTGCATTTATTATTTACCCAATTTTATACCAAGCTCTTTCAGCTGTTTTTCGGAGACTTCGGCCGGTGAATTCATCATTAAGTCCTTGCCTTCGCCGGTCTTCGGGAAAGCGATAACTTCGCGGATATTCGGCTCGTTTTCCAGGAGCATCATCAGGCGGTCAAAGCCCCAGGCAATGCCTCCGTGCGGCGGACAGCCGGAGCCGAGCGCTTCCAGCATATGCCCGAAGTTTTTCTCAATTCGCTCGGATGCATAGCCCATAATTTCAAAGACCTTCCGAAGTGCCTCCGGCTGGTGGTTGCGGATACTACCTCCGCCTATCTCCGAGCCGTTTAAGACCACGTCGTATTGGGTGGTCAGAATGTTCCCGATATCTTTCTTATTCATCAGCATTTCCATATGCTCGTCCTGCGGGCGGGAAAAAGGATTGTGGGTGAAGGTCCACTCGCCTTCGGCCAGCGGATTATCGGATTTGTCGGTTCTTTCAAAGAAAGGAAAATCTACCACCCAGACGAAGGCGAGCAAATTTTTGTTTTCTTTGTCTTTGCGGAGGTCCGGCCGGTCAGTGCCGTATTTCTCCATCACTTCTTTGTAAGAAATCCGCGGGAACGGAATTTCCTGAATCTTTTTCTCCGGATACAAATTTTCTACAATACTGATAAGCAACGCCTCGTTAAGCGCCATCACGTCCTCGCGCTTTACGAAACTCATTTCCAGGTCCAACTGGGTAAATTCCGGCTGGCGGTCGCCGCGGGTGTCTTCGTCGCGCATGCAACGAGCAATTTGGAAATACTTTTCCGCGCCGGCAGCCATCAAGAGTTGTTTGTATTGCTGGGGCGACTGCGGCAGAGCGTAAAAAGTCCCCGGCCAGATGCGGGACGGCACGATATAGTCGCGGGCGCCTTCGGGGGTGGATTTGGTCAGTATCGGGGTTTCAACCTCAATAAAATTTTCCTTATCCAGATAGTCCCGGATAAATTTAACCACTTTGTGCCGGTAGCGGATATTTTTTTGCATTCGCGTCCGGCGCAAATCAATATATCGGTACTTTAAGCGGTGCTCTTCGCCTATTTCATATCCGTCGGTGGTTACCTCTATCGGCGGGGTCTCCGCTTTGTTCAAAATTTCAATATTTAAGACCTCCAGTTCCACATCTCCATTTAAGACCCCCTCCTTTACATTTTTGTCCGGACGCTTATTGACGACACCGGAAATTTTTAGGACCCATTCGGGGCGGATTTTCCCGGCAATCTCCGTTGCCGAGGATCCGCGACCTTCGGTCGGGACTTTTTCCTTACCTGGTAAGGCCACGCACTGCACCCGGCCGGTCATATCCCGCATATCAAAAAATATCATTTTCCCCTGGTCGCGCCGGACATCCACCCATCCAGCCAAAATTACTTCCTTTCCGATATTGTCTTTCAAATCTTTGATATAAATGCGGTTTTTCATCCCATTAGAAAATTTAAATAATAAAACTTATTTTTATACAAGTCCGCTGATTTTCTAACGGGACAAGTATTGAAATATTTTAGCACAAAATCAAAAGAAAAACAGCCTAAATAAAGGTGGGGCTGATCGCGATAGTCCGCGAACAGCCCCAAAAACGATGCGGTGGGCCAAGTCGCACTACCTTTCAAGCCCTAACTAAACTAAACCATTCCCCACACGGGCATCACCTCCCTTCAAGGTGATAAAAAGAACAAACACCAGCTAGAGGGCTGGTGTTTGGGTTGTAGTTTATTTTAGTTAGTTTTTACAGCGCAAAGATCAGCTCTCTAATTTGAGGGCTGAAAAAGAAAACATTGCTGATTTGCATTATATTTTTGTTCACTTGCACCTTTTGTTTCATTGCTTCAAATCATAATAATATAATAGCAGCGGCCGCTTTTATTATACTATTTAGGTATTAATAATTTAAGTTCTTTAAGAAATTAATCAGGGTTTGGGGATTGTTTGTGTTTGATTTTTGAATCAGCTTAATTAAGCTGCTCCCGATGATTACCCCGTCAGCCCCGTTTATTTTTAGTTTTTTAACTTGAGATAAATTTGATATTCCGAATCCCACGGCAATAGGTAGCCTGGTCTGCCGTTTTATTTGTTTAATATATTGCAATGTCTTTCTGGGTATATCCTTCTGAGTCCCTGTAATTCCCACCACAGAGGTCAGATAAAGATATCCTTGAGCAACTTTGGTAATTTTATTTAGCCGGCGCGGAGTAGTCGTAGTTGCAATCAAATAAATATTATCAATATTGTATTTCTTAGCTGCTTTCAAAAATATGCTTATTTCTTCAAAAGGCACATCGGGAATTAAGACGCCGTCTATACCAGCATTACGCGCATCGCGGTAGAATTTTTCTATTCCACGCTGATATACTAAATTTGCATACACTAAGACCGTAATGGGGATTTCGGTGGTTAGTCTAAGATTTTTAATGAGTTCAAATACTTTGCTTGTTGTTGAACCGGCTTTAAGGGCAACCTGATCCGCTTTTTGTATTACGGGTCCATCCGCCAAAGGATCGGAATAAGGAAAACCGATTTCCAACAGGTCGGAATGTTGAGAAAGAACTTTTAATATTTTTAACGACTGGCTAAAATTAGGAAATCCCGCAACTAAAAATGGCATCATGGCCAGTTTCCCTTCTTTTTTTATATGTGTAAATGCGGTTTCGATTCTGTTCATATTTTCAGTCCTTTTTCCATTTCCGGCAAATCTTTATCGCCTCTGCCGGATAAATTTATTATTATTAATTTTTTATTTGGAAGTTTTTTTGCCAACTTAAGCGCATAGGCTACCGCATGGGCCGATTCAAGCGCCGGGATAATCCCTTCTGTTTCGGATAGGTAGCGGAATGCGGAAAGGGCTTCTTCATCTGTCGCAGAAACGTATTTAATGCGTCCCAACTCGCGCAGGAAAACATGCTCGGGACCGATGCTCGGGTAGTCTAGGCCCGCAGAAATGCTGTGCGTTTCGGTAATTTGGCCGTCGGCATTCTGTAAAACAAATGACTTCGTGCCGTGCAAAATGCCTTCCCGCCCCCCGGCAAACCTAGCCGCATGTTTTCCGCTCCGAATTCCATATCCACCAGCTTCTACGCCAATCATTTTTACTTTTGAATCATTGATAAATTGATGGAATAATCCTACAGAGTTACTGCCGCCGCCGACACAAGCTACCAAGTAATCCGGCAGCCTGCCTTCCGATGATAAAATTTGGGATCGAGCTTCCCGCCCGATTACTGCTTGGAAATCTCTGACGATTGTCGGGTAAGGATGCGGACCCAGAACCGAACCTATCATGTAATGAGTGGTTTCAATATTCGTAATCCAGTCACGGATAGCTTCATTAATCGCATCTTTAAGGGTTCGGCTCCCTGATGTAACCGGGACAACTTTTGCTCCTAGCAATCTCATGCGTATTACATTGGGTTGCTGCCGCTCCATATCTACCTCGCCCATATAAACAACGCACTCCAGTCCCAGCTTTGCACAGGCCGCAGCGGTGGCAACCCCGTGTTGTCCAGCACCTGTTTCCGCAATTATTCGGCTCTTCCCCATAAATTTTGCCAAAAGACCCTGGCCAATCGCGTTATTGATTTTGTGCGCGCCGGTATGGGCCAGGTCTTCTCGTTTCAAATAAATTTTTTGGCCGGTGGCTTTGGACATTCTTTCGGCAAAATATAAGGAAGTGGGCCGTCCAATAAAATCCCTCTGTAATTTTTTTAACTCAGCCTGCATTGATTCATTCTTTTTAAATCTTTCATAAGCTTTTTCCAACTCTAAAAGAGAAGGCATTAATGTCTCCGGTACGAACTGTCCGCCAAATTTTCCAAAATATGATTTCATGTGTATGTAATCTTAAAATAAATATAGCGGGTAGGCAACAATTCGGATTCCTCCGCCCTGTTGCCTGCCGCTTGAGATGATCACAGTCCGTTCGGACTGTTGAAGATCAGCGTATACTGACCTTCCTTCCATGGAACGACGAGCATCACGCCCACCGCGACCCAGCCCTTCACTTTCTCTGGATCTTCTCCGGTAGCTTGTGCATGGTCGGCCACCGCTTTTGCCACCTGTACGTCCTTGCTCATCTGTCACCCCTTTTCTGATTTGGTCGCCAGGAGGATTTCACCGTCCCTGACCCTGATGGGGACGAGTTGCCCTTCAGCTACCATGCTGAAGATAACCTCGATTTTCGTTCCAGTGGATGCGCTGTGACGTTTGATCGCCCCAGCCAGATCCTTTGCGGTAACAGGTTCCCCCGTAGTCGCAACTTGGAGTTTAACGATTTGCATGGTTTTTTCTCAAAGAACGACCGGCAATTTGGTTGCGCCGGTACAATGAACAAACAGCGCACTTTATGTGCGCTGTTTGGTGGATTCCTTGGAATTAGTTTCTAGTGATTAGTTGTTAGGGGTTGGTAGAAATCAATGAAAGAGCGCACAAGAGAATTTGCGCTCCACCAATAGTTTAATAATTTATTTGTTTGTAAATTTCTCAATATCATCATACTAGTATGCTAGTATATGTAAAAATAAAAAGCAAGGGCACTATTTGCTTATCTGTGGATAACTTTTAAAGCCCTTCTAAAACCGCCTTCTTTCTTCCGCATTTCACGGGAACCTCTGGTAATCGTAGCCACCCCCACATGCAAATTCTCCGCAATGGCTATGTGGTGCTCCCCTTTCCCGAGACGTTTGACTATTTGCCACCTGACTCCCACATTTTCAAATTCCCTTGGCGTCAATATGTCCCTGATAAAATCGGCAAGGAGTTGCTTGTCTTTCGCGATTTTATGAATCACTTCAATTACTTCTTTTTTATATTGATCAATATTATTTTTCATAATATTCTCTATATTATACTACCATACTAGTATGCTGACATATTTGCTTGTAAAATTTTAATACACATCCACCCCAATTTTTTCCCGGACTTCTTCCATCTTTGCATTAGCGACTTTTTTAGCTTTTTCGCCACCTTCTTTTAAGATTTGCAGGGCTCGCGGAATATCTTTTTCAAATTTTTTCCGGCGTTCGCGGAGCGGCGCGATGAATTTTTCCAGATCTTCAATCAGAAGTTCTTTCAGTTCTTTATATTTTCCCGCCTTGCTTTCATAAATCGACAAAAGCTCGGAGGCCGGACGGAGCAGATTGTGAATAGCGTAGACATTTTTCGGAATCCCCTCGCCCGAATCGGTTACAATACCCATGACGCATTTCTTGATTTCTTCATACGAGGCGAAAAGCGGAATGGTATTGTTATAACTTTTATGCATTTTGCGCCCGTCCGTACCGGGAATGCTTTCCATGTCTTTCATAATAATTTCTTTCGGCAACTTAAATGTTTCTCCAAATATTTTATTAAACTTTTGCGCCGTATCCCGGGCATATTCTACATGCTGCTTTTGGTCTTGGCCAACAGGTACAACTTCCGGCCCATAAAGCAAGATATCGGCAGCCATAAGCATGGGATAGTTGAAGGTTCCCACATTTATTTCTTTATTTTTTGCCCTCGCATCTTTATAGGCATGGGCGCGTTCTAAATACGGCATTGTGATAATAGTGCCAAAAATCCAAGCAAGTTCAGTATGCTCGGAAATATCGGATTGTTTAAATAAGGTTACTTTTTTCGGGTCCAAACCAATAGCTAAATAATCCAGCAAAATATCTGTTATATTTTGCTCCATTTCTTTTTTATTTTGGACAAAGTTAAGGGCGTGATAATCGGCTATAAAAATATAGCTTTTATATTCATTTGCCAAATCCACAAACTGCTTCATGGCGCCGAAATAATTGGCAATACTTACCTTGCCGGTCGGTTTAACGCCTGATAATAATATCTTTTTAGACATGCCCATATAATAACACATATTTCTCCACATTTTAATAACATCCTTACCAACTTTCCGGCTTGGCTAATAATTCGCCTGTGTTAGAATGGCCCTATGATAAGGACGCCAAAAATCGGCAAAAATAACCTTCGCATCCCGCCGCAAAGCATTCCCTCGGAACAAGCGGTGCTCGGTTCCATTATGCTCCGCAAGGATGCAATGCACGAAGTTGAGGATATGATATCACCGGAATCTTTCTATGTTGAAAAACACAAAAAAATTTTTCAGGCAATGCTGAACCTTTCCCTAAAAAATGAACCGATTGATATGCTTTCTTTATCCACTAAACTGCAAGAGCAGAAATTGCTGGATAGTGTCGGGGGCAATCAATACCTCGCGGAAATAGTGAATGTTGTTCCCTCCTCCACCAATGTCAAACACTACGCCGATATTGTGCAGAAAAAATATGTCCTCCGAAGCTTAATAGAAGCGGCGGATTATGTTTCCGAACTCGCTTTTGAGGAAGGCGACGATCACATGGATGACATCCTGGATATGGCGGAGAAAAAGGTCTTCAGCGTGGTTTCTTCTCCAAAAAACCAGAAATATATAAACTTGAAAGACGCTCTGCCCGAGGCATATGAGCGCTTGGAAAAATTGCACGAGAATAAAGGAATGCTTCGCGGGCTGGCGACCGGATTCAAGGACTTGGACACAATGCTCTCCGGACTGCAGAAATCCGATTTAATTATTATCGCGGCCAGGCCTTCAATGGGTAAGACCACCCTGGCGCTGGATATCGCGCGTATGTCTTCGGTCATTCATGAAAAATCGGTGGTAATATTTTCTTTGGAAATGTCTTCCCAGCAATTGGTGGATAGAATGCTTTCCGCCGAGAGCCGGGTCAACGCCTGGAACCTGCGCACCGGACGCCTTTCCTCCGACCGCGAATTTTCTATGCTTCGGGATTCGCTGGATAAATTAGCCAAGGCAAAAATTTATATTGACGACCAGCCCGGAAATTCAATCGTCCGGATGAAAGCCCTAGCCCGCCGGCTCAAAGCCGAAAAAGGCCTGGATCTTATCGTAGTGGATTATCTGCAGCTCATGACCACTTCCAAGAATTATGACTCCATGGTCAACCAGGTCACGGAGATTTCCAGGTCTTTGAAGTCGCTCGCCAAGGAGTTGGACGTGCCGGTCTTGGCGCTTTCTCAGCTTTCCCGCGCCGTGGAGTCCCGCGGTGGCAAGCCTCGTCTTTCCGACCTCCGCGATTCCGGTTCTATTGAACAGGACGCGGATGTTGTGATGTTCATTCACCGGGAGGACAAAGGGAAAGAGGAATCGGAAAAAACAAATATCGCCGAAATTTTGATTGAAAAGCACCGCAACGGCCCGACTGGCAAAATTGAACTTTACTTTGACGAAAAAACCACCACCTTCCTGACCCTGGAAAAGAGCAGTTTGAGCGAATTCGCCCCGTCAAAAATCAAAGGCGACCTGGACGAATTTTAAAAGCGGAGCCCGCCATATGGATATCATAGATAAACTTACAGAAATATTCAAGGAATTTCCCGGCATTGGAGAGAGACAGGCCAAGCGCTTTGTTTATTTTCTAATGTTGCGCACGCCCGGATACAATGAGAATCTGTCGGGGCTCATTTTGGATTTGAAAAAAGAAACGGCGCAGTGCAAGGAATGTTTCCGGTTTTTTATAAAAGAAAAATCACATTCGCCAGGTCCTTCGACCATGAGTTCAGGATCGAATGGCTCAGTGTCTACGATATGTGAAATTTGCGGCAACAAAAACACCGACGATAGTATGCTGATGGTTGTAGAAAAGGACTCTGATTTGGAATCTGTGAAAAAAAGCCGGGTTTATCACGGCAAGTATTTTATTTTGGGCGGCTTGGTGCCGGTAGTGGAAAAAAATACCAAAAATAAAGTGCGGATTGAAGAATTGAAGAATCGGATTTCCCTGGATAAAGAATTAAAGGAAATAATCCTCGCTTTTTCCTTAAGCCCGCAAGGCGATCATACCGACTCCTATATCCGGACGGAACTCAAAGACGCAGTAGAAAAATCAAAGATAAAAATTTCCTCCTTAGGCAAAGGTCTTTCCACCGGCACCGAACTGGAATATTCGGACAACGACACCCTCAAAAACGCGCTCAAAAACAGGCAGTAATTTTTACTCCCCTTTCATGCGGTGTTCTTTTTTTACCAGTTTAATTTTTTCCTTGTCTTTTTTAACATCCTTCAAACTCTGATTGGTCCACTGGAAAATTTCCAGCAATTCGGTCGCTTCAATGGAGATGGACTTGGCCAAATCCGCCGGACGCAGGTTGTCCCATCTTCTCTCTTTTAAGTACTTTTTTATGTGTTTTTCGTACTTTTTCATATTCAGATATTGTAACATAGTAAAAAATAATTAAACAAAAGTACTCAAATTATGCTATCGCTAAGTTTGAGTATTGTAAGGTCTGGCCAATTTAAATGTTTTTATACACTCTTTAAGTTTAATTTCTTTTATATAATCCAAAAAATCTTCAGAAAGCGGTGAAGGCCCAACCCAAACACTTTTCTGAATCATTTCATATCCGAACTCTCGTAAGTGAAAACGAAACCATTCCCTTTCAGCTTTTTTAACTTCCGGAATATCAAACATTACAAGTAAATTTTTAGGTAATTCTTTTTTGTAAGGTGAATTAAATGTCAAAAATCGAACTTTTTTATTCTCAACATATTTTCTTCCTCTGGGAAGTAAATATATGTATTTATTTTCTTTTAATATGTAACCGTCTTTATTCAATCTATGAACTGCATTATTTATGGATTGTTTTTTGTGTGGAAATATAGCCGGTATACCAAACATACTGACTGGGATACCTTTATATCGATGCGTTGGCTCAAGTAAAAGTCTTAAAATTTTATCCCCTATACTCAAATTCCGCGATAGCATAATTTGAGTATAGCATATTTAAAAAGAAATAACGATACTCTCAACAAAATGCGCTCAAAAACAGGCAATAAAAAAATCCACATATTGTGGATTTTTTTATTTTATAGAAAGTATTTTCACTTTGAAGAATGGCTGGCGATGACCGTTGCGGCGCAAGTAGCGGGATTTTTGTTTGTATTTAATGACCATAATCTTACGGGAGCGACCGATTTCCGTGATTTCCGCCTCAACTTTCGCCCCCTTGATATAAGGCGTGCCAATGGTTGTATCCTTATCGTCATCCACCAAGAGAACCTTGTCAAAAGAAATTTTGTCCCCTTTAGCGTACTCTCCCTTTATTTTTTCAATAGAAATAACACCTCCCTTGGAGACCTTGTATTGCTTCCCGCCTGTTTGGATGACTGCGAATTCCATAGGGGTCATATTATCTTAAATTTGGCAAAAAAGCAAATTTTTGTTATATTATAGTTATGCAAACAAAAATTATTGAGAAGTATTTTTTCTTCGGGCTTTTATTAGCCACTCTTATTTTTACTTTTTTAATTTTCCGTCCTTTTTGGGTCGTGCTGATACTAGGAATTTCTTTTTCTATCGTGTTTTATCCTTTTTATGAATGGCTGAACGGGAGGCATCTGCCGCCCTGGCTCTCTTCCCTCCTGACCGTTTTAATTTTCGTAGTAATACTTTGCGGACCTTTGCTTGGCATCGGGGTGCTGATTTTCAATCAAAGCCAAGATCTCTACCGCATCGTCGTTAACAACGGAAGCGCCGGGCCGTTTATGAATTCCATCAGCGATACAATCAATAATTTTCTGCCGGAGGGCGTAACTTTTAATGCCGGTGAAAAGGCCTCGGATTTCATTTCTTTTGTGTCAAAAAATATAGCCAATATATTCAGCAGTACCATTTCGGCTTTCTTCTCATTTCTGTTAATGTTCCTGATTATGTTTTATTTCTTGAAAGACGGCGCCAAATGGCAAAGAGCCGTTATTGTGTTAAGTCCCCTCTCTGACCAAGATGACGAAAAAATAATCGGCCGGCTGAGACAAGCTGTTAACAGCGTGATAAAAGGCAGTCTTTTTATCGCTTTAGTTCAAGGTGTCATGATGGGTATCGGACTTTGGCTTTTTGGGATACCGAATAGCGCGCTGTGGGGTATAGTAGCCGCAGTCACTTCCCTGCTTCCAACGATTGGCACAGCCGTTGTTTCGGTTCCGGCAATTGTTTTTCTCTTTATTTCTGGGAATATTTCATCCGCCATCGGGCTTGCAATCTGGGCCGCTCTTATGGTAGGAATGGTGGATAATTTATTGTATCCGTTTATCGTCGGCGAGAAAATAAATATACCGCCCCTTTTGATTCTCTTCGCGGTCCTGGGCGGTTTGTCACTTCTCGGACCGGTCGGAATCTTGGTCGGGCCCCTGTCCGTCAGTCTGCTATACACCCTGATTTCCATATACCGAAACGAATTCAAGCAACAGATCTTTTAACAACCCGCGCAATCAAATGCCGCTACAATTTTACAATACGCTCACCCGAAAAAAGGAAAAGTTCTCCCCTATTAATCAGGGCGAAGTCCGGGTGTATACCTGCGGGCCGACGGTCTATGATTACGCCCATATCGGCAACCTGCGGGCTTATGTCTTCGCCGATATTTTAGAAAGAACTCTCAAATACGCGGGTTACGAGGTAAAACGCGTCATGAATATTACCGATATCGGGCATCTATCCAGCGACGCGGATTCGGGAGAAGACAAAATGACCAAGGGGCTTCTGCGTGAAGGCAAGGAACTGACGCTTCCGAATATGCGAGAACTGGCGGAATTCTATGCTGAAAAATTCAAAGATGACTTACGAGCCTTGAATGTTGAAATACCAAAAAATATTTATTACGCAAGCGATTACGTAAAAGAAGATGTAGAACTTGTGAAAAAATTGGAAGAAAAAGGATACACTTATAAAACCGGTGACGGGATTTATTTTGATACTTCCAAAATGCCCGACTACGGAATCCTGTGGGGAGCCGCCCGAAACCGCGAAGAATCAAAGTCCAGAATCGCCGAAAATTCGGAGAAAAAAAATCCAGAGGACTTTGCGCTTTGGAAATTCAACTCCGAACTGGGATTCAAGTCGCCCTGGGGGCGTGGATTTCCGGGCTGGCATATAGAGTGCTCGGCGATGGGCATGAAATTCCTAGGCGAGCAATTTGACATACACACCGGAGGCATAGACCTCATCCCCACCCACCACACCAACGAAATAGCCCAGTCGGAATGCGCGACCGACAAGAAACCTTTCGTGAAATTTTGGCTGCACAGCGAATTTGTTGATACCGGAAGCGAAAAGATGTCCAAGTCAAAAGGCAACTTTTTGAAACTGGAGAGTTTGGCGAACAAAAATATCAGCCCCTTAACCTACCGTTTTTGGCTTTTAATGGCTAATTATCACACCAAGATGAACTTTGTCTGGGAAGCCCTGGAGGGCGCCGAAACGGCCTTAAAACGCTTATATGGGCTCTATTTGGGCCTAGGGAGCGAGATTGGTAATATACATGGTGAATATCGGAATAAGTTCAAAGAATACCTGGAAGACGACCTGGATACGCCCCGAGCGCTGGCGCTCCTTTGGGATGTGGCCAAGGACGAAAACATGTCCGCTGCGGACAAGAAAGCCACGATTTTGGATTTTGATAAAGTGCTGGGGCTTGGGTTTGAGAATTTAAAGGAAGAAGAAATTCCGGAAAAAATAAAAAAACTGGCGGAAGAACGTGAGGATGCCCGAAAAACTAAGAACTTCAAAAAATCAGATGACTTGCGAAAAGAAGTAAATAGCTTAGGATATGAAATCGAGGATAGCACACTTGGATATAAAATAAATAAAATCTAAAAATGGCTAAATCAATAATTAATGAAAAAAAATTAAATAAGGCGGATGTGGTGCTAATGTCCGCCGGGTATGAAAAAACCACATCATCACACAAAGGCACGGTAAACGGCCCCAAGGCGGTCGTTAAATGCCTTAACACCCAGATAGAATTTTTTGACAGAAAATTCAAAGTAGAAGTCAACGACTTTGTGAAAATCGCGCATCTTAATTTAGAAAACCTGCAAAAACTCTCCCCTGCCGCGACTCTCAAAAAAATAAAAGAAAACTGCAAAAAGCTGACAAAAAATAATAAGTTTATTTTTCTTTTGGGCGGTGAACATTCCGTTTCTATCGGGGCTTTCCACGCCTTAAAACAAAAATTCAATCCGAAGAATTTAACGATAGTCCAGATAGACGCGCACTGCGACCTGCGCAAAGACGACAGTGATTACAGCGAACATCCTTCAAATCTCGCCCATTCCACTGTTATGCGCCATGCGAGCTCGCTCGGCTTCCCTGTCGTCCAAGTCGGCATCCGCACTTATTCCAAAGAAGAATATAAATATTTCAGCAACCCCAAAAATAAGATAAGGGTGTTTGAATGGGATCGAGGCAAAAAGCCGAAAAGAGAAGAGATATCAAAAAGCATCAAAACAAAGAATATATATCTTTCCATCGACGTGGACGGCTTTGACCCGTCCATTATGCCTGGCACCGGCACTCCGGTTCCCGGAGGGGTTGAATGGAATTACGGCGTAAAACTGATTGAAGGATTGATTTCCAAGTTCAACTTGATTGGAGCGGATATTGTGGAAATATCCCCGATGCGCGATTCGGTGCTGACCGAATACAGCGCGGCCCAGCTTTGCTACAGCATCATCGCGAATAAATTCAGGAAAAAATTGGGGTAATCTTCTTTCGATAAATAGAAAGTATTATTGCCAGGTTTATCAAAATAAAATAAATATTGAGAGAATAAATTGGGAAAATCCAATTTTTTATTGCAAGCAGGCCGACAACTTGATTAAGCGTGCCGGAAGCGTATAAAATGGATGTTTCGCTCTTGGGAAAATTCCATGCTTTTATTATAGTCGGCATTCCGGCCAACCCATCCGCGATTATAACGAACAAAATTGATATGCTTAGATTTTTTGTAAAGGCATAAAAAGCGAGTGCGATAAGAGAAAATAAACCGCAAATCAAATCAAAGGAATTTATTTTCCAATAGCCATTCTTTTTAAAAACAGAAATAAGGAGAACGATTAACGGACCCAGTCCAGCGATAAAAACGGGCAAGTTAGAGAGACCGGCTCCGGCCTTAAATGCGAAAAAGAAACCCAGAAATGGAGCGAGCATCCATATAAACCAAGACACCAGATTGGGCTTGGTTTCTCCAAAAAGCATATTTTTTGAATAAAAATAATAGCCGACCAAAGTCGATATTAGAATTATAATAAGGCCGATTGTATTGGGCGCCATTTTTATATCCCCTCTTTTTTGAGTTCTTCAATTAGTTCGCGCTCTTTGCGGGAAAGCTTGGAAGGAAGTTTTATGTTGAGTTTAATCAGAAGGTCGCCGCGCTTATTTTTGGAAAAAGGCACGCCCTTGCCGCGCACCCGCAGAATTTCATTGATGGAGACACCTTCTGGAATCGTAACCTCAATCTCCCCGTCCAGCGTCTGGATAGGATACTTGGTGCCCAAAAGCGCGTCGGAGAGTTTTAAATTCAGATTCATAACCAAGTCACTGCCTTCGCGCCTGAAAACTGGATGCGGCGTAATATTGATTTTGATGTAAAGGTCGCCGGCCGTTCCTTTGGAAATAGCCTCGCCGTAACCGGTCATTCTAACCATCTCGCCATCGCGTATGCCGGCCGGAATAACAATTGAGACCTCTTCCTCGCGACGAAGTACTCCCTTGCCCTTGCACTTGTCGCAAAGTTCATGTGGCACTTCGCCCGTACCCAAGCAAACTTCGCAAATTTTCGTGCTGGCAATATTTCCAAAAATCGTCCTCTTTTGTTCGCGGATTTTTCCCTGGCCGTTGCAATGCTTGCAGGTCTCCATCTTGGAGCCCGCCTTGGCGCCGGAGCCACTGCAAGCCAAGCAGTTGGAGGTCTTGGTAATTAAAATTTTCCTGTTTATCCCGAAAACAGCATCGGCGAAAGCAATCTGAATTTCGGTGGAGATATCCCGTCCGCGTCTCTGCTGCGTCCTGCCCCCTCCCATTCCGCCACCGAAAAAGTCGCTAAAAATATCATTAAGGTTTCCAAAGTCAAACTCCGCACCGTTTTGAAAACCGTTGAAATCAAACCCTTGTCCAGAAAACCCCTCCCAGCCGGAGGCTGGTCCGCCTTCGGCGGAAAAACTGGTCCCGAATTGGTCATATTTTGAGCGCTTACCGTCATCCGAAAGCACTTG
This sequence comes from Candidatus Nomurabacteria bacterium GW2011_GWB1_43_19, assembly GCA_000999465.1. Classification (GTDB taxonomy): domain Bacteria; phylum Patescibacteriota; class Minisyncoccia; order Phycocordibacterales; family UBA9973; genus UBA9973. The sequence continues at coordinate 77,217 of LCGB01000003.1, forward strand.
ATATGCCTCATTTACTTGTTTAAATTTCGCTTCATTTCCGCCTTTTTTATCAGGATGATACTTGTGCGCCAATTTATAAAAGGCCTTTTTAATTTCCTCCTTGGAAGCGCCCTTGTCTACCCCTAATATATTGTAATAATCTTGATTCATAATTTTATTTGAAAAACTATATCATAGGTTCGGCCTCTTGTGAAGTTTTTGGTTTTTCTTCTTTTTTTCCTCCCCCTTGGTCCGCGCCATTTTCCTCTCCGCGCTCCTTGGCCTTTCTTCTGGCACGGCCTTCAATAATCGCCTTTTCTTCCGCGCTGCGGATGATAGTGGCCTCTTCTTCGGCGATAAGTTTCGCCGCATCGCCTTTCGGTATTGAATATTTCCTGCGGGAGGCCGCTATAATTTCGTTTTTGTACGACGGATGAGTCGGCGGAAGCACTCGTAGGGTCTCGGCGGAAAACGGGTCGTAGGATTCGCCGTCAATAGTCATTTTAATATAAAATTCCGCCACCGCCAGATTGATCATGTCCTTGATGTCGAAGACCGGAGCAAATTCCGACTTCATTTTTACCGCGTCCTCGCCGCCGATACGAAAAGTAATAATACTGCCGCAATTACCGAGTACTGCCTGATGAATTCGAGGAATAATTTGACCGACATACTGATGCGCAATAGTTAAATTTAAAGCATATTTTCTGGCTTCTGATAAAATATTTTCAAAGGTCTGTGTAACGACATTATGGAACTCGTCTACATATAAATAAAAATCTTTGCGTTCGTCTTCCGGAATAGCGGCGCGCTCCATCCCCGCCTGTTTTATTTTCGTCAAAAATATGGAACCGAGGAAAGAAGAGTTTTCCTCTCCCAGGCGCCCTTTGGAAAGGTTGATTAAAATTATTTTCTCGTCGTTCATCAGTTTGCTGATATCTATCTTGTTCTGCTTCTGTCCGAAGATATTACGGAGCAGCGGGTCGGACAAGAATTGTCCCAATTTGTTGACCAGCGGAATAATGGCGTCTGTGTCAAATTTCTCGGACCAGTCGGCGAACTCTATCGCGAAGAATCTTTTGACCATGTCGTCGGTGATGTACTCCACCACTTTCTGGCGATAGTTCCGGTCGGTCAGCATGGAAATCATTCCGCGCATGGTTGCGTGCGGATAGTCAAGGAGCGCCAGACAGGTAAAGCGGAAAACGTGTTCCAGGCGGGGTGTCCAATTCGCTCCGAATTGTTTCTGGAAGACCTCAATCAGCCCTTGGGTAAGCTGAAACTTGAATAATGGGTCAACATTGGCCAGAGGATTAAATGAGGCCGGGAAATCCAAGTCCGTCGGGTCTATGATGCAGACATCCTCAATGCGCTCTTTTGGGATGTATTTCAGTATCGCTTCTATCTCGTCTCCGTGCGGGTCTATCAGGCACAGCCCGTGATTGTAAGTGATGTCCTGGCGCATAAAAAGCTCCAGCATCTTGCTCTTGCCGACGCCGGACTTGCCGATAATGTAGAGGTGTCTACGGCGATCTATCCTTTTTATGCCAAAAATGAATTTCTTTTCTTCCAGCGAGGCGACATAATTGGTGCGCCCGATAAAGGACACTTCGCTGGGGTCTACTTTACCGAAAACCGGCAATTCCGGCGGCGGCGGAGCGTATTTGATTATTTGCACTCGGTTCGGCTTGGGCATATATATGGCTATTTTAGCATAAAATTCAGTAAACTTCCGCCTGATAGCACTTCTCACAGTATACTATTTCCGGCCGCCCCGAGGCGTAACTGGTCTCAAATTTCACCTTGCATTTTTCTTTTCCATGGAAATGATTTTGCTTACCACACATACATCCTCTATGCCAAAGTTTTAAAGGATTTCTTTTCTTTAATCTTTGAAAGTGCCGGCAATTCGGGCACAACCTCGGAAGAGCAATGTTATTTCTTTTATAAAACTGCAGTTCGTCGGATGTTATTTTAAATGCTTCAATGCATTGTTCTTCACAACCTCCTTTATGTATACACTCAATGACTTTGCCCACAATGGATTCTTCCACATTTTTGATGTGGTCTGGCAAGTTTTCGGTTGAAATATCTATCTGATAGTCTCTTTTATCTTTGTTCTTCCATTTAAATCCAAAATCGCTTGCTCTTTTTTCGGTAAGTGGATAGTATTCCTGTGCAATAGTTTCATTATAATAGAACGGGGAAAACTCTGTCGGAAAAAATTCCCCATACTTATATACCCTCCCCTTTTTATCCACATAAGGCATATCGTTCATCTGCGCGATAATTTGCGGCACAAGCTTCTCATATTCTCCTTTTGTATATTGTTTATTTAAAATACAGTATTGTTTGCTGCGCAATCCCACACAACCAAAAAGATTCTTGGAGCTGTAGCACATATAAGTATATTGAGTGTCCAACCCCCTGTGGTTAAAAATTCCAAAAAAATTCCTGGCCGCATCCAGGCCAAAATCAACACCTTCGTATAAAAGTTCGGCGTTATACCCGATACCATAGCCGTCATAACTATTTTTAATGGTTAGTGTATGAGTTAAATATTTAGAATCTTCAACATCTCCATAAGCATCAAAAATCATTTTGCTGTTTTTTGAATGGATGACGTTATCGCCGGTAACGGATACTGATTTAAGTATGCTGGCAAAACGTCTTGGCTGCTTTAGAAGAAATTTTTTGTATTCATCCTTAAAACTCTGCAGAAATTTATAACTGCCGAAGTCGTATTCCTTTATTTTTTTATTATATCCTTCTTTGGTATATTGCCGGTTTAATATGCAATGTGTTTTATGCCTCAAATTCACACATCCGAGGCAATTCTGTAAATTCAGGATTGAAAGAATTTTCTTGCCGGATAACGCGCAGGTATGGTGATAAAGCGAGCGCTCGTTGCGCCAGAGCATTCTGCGCATTGCCCGGCATTCCGAGCACCGGTGGAGGGACTTTGATTTTCTCGTAGAAATTGAAGTCCTCCGGCTCTATCATAAAGTCCTTTTTGCAGTTCTGGCATGTCTTTATTTCTTGTTTCATTTTCAAACTTATCACTTTTACACACCTGTTAAAATTTGATAACACTTAATACACCTCCTGCTGATAGCACTTTTCACAGTATACTATCGGCGCGTAATCCTCGGTGTAAACGGTCTCGACTTCGGTATCACATTTAGAACAATTTCTTTTAATAATCTTAAGCGGCGGACGTTTGTCCATACGCCTTATGTGCCTAATGTCAAAACATACCCGCGGAAGCGGCAAATTCATCCTTCGGTAAAAAGACAATTCATTTTCAGTAATTCTGAAAGCCCCCACCGAATTTGGATTGTTCTTTTCTGCGCACTCTATGACCTCTCCCAAAATAGAGTCATCCACTTCGGCAATGGTTTCAGGCAATTCAGCGGGCCTTAAGGTGACTTTATAATTTCTTTTTTCTCTGTCCGCCCAGCGGTATCCCCATTCCATCGCTTCTTCCCTCGTAAGGGGGTGGTAATAATTCGCTATCGTTTCATTGTACCCAAAATCGGAGAAGTTCGGCGGGAAATTTTCCCCAAATCTATACTCCAAACCCCTGCTGTCTATGTAGGGTTTATCCTTCATGTGCTCTATAATCTGATTCTTGAGCCGCCCATATTCTTCTTTGGAATATTCTTTATTTAAGATGGAATATTTCCCTTTCTTTAACCCTACGCATCCGAAACAATCATGCGCGCCGGGGCAAGTGTTGCAATAATACAAATCATGCGCTCCCATCCAACATTGATTGCAAAAATATAGGCGGGCGATGTCCAAGCCGCAATTTTCTGATTCGTATATCAGTTCGGCCTTGTTTCCCCACTCGAAATAATCCATGCAATCTTCTGCATTAAAAGTCATAAACAGGTATTTTCCGTCTTTCACATTTTCGCAGTCAAAGGATTGGGTGACATTTTTACTGTTTAAAAACCAGTTTCCTGAAACATGTTCGGATTTTATAGACATAATTACCCTTTGCGGGAATTTTTTCCTGAAATTATCGAATTTTGCTTTCATTTTTTCAATGCCGGAAAAAGTATGCAATTTCATTTCCCCGAGAATCCTAAAGTATTCTTCTTTGGAATACTTTTTATTCCAAATACAGTATTCCGCGTTAACCAGATTTACGCATCCCGTACAATTGGAGCAATTTCTGCACGCATAAATGAAAGAGCAATCCCTGGAATCTTTGCTTTCCTGGCTGAATTTCGTGTTGTAACAATTAGCGCAATTCACGCATTCGTAACACAATTCGCATTCGTAGAGCCAGGAAGAATCGCAGCAATCCATGATATGAATTTTGCCGTTGTAAATATACATAGAATTTTCCGGGTAAGAACTGCGGAAAACCATATAGGAGTTTTTCGGATCCGTCACCCGGTGGGCATAAGGGCTGTTTCCCGCGAGTCCCTGTCGGACGATAGACATCCTTGGCACCTTGTTTTGAAGTTCGAGAACCTGTTCAAGAAAGGGACGCGCGGAATCGTAATCCATAGCGTATTCCTTCGGGTCCCACACATCCGAATACCAAATATCCGTTTCAAAAACCGGAAACACTGTCTTTTCCGGATACATGCTGAAAATATCTTTGCCGGAAAAATCGCACTTCCTCTTATACAAAACCGTCTCGCTGGTATGCATAAACCGCCGAAGCAACCGGCACTCCGGACACCAAGTCGGCGGAGGGACTTTGATTTTCTCGTAGAAATTGAAGTCCTCCGGCTCTATGGTAAAGTCCTTTTTGCAGTTTTGGCATGTCGCAGACACTGAACTTGTTGAATGTGTTTTTGTATTCATTTTACTTATGTTATCACTTTTGGACGGCCGTCAAATTTGATAATACTTAATACATTTCCTGCTTTCCCCTCTCCTTAATAAAGAGAGGGGTTGGGGGGTGAGGTCATTCCAAAATTTTCCGGAGGACGTCTTCCGGAACTTCTCTCGGCTGTGGGCCTACGGATGAAGCTTTGGGTTTCTTGGGTATTGCCGTAGGCGAAGCCGAAGGTCCTGGGGAAACCGAAGGAGCAAGTGCGGATTCGTCCTTCTCCGTTTTCTCGGAAATCAGATTCCTTAATTTATCCATTTCTTCCTGGCTGGCGGCGCGATCTTTGGATACTTTTCCGCCAGAGGCGGATCCGCCTCTGGCGGAAATTTTTTCTTTCAAAGAATCAAGCAAAATCGCCGCTTGTGGCGAGACCCCGCCGGAGGCGGTGGCGGACGCAGGCGCAGGCGCAGGCGCGTCAATCTTGCTTAAAACCTCTTTGAGCGCAAAATTGTCTTTCTTTGCCTGGGGCGGAATTTTTTTGTCAACAACGTTGCGGACGGGCGACGGAGTAAAGACCTTTTTGATGGCGCCTATTATTCCCGGTTGGTTCACAGCCGAATGCTGCTTCTCTACTCTCTCCGGATATCTTTCCTCTTCCTCTATTTTGCCGTCTTTCTGTTTGAATTCTATGCCCAAGTCCGCCAGCGGCCTGAAGAACTTGGATTCGTCATATTTGATTTGATCTTCGCCTTTCTTTTCCACTTTCACCTCTCCGGACTTTATTTTCGCGATGCATTCCTTGCAATAAACTGGCCGACCCGGTTCTGGCTTGAAGGGCACGGTTTTCTCTTTCTTGCAAAGCGAACAGACAATGTTAAATTTCTCCATTCCCGCAAATGAGAAGGACTCAATGTCTCCGAGCGACATTCCGCTCCAATCGTTGATTTCTCTTTCTACTATGCCCTTGGGGCGACAGTAGAGGTCGCGGGAGGATTTGATGACTTCTTCTTCTATCTTTCTGTCCCCTCCCTTTACCATCGGAGGAAGGGTCTTGGCGGAAAAGGGCCGGGAGGTCACCCCGTCTATCATCAGTTTCAAATATATCTTGTAGTTCGGCAGATTCACGATATCAAGCGGGGTAAATTCCGGCTCAAACTCTTTTTCCAGAAATTCGGCATCATCCGCGCCCACGCGGAAAACAATCATCGTTCCCACATTGCCGAAGACCGCGTCGCGCACGGCAGAGCTCTTGTCGGAGATGAGCTGGGCGGTGTATTGGTGGGCGACCGTCAGGTTCAGGCGGTATTTTCGCGCTTCGGACAAAATGCCGGCGAAAGCGTCAGTCACGAAATTTTGGAACTCGTCCACATACAGGTAGAAATCCTTGCGGTGCTCTTCGGGGATGCGCACGCGCTCCATGGCGGCCAGCTGAATCTTGGTGATGATCATCCCTCCCAGAAGGGCGGAGTTGTCTTCGCCGATGCGTCCCTTGGAGACATTCACCAGGAAAATCTTGCCCTCATTCATCATGTCAAAAATATTAATCGTGCTCTTGGACTGGCCGACGACGTTGCGGATGATGCTGGTGGAGAGAAACTGCCCGACTTTGTTTTGAATTGGGGCGATGGCTTCGTTGCGGAATTTGTCCTGCCAGGCCTCGTATTCGTGCACCCAGAAGGCCTTAATGACCGGGTCTTTCAAATTGGAAATTATTTTCTGGCGATAGTCCTTGTCCACCAACATGCGCGGGATTCCGAGCAGCGTCGTCCCCGGCGTATCGAGCAGAGCTAGGATGCAGTTGTTTAAAATGTATTCCATGCGAGCGCTCCAGGCGTTGGCCCAAATTTTGGTAAAGATGCCCATCAGACCGGAGGCCACTAGGTGCTTGTATTGCGGATCAATCAGTTCTAAAACATTGAACCCAATATGGTAATCCGCATCGGCCGGATTGAAATAGACGACATCCTTCATACGATGCCGAGGAATGGCAGAGAGAACCGCCTCCACATTTTCTCCGTGCGGGTCCACCAGACAGACACCCTCGCCGTTCTGGATGTTCTGGATAATCATATTGAACATCAGCACAGATTTACCGGTGCCGGACTTTCCGAGCAGATAAACATGCTGGCGCCGGTCCTTGCGCTTGATGCCGAAAAGCTGGTTTTTATCGCGAAAAGTCGTCAGCCCCAGATAAGTAACATCCTTATTTATGGGTATTTCCGGAAGTTCCATATAACGCTATTTTACAATAAAACAGCCAAAACTAAAAGCCCCAAACGGGCTTTTTGAACTTGTTGGTCTTATGCGCATTTGCAATTACTTTCTGCTTCCCCGCATTTTTTGCATTTTACCTGCACCATTGATTTTTCCTTGCATTTTTGGAAATGATGAGGGTCATATTGGGCGGTAGTGTATCCGCATTTGGGACACTTAAATCCATCTCCTTCCCCGTGGCAAGTATTGCAATGTTTTGAGGATAAATGTTTTGCTATGTTGTACATATATATTCAATAGAATCAAATCCGGTTAAGTTTTTGGCTCTTCGCCCTCCCCTTCTTTCCCGCCCGAACGACTGGAGTCGTCCGGTCGAGCGGGCTTCTCCTTGAATTCCGCATCGTGAACTTCCGGATTCTGCTCTTCCGGGGTCTTTGGGGACTGCGGAGTCGCGCCGGCTTGCCCCGCCTCGGCGGCGGCTTTGTTTAATGCCTCGCCTATTTTGGACATTTCATTGGAAAGTTCTTCAGTTGCCTTTTTGATGGCTTCTCCGTCCGTACCGTCTTTTACTCCGCGGAGTGCGGTAATTTTTCCATTTACGCTATCCTTTAGTTCAGCGGGAATTTTCGCTTCATTGTCTTTGAGCGCTTTCTCGGCGGTGTAAATAATCATTTCCGCCGTATTTTTAATTTCGGCATTTTCTTTTTTCTTCTTGTCTTCCTCGGCGTGAATCTCCGCATCTGCCTGCATTTTCTTTATTTCTTCTTCTTTAAGCCCGGAGCTGGCTTCTATTTTGATGGATTGGGTTTTGCCGGAGGCCTTGTCCTTGGCGGCCACATTTAGTATTCCGTTCACATCCACGTCAAAAGAAACTTCTATTTGCGGCATGCCGCGTGGCGCCGGCGGGATGCCGTCTAAGATAAACCTGCCTAGGGATTTATTGTCGGATGCCATCGGGCGTTCTCCCTGCACGATATGTATTTCCACCGAGGTTTGATTGTCCGCGGCCGTAGAAAATATCTGTGATTTTGAGGATGGAATAGTTGTATTTCTTTCAATTAGTTTTGTGGCAACACTACCTAGTGTCTCAATACCCAAAGATAACGGTATGACATCAAGTAAAAGGACGTCGCGGACATCCCCCTGCAGTACGCCTGCTTGCACGGCGGCGCCGAGTGCTACGACTTCGTCCGGATTGATGGACATATTTGGTTCCTTGCCGAAAAGGTTCTTGACCGCTTCCACAATCATCGGCATTCTGGTCTGTCCGCCCACCATAATGATTTCGTTGATTTCGTTCATTTTGAACGGCGATGCGGCCAACGCTCGCTTGGTGATTTCAATAGAGCGGTCAATGTATTCTTTGGCCAGCGACTCCAGAGTTGCGCGGGTCATTTTCATCAAGAGATGCTTCGGTCCGGAGCTGTCGGAAGTAATGAACGGAATGTTGATTTCGGTTTCAATCGTGGTGGAAAGCTCATGCTTGGCTTTTTCGGCCGCTTCCTTGAGCCGCTGGTGGGCCAGTGGGTCCTTGATGACATTAATGCCGGATTCCTTTTTGTATTCTTCGGCGATGTAGGTGATTATTTTCCGGTCAATGTCGCCACCGCCCATGTGGCTGTCTCCGTCGGTGGACTTCACTTCAATAGAACTCTCCCCTTCAGCCGACATATCAACTTCAAGTATAGAGACATCAAAAGTTCCACCACCGAAATCGTAGACGACTATTTTTTCGTTTTTGTTTTTATTAAATCCGTAAGCCAGCGCGGCGGCTGTCGGCTCGTTGATGATGCGCTTCACATCCAGGCCGGCAATCGCTCCGGCGTCCTTGGTCGCTTTTCTTTGCGCGTCGTTGAAATAAGCCGGCACGGTAATTATTGCTTCGGTAATTTTTTCTCCCAGTTTTGCCTCAACATCCGATTTTATCTTCTGCAGAATCATCGCGGAAATTTCTTCCGGACGGTAAAACTTGTCCGTCATTTTTACTTTTACTCCTTCATTGTCTCCTTTTTCAATTTTAAACGAAGCAGTTTCACGGTCCTTCTGCACTTCCGGGTCATCATAGCGGTGTCCCATGAGACGCTTGATTTCGGAAATTGTATTTTCCGGATTTGTCACTGCTTGCCTTTTGGCCAGTAAGCCGACGATGCGATCTCCATTTTTTGCGGTCGCAATCACGGAAGGTGTAGTGCGATTACCTTCAACATTTTCAATAATTTTCGGCGCGCCTCCCTCAATGACGGCAACTGCCGAATTTGTTGTACCCAAGTCAATACCTATGATTTTGCTCATGTTTTCTTTGGCCTGCCGTAGCTTTTAGCATAGGCGGCTATTATATTTATTACTTATAATGCTTATTTAACAATTATTTTGCGACCACGAATTAGTTGTATAATGAGAGTATATATGATATGATGTATACATGTCAAGTAAATCCAAATACTCCAATAAATTACTGAAAATTCTGGCCGAAAAACCGGCCGTTTCCATGCAGTCAATAACGGAAAATAAAAACCCGAAAACGAGTTATGCTCTGGCTCGGGCAATGAAAAATCTGGTGGAAGCCGGTTGCGCGGAATTGCACAAATCGGACAACAAAAATTACTTTAAAATCACCAAAAAAGGGAAAACAAAGCTGGACGCCATCCGTCTTGAGGGCGAAGACGCTTTGGTGTCCGCTTCTTGGGATGGATTATGGAGAATTATTCTGCTGGACCTACCGGAAAATAGAAAAAGTGAGCGCGAGTCCCTACGCTACCTTTTAAAGAAAGCCGGATTTGTCTGCCTGAAAAATTCTGCCTGGATTTCCCCCTTCCCTTTTGAACACCTGTTCGCGAATATAAAAAAGGACTTGGGCCTGACCACCGAAATGATGATTATCGTTAGCGAAAATATTGACGAAGAAAGTAAAAAATTCTTATTTGAAGCTTTCGGAAAGTAAAAGGGGGTGTTTCAAGACATTTTTTACGTCATCTATTTCTTCGTGTTTCGTGCAAATTCCTTAATAACACAATAGCAGCGGTAGCTATTATTCTACTATCTTTTCAATACACCTCCTTATTATAACAGCTTTCGCAGTAAATTTTTTCCGGCCGGTCAGGAGCGTAACTCGTCTCAAACTCCGTTTGGCATCTACCCTGATGGTTGTGATTTTGCTTGTCACACATACATTGTCGGTGGTAAAAAGCCGGGGAATTTCTCAACAAGAGACGTTCATGATGACGGCAATTGGTGCATAAACGAGGCAACGAGATATTTATCCTCTTGCAAAAATCAAATTCCATTTCAATTATGCGAAAAGCGCCAGTGCATTCATGTTGGCAAGATTCTTTGTGGGCGCATTCAATAACCTCGCTGAGTATACCCTTGCCTATATCTTTTATATCATCCGCTATATTTTTATTCTTGAGAGTAATTTGATAATTTTGTTTTGATGTTGGGTACCATAAAAACCCCTTCTTTTTTGCATCTTCTTCGTTTAATGGGGAAAATTCGTAAGCGGCAGTCGCCTTATATGGAAAATAAGAAAGCCAAGAGGGAAAAAACTCACCGTATTCTCCTCTTTTTTCCATCTGTGCAATAATTTCGGGCACAAGCTTTTCATATTCTTCCTTTGTATATTGCTTGTTGAAAATGCAATATTGTTTCTTGCGGAGCGAGATACATCCGAAAAGATCCGAAGAGTCGTTACAGAATATGCAGTAGGT
>LCGB01000004.1 GCA_000999465.1 Candidatus Nomurabacteria bacterium GW2011_GWB1_43_19
ACAATGATTTAGAACATTGCGGTTTAAACGGACAAACACCAAATGAATTTCTGGCCAATTATCAATTAATTAAACCGCCATATGTGTGTGCCTAAAACATTAAAGATTTCCGGAGTCAAAAGGGAAAGCAATATCAACATAAATCAGAACGGTCTTGGTCAGTATCTGGCCAGCGGCGACATATTGGGCTGTAAGTTCGGTAACGCCTGGACCGACCCCATAAACCGAGACATAAGTTTTACTTTCACAAGTAAACGCAGTAGAAAAAGTGCAATCCACTGTCTCATACTTGATATCCGCAATTGACTTATTTCCTACCGACCAGGTAGCGTCAACTTCCTCTAGGGATTGCGTGCAGGCCAACTCCGATGGGCAGGGAGGCATGTAGAATGCTTTTACCTGCTTGAACTCCCTTACCCCAATAGATATCGAACCCGGCTCAATATATAAAGTTCCAACTGGAATGGGTATAGGTATAGGTGGTATAGGTATAGGTATATCGTCCACAATCTTGAAATAAGAATCGCTCATATCGCAAGTACTCGTGCCGGACTGGCAAACCTGCACCCGGTATGCGCCTGCGGGTATGTCAAAGTTTGAAGGGCACGTGTTGACAGTAGAGCAGTCCGGAATTTTCCATCGATAAGACAAACCGGACACGCCCTTGGCGATTGTCCAGACCCTAAATCCAGTAGTACAGACGTTTTCAGAACAACTCGCGAGGTCATTTAGGAAAATGTCATAAGAGGTGCCTGCGACAAGACAATCTGTTCCCTGCGGACATGTGGAGCCGGACCGGTCTTGCCATTTGATTGTCTGGATTGTCCCTTTTGCCCAAGTTTCTCCGCCGTTCGGAGAAGTAACGGTGACGGAAGAGGGAGACGGAATTTCCGGAGGATAAACAGTGATAGTAGTTAAGCAATTATTGTCGACTTGGTCTTGCGCCGTAAATTTGAGAGGTCCGTAGGAGACAAAGAAGTTTCCATAATGTTTTGTTTTTCCGTAAGCAGTCACAGAAGGAACATATCCCTGAAAATACGCAGTCCACCCCTTGGACCCCGTGGGTTGGTTTTTGGCTTTTACCACTATATCAAATCCCCATGTAGTATGGCTGTCAGAAAGATTCGTATTGGTAACCTGCGCCGTAAGCGCGCATGCGGCAGTTACTCTTCCAACATTGACGCTCAAACTCGTCTGCGCTCTTTGCCCGCTTGAATTTGTAACATAAAAAGTCGGAGTGTATGTGCCCGCCGTTCCATAACTGTGGGTAAAGGTCGCGGATTGGTAGGTTGTCGTGTCCATAGAAGACGGATTGTATCCCATCTGCCGGTTGTCGTCATCTCCCCAATTAACTAAGTATGAAAGAGTTCCCCCGCTTGAGTCATAGGCCTTGACGGTCCAGGTTCCCTGCTGATTGACGCTCAATGTCTGCGAACCGGAGATCCCGGAAATAACCGGCCCTCCGGTGGGCGGCTTGCAATATCTTAAGGCGCTTGATTGAGTGAGCGGTCCGTAAGAACCGTCAAGTTTCAGATTTGCGCCTTGCGCATTAAGTTGTGCCTGGAACGCCCTGACGTTTTCACCTTTTGTGCCGATTTTGAAAATAGGACAAACAATAGGAGGTGTGGTCCTCTCGCAGGGCTTGCCTGTTATAGAACTAAATAAATGGCCCGGTCTGCATTCGGTAGGCGTGGTAATCGTACTGCAGCGTTCTCCGGTTAGCCGACTAAATAAATCCCCCGGCAAACAATCTTCGACGGAAGAATCCTGCGCGTTTATAAAATTAATGTTAAAAAGCCCGAAAATAAAGGCGAAAATGAACAGAAACACTATGTATTTTTTCATATATATATTATATAACCCCCGAACCATTAATCAACCCTAGTGTTGATAAAACCCCCTGGCTTCGGCATCCGGCAATAATATCAGGTTTACGCCCTTGTTTTTACAGAGTTCAATGATTTTCTCGTCATTGACCGAGCCGCTGGTAGAAAAAATGGTCTTGACACCTCGGCTTATCAGGACTTCCGGAGCATCGGGAAATGGAAAGAAGCTGTCGCTGTAGGCAATTAGTCGTGTCGTCCGCGTGGAAAATGGCAAGCTTGGCCGCGCCGACCCGATCCTGCTGGCCGACGCCGTTCCCATAAAGCCGGCCGTCTTTAACGATGGTTATCGTGTTGCTGTTTGAGGTGGAACCGATGGCCCAAGCCAGAATTACGTCTTTTAATATACTGTCAAAGACTGTCTTTGACAAACCTGCGGCATCTTTTGTGTCAAAGACAGTCTTTGACAACTTTGACAACTTGGGAATAAAAGTATAATTTGGCTGTGCTAAAAATCCGCCCCGCACATAGCGGAACCTTATGGCATTGTCCAGGGCAGAGAGACCGGCTTTTGAAATCGCCGGATTAGCCAAAAGCCGGCACTTGCCTTTCTTGCGGGAAAGAATCTCCACCGCCTCATTGGAAAACGACGGCGCGGCGACGATATCAAGCAGGCGTCTCCCCTCGCCCGCATACTTGTGTATCAACTCGTCGGCAATTTTTTCATCCGCGGGGAAATTAAGCATTACCGAACCACCGAAAATTGCCCGCAGGTCGCCGATAAGCATCTTATCAATTGCTTCTATTTCACTTCCCCCGATGGCCGCCCCGCAAGCATTGCCATGCTTTGCCCCGATAGCGATATGCGGAATCCTGCCAGCCCTAGGCTGGTTCGCCTTGGGCGGAAAATTTTTTTCCAAACCGGCGCCGATATGCGTCATCGTCTGCATCATTCTGTCCAGGTCACAGATATTGTTGTAGCTCACAGGGCTGCCCGCGACCAGCTGCCAGTTGACTATGGCTAAGGGATCCTTGCCCCCGCCGTGAACTCTGTATAAAGACGCGGGTGTTTGACAAGCATTTTCGCCGTAGGCGCACTCTAAAAACCGCTTGCCAAAAATGTTTTTGTATTTGCCGCCGCTGTGATATTCGGCGGAAAGCCCGCAATATCTGGAAACGGTCTCTTCGGCCTTGGCCGCCAAATTATTTAGAAAATTATCCCTCTCCGGTTCGCCACTTTTAAGCCATTCAATCACCTTCACTCTGTCCGCCGAATCACAAATCGTGATGCGCCTGTCCTTCGCACCCGAACGGAGCATCGTCGGCCCGCCAATGTCTGTTTTTTCTATAACCGATTCCCGGGTCGCATCTGGATTCCCAATTTCATTTTCTAGAGGATATAAATCACAACAGACCATATCAATATACGGGATTCCGTATTTTTCCAGTTCGGCCAAATGCTCGGGCGTATCAAGCGCCAGAAGGCCGCCCTGGATTTTCGGATGCAGGGTGACCACGCGATGGGAAAGAATGGCCGACATTCCGGTAATCTCCGCCACATCCGTAACCGGTATTCCGGCCCCGGAGAGATGCTTGGCCGTCCCGCCGGAGGAAATAATTTTCCAGCCCAAACTTGTCAATTCCCTGGCGAAATCCGCGATTCCTTCTTTATTATAAACGGAGATTAGGGCGGTTTTTTGTCGTGCTTGCATATTTCATATTATTAAAGCACAAAAACTCTTGCAAACAAAGCTTTTCGCAGGGGTTTTGAGCGCGTCGGCGCGAAAACTTCAGGATTTTTCAAGCTTCGAAAAATCTGTACCGTAGAAAAGTTTATGTTTGCAAGAGTTTTTGTAAAAGTACCTATTTTGCTATTTTAGTTCAATTCTTGCACATAAAATTCTGCTGAATTTTTGTGCAAGCCGACCCTCGATGCCGACGCATCTGTGGGTCGAAAATCGAGCTATTTAAGCTCGATTTTGGCCACACATAAATTCCTGCTGGAATTTTGCGCAGCCCCCGCCTCGGTGCCGTCGCACCTCCGGCCGAAAAATTGAACGTTATTTTAGTTCAATTTTTCCTCCCGCTTCCTCAACCTTTTTCTTCAGGTCTTCGGCTTCGGCCTTCTTCATCCCCTCTTTCAGGGTGGAAGGAGCGGCGTCAACCAGGTCTTTGGCGTCCTTGAGCCCCAATCCGAGGACCTCTTTGACGGCTTTCATGACGGCGATTTTCTGTTCTCCGGCAGACGCCAGCACGACAGTAAAGACGCTCTTCTCTTCGGCTGCTTCGGCTCCGGCTGTTACACCATTTCCGGCAACCGCCACGGCGGCGGCCGATACGCCGAACTTTTCTTCTAGATCCTTGACCAGCGCGTGCAGGTCGGCGACGGACATTGTTTCTATTTGTTTAATAAGGTCTGCAAACTTTTCCATAATATTTATTCTGATGGTTAATAATTAAGATTTCGACTTGGCTATCTGGTCCAAGACAACGGCAAAGCGCTGAATCGGAGAATTGATAAGGTTGACGAACTGCGCGTAGAGGACTTCACGGCTTGGAATCATGGCAATTTCCATCATTTTCTCCTTGCCCAAGAATTTTCCCTTAAAGATTCCCCCGATAATATTCAGGAGCACTTTGTGGGTTTTTTGGAAACTGTAAATTTCGCGGGCCGAAGCCGTTGGGTCCTGGGAACCCGCCTTCGCCGAAACTTCGGCGGGCGAGTACGCGATGGCGACTTCACCGGTCAGTTCCGGAATTTCGCCTTCCGCCTTGCCTTTGAGAGCGCGGACAAGCAGCGTCTTTCGGGAAACTTTGTAGCCGATCTCCTTGTCTCGGAGCTCCCGACGCAATACTGTTTCGTCACTTACTTTCAGCCCATGGAAATTCACGAAAACCAGGGATTGGGAATTCTTGATTGCCCCCTCTAGCTCTTTTATCATCTCTGCCTTTTTTGATTTTTGTAACATAGTGTTTTTTCAACAAAAAAACGGCTTAAAGCCGCCAGATTTATCCGCCTTTGGCGGAATATCGACCCACTAAGCAGGACTTACTGTTTGCCTGCTTTCTCTGCGGTAGAAACAATATAGCACAAATCCTTTATTTTGCAACCTGTGTTTCGCCATTCGCATCCGGCTCTTCCCCACCCTTGTAATTATTGATCAAATAAACCCCCGCCAGCCCGAGCGCTATCATCAACGCAAATATCACCAAAATCTTTAAAAAATGTTTAACCATCACGGGTCATTATATCACATCCTGTCGAATTCTTCCCCTATGTCTGACATAGGGGAAATTATATGGTGGTTGTTGCGGTGATTGTTGCTTCCGGAACGACATTGCCATCCAAATCTTTTACCCCGTTTGAAACAGTTGTGTTGTAGATAATTTCCGGGGTCTCGCCGGAGGCAAAGGTGTCGGAGATAGTCAGACGTACCACGCCGGGAGTTATTTCAAAAGCGTCAGTGGAAGAAAGGGTGTGTGCGGTAACTGAAAAATCCGCGTTGGTGACGGTCCGACCGTCCAAATCTTCAGAAAAGGTCAAGTCAACCGTGGTTGCCGAGGTAACTTCCGCAGAGATTAAAGTAGGGCCAGAATCAGGAGTAATTGTAACCGTTGCAATATAATTTTGCGTAGAGCCGTTTTCTGCTGTAACGGTATAAGTAACAGGATTAGTAAAATTTTGTGCCTCATTATTATTCGGACTAATTATTGCAAAAGAAGAAATAATAATTGTTGGTGCAAGAGTTGTCACGTCAGTATCAAAAGGAACAGATAAAGAAATTGTGTGATCTGTTTCGTTAATAACCCCGACAACTTCCGGCGATAATCCTGGAAAATCAAATGACGTAATTGTTTTCATTGAACTGTGTGCGACCGCGGAAAAAAAATCAGGGGAATCAGATACGGCCATTCTGTGTTGCGGCAAATTCCCGGAATTGTAATCCCCGATATACAAAACACTGTCTGTAACCGCAACCCGAACCGTCTCTCCAGCATTAAACGTGCAGTCGTCGCCAAAAGGGTTTGAAAAAGTTAAATCTGCATAACTCCAAGTATCAATTTCATAAGGTGTAAAGTTAAAAATCGCGGAATTGATCAGATAATCGCCCGTATTGAAAACCTGGGAAGCGGCGCGCATAACTTGAGTGGATCCGGCGTGATCGATCCCGTCGTCGATCCAGCATTGGAAATAGAAGGTTCCAGAACGGTTAAAAGCCGGACTGGTGACCAATATCATGTTTATGGCCTTGATGATTCCATCAAAAGGAGCTCCCCCTGCTTCTCTTTGCCACAATATTCCCCCATTGCCTCCGCTTTGAAAAGGCGGGAGATTGTCAGAAAATGTATCCCTGCTGTCAAATAATGCAAGAGATGAAAGCGCCTCAACATTCACAATGCGCGTCCCAGTTGCCGTATTACCCGCCGCGTCTGTGGCAGTGTAGGTGATAGTGTATGTGCCAACGGTATCAGTATCCACGGAACTGGATGTGTTTACCACGATTTGTCCGTCAACATCATCTGTTGCGGTAGCGCCGACATCAACATAAGAATTTCCGGTTTCTATAGTAACAGGGTTATCTCCCAAGACCGTAATTACGGGCGCGGTAGTATCCGTGACTGGAGGTGGAGTGACAGCAACAACATGTACTGACCTAGTAACCTCGGTGGCAGAATTTCCCGCCGCATCCAAAACATTGTATGTAATTGTGTAATCGGCCACTACGTTAGCATCAACAGGATTAACTATAACGATATTTGCGGTAATATCTCCGTTAATATCATCCAGGGCCGTTGCGCCTTCGTCCGCATAAGATATCCCAACATTGATTGTCACAGAAGCATTGCCAAGAATAGAAATAATCGGCGCGGTTGTGTCGAGGGTGGTTTCTGCTTCAGGTGTTGAAGCGCCGCCTCCTCCACCTCCGCTTCTGTGACTGGTAACAGTTGTAGTAGGTGACTGTAAACCTTCTTCGGTATTTATTACTGTGCTTGGACTGCCCGAAGAAGGAGATACTTCACTTGACGCAATATTTTCGGACTTTGGTATTTGTGCCGTCGGTTTAGAATTCTCCGGCGCCGATTCGGATTCCGATGAATTATTATCCGGCTCCCCGTGCCCCTCTTCACCGTCAGCGGCCCCCACCGCAGCCCTATTGTCTATTGCTAAATTATTTTTAAATATTGCTTGCGCTATTGCATCGGCAACTTGAGTTGTTTTATCCCTGATGGCTACCCCTGTTTTATAAGTAACGACCAATCCTGTTTTCACCGCAATCGCCGTCGGGTCGGCGACAGACAGAAGTATCCCAGTCGCTTTGTGTAATGCAGAAAGTTCCGGCGGGGAAATACAGAGGGCCTCCGGCAATTGTTCGTCGTTTTCTTTTAGTTTGGCAAGCGTAGTTTGTATATCAGAAATAATTTTATCTCCCCGGTACTTCAAATATACATCGGAAAAACTATGGCCATTGGAAGTATTGTTTTCCGGCAACTTTATAGCGTCATTTGCTTCCATAATGAACAAAATTCCTCGCCATCTTAAATTTTCTATAACCGAATCCGTGCTGGAAGTTAAATATTTGCCATATCCGGCCACGCGGCTGGCGGGACTGGCGACGCCATATACGCCGATGGAACGCACGGGCACCCCGCCCGGTTTATCCGCCACGACATCATACAAACTGTTGGCATAGAAATTACCTTGGGAGTGACCGACAAGAAGAAGCTTTTGGGTATTTACCTTATGGCTGGCATCATTTAACATTTCTATCAGGTCATAATCTTCTACTGCTTCGGTATCAAAAAGCTTTTGATAAGCCGCGGCAAAAAAATCGCCGAGTCCGGCGATGTGAGAGGGGTTTAGAAGATATTGATAATCAATATTTTGTCTATTGTAAGCAGGACCAAGAATCTTGCCAAGTGCATCCATGTTTTCCTCTGCTTTTTCCTTAGCTGTAAACATTCCGTTGATAGTAATAACCGTGTATCCATCTTGAGAACATTTTTCTAAAGCCAAAGAAAAATTTGGAAAGAAAAACATTATCAGTATTAATATACTTATATAAATACCAACTTTCTTTCCCATTCCTATATTCACTTTAGTTAGATAAAGTAGATAAATCTATATCGCAGCCCTTATGAGAGGCTGTATAACTCCCCAAGTATTCATAAAAGGTTTCTCTATATTTTTTTCTTTGTTCTGTATTCAACTGTAATTCTTTAACGAAATTCTCGTTTTTTTCTGTAATTTCCAGGAATCTTTCCATGTTTTCACGAGAAGTTATGCTCCAAACACAATTTAGTGCCTTGCTCCTGTCTTCCGCTGTCGCTGTAACTGTTTCTTTATTCACAACAGGTAGGGTCATTTGCATCTGTAAAACC
The DNA here is from genome assembly GCA_000999465.1 of Candidatus Nomurabacteria bacterium GW2011_GWB1_43_19. Taxonomy (GTDB): domain Bacteria; phylum Patescibacteriota; class Minisyncoccia; order Phycocordibacterales; family UBA9973; genus UBA9973. Next base: position 8,205 of record LCGB01000004.1, read on the forward strand.
AACGCATACTGCAACAGCACGGCGCGGGTCTTGGCCGAATTTGGATACTCCTTAAAAATTGCCAATTCCACATCATCGCGAATGCCGTTTTGGTTGGCGTCAATGCCGGCCACCGTTTCATCGGCGTCTACCGGCTCCGGCGGGAGATTCGTCCTCATGACATCATTCAGGGTAAGTTTGGTATTGTGAATCTTCTCCACCTGCGCATTGGTCTTATCCAGATTAAAAAAATGAACCACGCGGAAAGCCACCAAAACGAGATACAATCCAAGCAAAATTAAAAGAGCCCACACAAACATCCTGACAATTTTATGGGCCCACAATCTTTTTATTTTTTCCATCCTTAAATTATATTATCAAAGCAGTCCAATTAAAACAAAAATTGTGGAAAACTTTCCCCTATGTCTGACATAGGGGAAGGTTATTTGTATTGTAACCAAGAAATAATTTCCGAATCAAAATCTTTGATATCGGAAAAATAGCTGGGAAATTTGTCTAAATCTAAAATCTTATTTTCTTTTCTTGTAATTCCGTGATGGTCATGGTAACTGCTCCAATTATAAGTTTCAAGATGTTCCAAGGCCGCCTTTATGTTTTTTATACCTTCCTCTTTCCATTGAGAATCAATTAATTTTATCGGATTCAGGTGAATATAAGAAAAAAGATATTTTGCCTGATTATCGTTGTTAATATGAGTAGATTTAAAAGGACCTTCATATAAACCACCTGTTCTTGTGTGTTTGGCGTTAAAATACTTAGTGTAAGCAGTTAATAGCTTTCTCATAAACTCCGAGATGTTATTTTTATTTTTCCACATGTCAGACATGTGGGAAGTTATATAAATATGAAAATGGTTGGGCATTAAGACCCATGCACCGATTGAAACGAGTGTTTCTCCCCTATCAAAATCAAAAGCGTCTATATTTTGTTCAACTATATGATCACGAAATTTAAAATTCTTACTCGTATTACAAATATACAAACATTTTACAAAATGTTTGTAGTCATTTTCATCCAAAAATATTAACTGCTTACTGTTTCCCCGGTTATATAAATGATAATATTCTTTAGAAACGAAAGGAACTTTTCTATACACCATAAATAATATTTTAACACAAACCACGAATTTCCCACATGTCTGACATGTGGGAAACGTTCAGTAGTTATTAGCGGGCGCCGTTGAGCCAGAGGAAGAAGGCCAGAATTATCAAAAACACAATCAGGGAATGGAAAACGTCCCAATGCGCGTAGATTTCTTTCTTCTTTAAATAATCCGCGAGCTTCTCGTCCCCTTCCAGAAACATAATGAAGGGCAAAATAGCTATGATATACCAGATTTTAAAAATTATTTGACCCATACTTTAAGTATACCGCAAATTTTGAAAATTGTATTCCGCCTTCCCCTACACCAGGTGTAGGGGAAGGCAAAAAACCACCCTCCACAAAAAGTTCAGGGCGGTTTTTTGGTTATTTCAGTTTTCCTCTACTTCCGCTGTCGGGTGTCCAACACCCGACAGCGGGTGTTGGACACCCGACGGGAGTTAAACTACTTATTGCGTCGCGGCATTTATTTTCGCCTTGGTAGCCGGACCAACCAGACCGTCGGCGTCAAGGCCGTTGGCCGCCTGCCACTGTTTGACAGCGGAGACCGTCATCGGACCCATGGCGCCGTCAACCGCGAGGTTCAAGCCAAGCGAAGAGTTCAAGAATGTTTGTAAGTTCTTGACCGCATCGCCAGAACTCCCATTTTTGAGAGTGGAATCGCCCAAGTTAGAGGCGCCCGCGCTTGGAGCAGCCGGAGCGGACGGTGCTGCAGGAGCTCCTGCATTCATCGCCGCTTTAGTAGCCGGACCAACGAGACCGTCAGCCACTAAGCCGTTGTCCACTTGCCATTGTTTGATGACAGCAATAGTCTGGGGGCCCAAAGCTCCGTCAACTGCCAGACCTAGAGCCAGCTTCGCGTTCAAAAACCTTTGCAGTTCCTTGACTGCTTCGCCTCGACTGCCGTTTTTGAGAACGGCCGTGCCGAAGTTGTAAGCTGATGCGCTAAGAGCTGGAGATGCGGGTGTGGCTGGAGTAGCAGGTGTCGCAGAGGTAGCTGGAGTAGTGGATGTGTTTCCAACACAAGAAGTGCCTGTAGACGAACTGAAACCAGTTGTCCTAGTTCCACATCCAGGAATTTCTCCGGGAGTTGCGGGAACAGCAGGCACAGCTGGAGTGGCTACTGGGGTGGCAGAAGACCCTCCACCTCCACCCCCAGAACTAGGAGCAACACACGCAACGACAGTGGCGGTATCGGGAGTAATCACCGCATCAGTTACAGCTCCGGTGATTACCAAAGTATTTACTCCGGATACACATGTCGCTGTCAGGGCTTGATCGTTGTTTAAGGTGTAATTATTGGGAGAAGATATGGTGAATGTGGATAGGGCTGGAACCGTAACGGTGAGGGTAGTCGCGTCAAAGGTGAGAGTAGTCGCTTCGGAGTTGGATTCAATTCTATAATCCGCAGATCCTATAGTAACCGTAGTGTCATTATCCCAAGTCAAAGCTTGCGCATTTACTTGAACAGCTACTCCTAACGTAAGAAGCATCACTAGAGCCAACAATCCAAATTTTAATTTATTAATCATAATCATTTTGTTTTTAATCAGTTAACACAGAATTCGACCCTAAGAAAAGTCATCCTAAATTCCGTATGTTTTAATAATTTAAGAACTTAAGAAACAAAACAATTATTAGATTACTGTGTAAGCATTACCGCCTATTATATACCATTGAGTATCAACGAATTGCAACATTACAGTTTCCCCCTCTGCGTTCATAGTGACACTTGTACCGCCCGCAAGATTAGCGGGAGTAACTGTGGCTATTCCAGTAGCAGATACCATTGTAATAGTCATAACTTGTCCAATAGTACCATCTGCTAGGGTAAATATATCTCCGCCCACATCTGCATCAATTGAATGAAGAGACTCGGTAAGATCTAAAGCAGTAGTTGTTCCACCTGCTGCAATTGTTTCTATACCAGAAAAGATAATTGCTTCACTGGCTGTAAAAGCACCATTAATAACAGCAGCGTTAGTTACCACAGTATTTCCTGTTGCAGTAAGAGTTATAAGTCCTCCAGATGTAACCGTTAAGTCAGTGCTATCACCTTCTATTTTCTCGCCTGTTCCAAAGGTGACACCAATGTTAGCTGGAACAACGACATCTGACGTTGCAGTGAGGTTAANTGCTATCACCTTCTATTTTCTCGCCTGTTCCAAAGGTGACACCAATGTTAGCTGGAACAACGACATCTGACGTTGCAGTGAGGTTAATAGCTCCACCAGCAGTCAAAGTGATTCCACCAGCTGTTGCAGCCAAAGTGATTGCGCCAGCGGCGGTACCCGGGGTGTTGGTTATAACAATGGTGTCATTTGTACCAGCAGAGTTTGCAGTTAAGCTAATCGCGCTTGCCGCATCTTCTGTGGAAGAAATCGCCACTGACCCCAAGACCGAAGCCAGGGTCAAGTCCGCGCCCGCGCCAGTCACAGTCAAGTTAGAAGCCGCTGTGGCATCTAAAGAAATTGAAGCTGCGTCCAAAGTAGCGGCGCCAGTTACGTTATTGTCCCAAATGCCCGTAACGTTGGCCACGTAATCGTCACCTACTGTCAGAGTCATATCACCTTCAACTGCGCCAGCGGCTGTTAAAGCAATGGCGCCATCAGTAGTATCTATATCTACTCCTCCAGCTGTGCCGGTAGCATCAATATTGATAGCATCAGCAATAGCTTCTGTAGCAATTAAAACAATTGATCCACCGGTATTGGTAACATTAAAGTCCTCTGTAGCGGTACCAGTTATATCAATATCAATGCCGCCAGCGGTGGCATCAATATTAATAGCATCAGTTGTGTTCTCATCTGAAATCAGATGAAGGGAACCGGCAGTAGTGGTTCCTGATTCAACAGTTAAATCCCCTGCAACAGTTGACCAAGTGGAAGCAGTAGTTCCAACGAGAGTCAACGCAGCTCCTCCAGTAACAGTTAGCGCGCCGGTTTCTGTGATTGCATTAACCGCGTATGTTGTAGTGGCGCTAGTATTATTTGCTCCCACCCCTACGACGAGGGCCAAGGCAATGAAACCTATCCCTAAACCTTTAAATATTTTTTTCATAATTTAAAAAACTTAATAATAATTTCACTAATAATATTTCTTCAATTACTTAATAATGCATTTATAAACAATTGAAGGTAGCAAAAAAGTATTCGACACTTTTATGCACTTGTAATTATACAACATAAGCAAAAATTAAAACACAATAAAAATGTGGATAACTCCGAACCAGAGCAAAGCTCGGTACGGGACAGGCTCCTTCTTATTTGGGTTGTCCTGCCAAAGTTTTGGCGATTGAACTATCGGACATAAGCGGACCATAAAAAACAACATTGTCCTTTACTAAGTGCAAAACCTGAGGTGACCAAAGGGCTTCTTTTGTTGGCTGAAGCTGGAAATTGTTCTTGGTTGGATCCTTTTCATCCTTTATAACTTGCAAAATATAGCTATCTTTTAGCTGAAAATCTGGAAAAGTAGCTAATTTACCTATATACACTTCCCTAGTTGTTAAATACACAATGGAATAACCTTTATTTTGATTTCCCTTATAAATCAAAAAACCAACTACGATGATAACCAAAACTACAATAACTGCTATTACTATATTTTTTTTATTATACATAAATGATTTTTAACGAACGCAGTGAGTATAAAAATCTTTACCCTGTTAAATGTCCTTTGAACAATTTTTGCTCTGCAAAAATTATTTAACAGGGTGTTTAAAATACATTCGCTTTGCTCATTATTTTAATACACTACTTATAATTTAACCATTATATATTATATTTTCATTAACGCAAACAAAAAAACCCCGTCGCTCGCGAGCGACAGGGGAATTTTGAATACTTTTTAAGGCGTATTATTCCATGGCTAAATTCAGCCCGACTTTTTCGGCAATCTGTTTTATCCAGCGTTCATGCCTAGTTAGTTGAGTGGAAATAGCGGCATACTCTAAACGTAGGTCTGATATGACTTTTGCCAAATTATCTATAGAAACCATCATGCCCTGTATGGCCTCTCGCAAACCTTCTACGTCTTTTTTAACATCTTGAATATCGGACTTCAATACAAGAAATTTGGAATCTAAATCGTCTCTGACTTCCTGTATGTCTGATTTGGTAGCAAGAACAGAAGTAAGTTTGTTTATATCTTGATCATTTAACATACCCCCAATATATCACACAACAAGATTTTTTTGCAAGAACTCTCCCCCCTTGGGGGAGGTTGGGAGGGGGTCGCATTTAATCTCCAAAACAAAAAACCACCCCGAAAAGAGGTGGTTTTCTGTTTACCCTCACACCTGTTTTTTAAAAACAGGTGTGAGCTTGCGAAGCAAGCGGGGGTTTAACCCGTCCATAGCTCCATTATTCATCCGTAGCCATTTGGCGTAGGAGAACTGCGAAGCGACGGAGGGAATACTTTTTAAGGCGTATTAACCAGGATAGATTGAACTTAGATTACAACAATTAAGCCGCTGTAAACTCCAGATAAATGGAAGGTGTTTCCCAATCTGGCTGCAAGCTATATGTGTAGTCCTCATTGGCAGCATTACCGCCAGCAACGTTAGTTAGACCCCACTCAATTGAAGACATACCAACTGATTGGTAGCCGTCAGCTAAGGCGGTAATCGTTACTTTGTAAGTGAAGGTTTTTTCCTCACCCTTGTAAACTATCCAACCATTGGTTGATGTAGACGCATCGGATGAAGCCAACGCAACCGGCGTAGGTTCGGTGCCTGCATGTTCATCAAGGAAATAAGTTGAACCTGACCCGTAAGTAGTATCAGTTTCATCAGTGTCCTCCACAAACTCATCCGGAACATAAACATCGGCCTCAACCGCTTTCACTGTGAAAGTAATAGTGGCCTCCGCTCTTTCCGCTTCTCCGGCAGCGCATACGCCGTCACAAGCAAGCGTTTTGGTAATAGTTGAACTTACATGGGTAATCAACGGAGCGCTTGCAAAGACAGCATGTGTCTTTCCCGTAATATCTCCGGTTGCCGTAACCGCATCCCCATCATTGCCTCCTGAGGCCTGTTCAGCAACAGTGTCCGAGGCATCCATTGTTAGAACGATTGTGTCCGTGTCTTTAACAATCGTTCCGTCAAGCGGTTGGAAGTCGGCATAAAACTTGACTTCATAAGTATCACCATTTGGAATAGTGAAATCAAGATTGCTGAACGTATGATCAATGTTTGTAAGATCAGCCGTCGCATTGCCAGCCGCAGTGCTAGTTATCACCAAGTCACCATCGGCATCATATACCTTCGCGCGGAATGTTTGGACAAGATCGCTTGTCTGATCCATCGTTCCAGTTGTCGTTATGGTGGTTTCAATCAAGATATCTTCAACGAAGATGTCTTGATTATCGGCCTCCAAGTTATAGACCGCCAAAAGCACGTTGTTGGTATCTACCGCATCGTCAAGAGTGATAGCCATCGCACTTGGATTGTCGGAATCTTGCGACCAAGAAAGCGTTCCGGTATCCGACCCCGCTACGGTGAAATCGACATTTAACTCCGTTGTCGGATATGTTTCAGTCAATCCATTAGGACTTATCGCGCGAATTCCATTGACCGGAATTGCGGCTTCCCATGACTGGCCTTCATCACTTCCATCAACATTGTCTATAACATCAACGGCTACCGCAAGCTGGGCTTCGCTTCCGTCCTTAACAATAAAGTCCAGATTGGAAAATCTGACCGTGTAAGTGTCGTAAGTAACGCTTGCTTCATCCGTTCTATCCCAATCATCTGAACTTGTAACGGTCTTAGTAGCGATAACATCCCCATCAAGCGTCAAGGAAACCTTCTTGAAGTAATCCCATGGCTTTGATGACTCTGTTGAATCAGCCGCCTGGAAATCCACATCAACGCGAGTAACTTTCTGGTCAGAAGTTTCCGCTTCAAAAGATACATTTAGGATTTCCTGTTCAGTTGTACCTTCATCCACATCCGAAGTATCTGCTGCATCCTCTTCAAATGAGGACAACTTTCCTTCTTCTGTACCCTCAAAAGCTACAGGAGTAGCAGTTGAACCTCCATCGCACTTGGCTCCGGTTGTCGGGCTGTATCCCGCGGTTGAACTACAACCTGAAGGAAGAGTTGAAGAGCCAGAACATGACAATCCGGTGCTTGTGCTAAATCCTGAACTTGAAGTACAACCTGCCGGGAATGATCCTACTGAAACACCTGCGCCAGCCAAAGCCGCTCGGGTTAGAGGACCGACAACTCCGTCGGCTACCAATCCGTGACTTGCTTGCCAAGCCATAACCGAGGCCTTGGTCATAGGACCAAATTTTCCGTCGGCAGAAGCTCCTACGATTGACTGCAAGCATTGAACTTCAACGCCTGTAGAACCTGCCCTTAATGTAGAAGTGATTGAACAATCAGCTGAGGCCTCGTTTGCGCCAACAAGCGCAACGCCACCCAGAACTAAAACTGTTACAACCAAAACTCCAATAAGAAATTTTGATTTTAATAATTTACTCATATAATTTTCTAATTTCTACGCCATTAATTAGTTTCGACAAAACTAAAAGCGTATTTTTTCTATCGCCATTTTTTATCCGCTAATAAACTTATAATTGTTAATAATGCAGCGGAAAAAAATAACGAACAGATAATAACTAACATTGAAAACATAGCTATTTGGTTTTCAATGACCATTCCCCGCCAAAACTTTTGAAGCCCTGGCGGACTATTTATTTTATTCAAGATTTTTTCGACGAAATCAAGAATGAAAATAAATACATTTATGAATACAGAGTACACAAAAAGCGCGCAATCTGTAAACACCATAATATTATAATATATCCCAAAAAATTATGGCAATATACTATGTGGATAACCCCCACACCTATTTTGGTATCGTACTTTTAGTACGTTCTGACAAAGTCAGAACTATACCAAGATAGGTGTGGGGGATAACTCGGCTTTTAAGCCAATATCCATTAGCTTATATTCTCATATTTTTAGGCGAAAAGCAAGCCCCCACACCTATTTTTTGACTGCACCAATAGGCGCGTTTTTAAACGGTCAAAAAATAGGTGTGGGGGCAAGGCGCTCCAGTGGCTCTATTTTATAAAATATCTACTCCATCTTTTTTCCCCGGTTTTATTAAGGACACCATTTTTAACCATAGATGCAAGCTCTCTTTGAAGTGTTTTCTCGCTGGAAGAAGCAATAAAGGAACTTATTTCGGGTGTTGCCTGAACCTTGTCCTTTATGTCCTTTATAGTAGCGCTTCCTCCTGCAATTTTAATTATATTTGTAATATCATCGTGGCGTTGTTTTTTTAATGCCAGAAAATCTTTAGCATGTTTTTCCCGCGCCCCATTTCCTGAATTCGGATGTCCTATGTCCGAAAGATTTTTATCGGACAAGGCCTTGAGTAAAGTGTTGCCTTTTTGGACACCGATTCTGTGGTGTCCAATAGAAGTCCCTCTTTCAAAAACCCCGTCCTTGTTCCTCCCTCTTGCCGAGGGGGAAGTAGAATAAAGATCCAATCTTTCCCCGGAAGATGTTTCAAAAAATTCCACCAAATCAACTTTCTTATTTATTATACCGGTATTGCCGGTAGATTCTTGTATAGATTGATTTAATTCCGAAAACTCTTTCCTTAAAATATTGGTATTCATTTCGGAAATGATATTAATGGCGGAAGCGATATCCAAAAAGGACATAATTTCGGATATTTTAATCAAGGGAGTGTCAAGGTTCAACCTTGACATAGAAGTAATGTCCGATAAAATTTCTATTCCTAATGTCCTTAATTTATTTCTAAGAGGTTCGTCTTTGTCTATAATGTCCGTGACCATGTAAAGCGCGGTAATAAGCTTATGGGTTTTGGTATAAGACAAACCACCTTCTTGTTCTTCCCTCTTAGTAAGGGAGAGATTGGATGGGCGTGAATTAGTGTCCTTAAGATTTTTACTTTCTCTAAACATTTGTCCATTATATATAGGACAAGAGAAAAAGCAACTGCAAGCCGCAAAATTATTGCCAAATAACGCACGGATATTTTTTTACTAAAAAATGCCTGCTCATGCCTATCTGCGATAAAGGCCTGTGTCTTCAGCATCGCCTGAAAAGTAAAGCAGTTTACTTTTCAGTGTGCTCGCGCCGTCGCGCTCCCAAGTCGTTATTTGGCAACAATCTTGCTTTTTCAAAAGAAAATCAAGACATCAAAAAAACTTAAGAAAATGTTTTTAAGGGGTTTTGAGCGCGGCGGCGCGAAAACTTCAGGATTTTTTAAGCTTCAAAAAATCCGTACCGGCAAAAATATTATTCTTAAGTTTTTTTGATTTTTTGTGCTAAAATTGAAACAAAAAAAAGATAATAAAGAATACTCCACCGGATTAAAAACTCAAACCAAGCACGGAATTATCGCGGTCGTTTTATTTGTCCTGGCAGTATTCTTTCTGATGTCGTATTTTGACGCCGCGGGAAAAGCCGGAGCGTCCGTTTACGAAAAATTAAATTACCTGCTCGGTTTGGGATATGTCCTCCTGCCCGCTCTTTTTATTCTGCTCGGAGTATCTTTCATAAAATCCGAAGTGCCGAACATCGGATGGACGCGCACCATAAGCGGAATAATGTTTTTGCTTGCAAGCCTGGGAATAATAGACGTTGCCTCTGAAAATCACGCCGGCGGATTTTTCGGAGAAATTTTATCAACGCCGTTCATGGCTCTCTTTGACACGTATGCCAGCTCGGTCTTCCTCGGAGCGATTTTGATAATTTCAATTCTGATAATGTTTGACGCCAAACTCAGTTTGGCGCTCTTTGGAAAAATCTGGTCACTTATTCGCAGAAAGAAAACCCTCAACAACACTCGGGACTCTTTGAATGAAGATGAAATGGAAGAAGTGGAAAAAGTTTCTCTCCCCCTCCTTGATGAGGAGGGGGATGGGGGTGGTAATTCTAAAAAATCACCACCTCGCCTTTCAGGCACTCCTCCTCCCAAGGAGGAGACGAAGAAGAAATTCCAATCAGAAAAAGAAAAAACACACTGGGTTCTTACATCCCTCCCCCGCTATCGCTCCTTGAAGAAGACAAGGGCAAGCCCAACACCGGCGACATCAAAGCCAACGCAAACATCATCAAGCGCACGCTCGCCAACTTCGGCATTGAAGTAGAAATGGATGAAATCACAATCGGGCCGACGGTCACCCGCTACGCGCTCAAGCCGGCCGAAGGGATAAAACTCTCCCGCATTGTCGGACTGCAGAACGACCTGGCGCTTTCGCTGGCCGCGCACCCGATACGCATAGAAGCGCCGATACCGGGCAAGTCCCTGGTTGGAATTGAAATTCCGAACAGGTCAAAATCAATCGTCGGCCTGGCCACCCTTCTTTCCGACGACAAATTTCAACATTCTTCAAAACCCTTAATGACCGCTCTCGGGCGCAATATTTCAGGCAAGGCGGTTTTTGGCAATTTGGCCAGGATGCCGCATGTTCTGGTCGCCGGCACGACTGGTTCGGGAAAATCGGTAAGCATCCATTCAATGATTACTTCCCTTTTATACCGCAATGGACCGGATGATTTGAAATTCATATTAATAGACCCGAAACGGGTAGAACTTACTCTGTATAACAACATTCCGCACCTGCTTACTCCCGTCATTACCGAAGCGAAAAAGACAATTTTGGCCTTGAAATGGGCGGCTAAAGAGATGGACCGCCGTTACGACATATTGGAAGCCGAATCGGTGCGCGACATAGAGTCGTATCATGCGAATATTTGGGGTAAAAGACCACCTCGCCCTTCGGGCACTCCTCCTCAACGAGGAGGAGAAGCTCCCCTCCTTAATAAGGAGGGGGTTGAGGGTGGTGTGGACCGCCTGCCATACATTATTATTGTCATTGACGAACTGGCGGACATAATGAGCACTTACCCGAGAGAGCTTGAAAGCGCCATTGTCCGTCTGGCGCAAATGTCCAGGGCGGTGGGCATTCATTTGATACTCTCCACCCAGCGTCCGGAAGTAAACATCATTACCGGACTGATTAAAGCCAATATTCCGACTCGTGTCGCTTTGAAAGTTTCTTCGCAGGTGGATTCGCGCACAATATTGGACGCCGGCGGAGCGGAAAAACTCCTTGGCGCCGGCGATATGCTTTACTCTTCGGGTGAAACCCAACCGGAACGTTTGCAAAGCGCGTTCATTTCCGAATCGGAAGTCAAAAAAGTTGTAAAGTATCTGGCTAATGCCTACCGGGACGAAGTGTCCGACGAGATAACATTGACCGGGGGCTCTATTTCGGCCGACTCGCCTCGCTGGAGCTCCGGCGAAGCGGGTAGAAGTATTTTTTCCGCCCAAGGCGGATCCGCCCTTGGCGGAGAAATGTTCAATAATACAGAAGATGACGATGATGATGAAATGTATGAAGAAGCCCGCATCTGCGTTATGGAAGCCGGAAAGGCCTCCACTTCTTATTTGCAGAGAAAATTAAAACTGGGCTACGCACGGGCAGCGCGGCTGATGGATAAATTGGAAGAGCGCGGAGTTATCGGTCCGGGAGACGGCGCCAAACCGAGAGAAGTGCTGGAAAAAATAGAACGGACGGAAACCGGAGAAAATATTATCTAGTCCCATATGTCAGACATAGGGGAGTCCCCCTATGTCTGACATATGGGAAAAAACACAATGAACAGCAACACAAAAAAAATCATCAAAATATCGGGGCTTTCTGTTTTTTTTATTTTGATTGTTATTTACGCCTTTTTCCGTTCCCACGACTTAATTTTCGGAGTAAAAATAAAAAATGTGAACTTGACAGATGGCGCCACGATTAACGAAAGTATAATAAAAGTCATGGGTAATGCCAGAAATGCCATAAAGTTAACTTTAAACGGCCGAGAAATTTCAATAAATCAGCAAGGCGACTTTGAAGAAACGATTGCGCTTTTGGAGGGATATAATATAATCAACATCAAAGCAGAGGACAAATTCGGATATATGGACGAGAAAAATTATCAAGTAATGTTAAAATAGTATGCTAAACAAGAAAAAACCTGCCCGACACGCTGACGCGAGTCATGCGGGCGGGGAGAAAAAGGAAGACAAAACGGTGGGAGAAGCGGTTTTGAGCGACACCCTTAAAGCTATCCAAACGAAATTTGGCGAGGGCGCAATAATGAAATTCGGCAACGCGCCCAAGGTGGATGTGAACGTCATACCGACCGGTTCCATCGGGCTTGATATGGCGCTCGGAGTGGGCGGAATACCGCGCGGGAGAATTATAGAAATATTCGGTCCGGAATCTTCGGGTAAAACGACATTATCACTTCACATCGTGGCGGAAGCGCAGAAAAAAGGCGGGGCTTGCGCCTACATAGACGCCGAACACGCCATGGACCCGGACTACACCAGGAAGCTGGGGGTCAATATCAACGACCTGCTGATTTCCCAGCCGGACAACGGCGAGCAGGCGCTGGAAATAGTGGAGAGTTTGGTGCGCACGGGCAAGATTGACGTGGTGGTAGTGGATTCGGTTGCGGCGCTCACGCCGAAAGACGAGATAGAGGGCGACATGGGAGCATATCATGTCGGCAAGCAGGCGCGGCTGATGTCTCAGGCGCTTCGTAAACTGACCGCTATTGTCGCCCGCTCCAAGACCGTCGTCATTTTCATCAACCAAATCAGGATGCAGATCGGGGTGATGTTTGGCAATCCGGAAACGACTCCGGGCGGAAAGGCGCTGAAATTCTACACTTCGGTCCGTCTGGATATCCGCAAAATCGCCCAGATAAAGAAGGGCGAAGAGGTGGTGGGCTCGCGCACCCGGGTGAAAGTGGTGAAAAACAAAGTGGCTGCGCCTTTTAAACAGACGGAATTTGACATCATCTATAATGAAGGTATTTCCAAAGAGGGTGAGATAATGGCGCTCGGAGAAAAGTTTAAAATCATAGAAAAAACGGGAAATTCATATTTCTATCTTTCTAGCGGAGAGGGTAAACCCGCCGACGCCAAAGGCTCTGGCGAGGCAAAGGAAAAAACAAAATTGGGAGTCGGTTATGATTCCACCCGCACCTTCCTGAAAGAAAACAAGAAAATCTCCGACCAAATTCTGAAGGAAATTAGGAAAAAGTTCGCGGAGGAAGCGTAAGAAGGAAAATAGAGCCATGTCACAGCTTCAATATAACGAAATCCGCGAGAAAAAAATAATAATATATGGTAACGAGCCCTGCGAAGTGGTGGAATCGCATGTTGCCCGCACCCAGCAGCGGAAACCGCAAAACCAGGTGAAACTCCGCAGTTTGATTTCCGGCAAGGTCTTCCCTGCTACCTTTCACGTGGCCGATTCGGCGGACGAAGCGGACATTATCAAGCATGACATCACGTTCCTTTACCACAACAAGGGTGAATACTGGTTCTGCGAGCCGGACGACAAGAGCAAGAGATTTAAGTTGGACTCCACGCTCATTGGAGACACCGCCAAGTTTTTTAAGCAAAACAGCAACGCCACCGCCCTGGTCTGGGAGAATGACGATGAACCCACCGACGCTAAAGCTATGTCGGGCAAGGGAAAAATTATCAAGGTTACCCTACCGATTAAAATGGAATTTAAGGTCAAAGAAGCCCCGCCGGCCGTCCGCGGAGACACATCCAAGGGAGGAAACAAAATTATCACGCTGGAAAACGGAGCGACCCTAAACGCCCCGATGTTTATAAACGAAGGAGACACAATCCGCCTGAATACCGAGACCGGAGAATACGTGGAAAGGGTGTAATAATAATCAAGAATCAAAGTTTTTGCCGGAACGCCTGCCCGCCGCAGGCAGGGATTTTTTGAAACTTAAAAAATCCTGAAATTGGCTCGCCGACGCTCGCCAAACCCCTTAAAAACTTGATTCTTGATTATATTTATTTAACCACGAAAGGCAAAAGGCCCAAGAACCGGGCATGCTTGATGGCGGAGGCGAGAGCGCGCTGGTTCTTGGAAGTTACACCGGTGCGTTTGTGACTTATAATCTTGCCGTTTGGATTCAGAAATCTCTTCAGGATTTCCACATCCTTGTAGTCAATGTATTTTATATTGTTGGCTGAAAAGTAATCTTGTTTCATAATGTTTTATATTTCGCCCACATGTCAGACTTATGGGATTCCCATAAGTCTGACATGTGGGCTTTTACTTAAAATGGTATATCTTCCGGATTAATGTCTTCTTCGGGATATTCTATAGCATCCACCTCCCCGCCCTCTTTGGCCGGAGCTTTTGAGCCCACACTCGTTGTCCCGCCGCTTCCTGCTCCGGAACCTTTGGGACCAAACTGCGTGCGGTCGGCAACTATTTCGGTGCGATATTTCTTCTCGCCGGTGGTCTTGTCATCCCAACTCCTTGTCTGTATCCGACCTTCAACTAAGATGGAACTTCCTTTCTTCATATATTGCGCGACTGTTTCCGCCTGACGTCCGAAAACCACGACATTATGGTAATCGGTTGATTCCTGGCGCGCGCCATTTTTATCTTTCCAGACACGGTTGGTGGCCAAAGAAAAACTGCAAACTTTTATGCCTGAAGGAAGGGAGCGGATTTCCGGATCGCGGGTAAGATTTCCTATTAAAATTGCTTTGTTTAAATACATAATTTTAAAAATTAAGATACGACTAATGCGTCTATTTCTTTATCAATTTCTTCTTTGTTGATAGGGGCGACATTTTCATTGTCTTCGTTTTTTAATATCCTCGGTCTTCGGTTGCGTGTATCGGTGCGCATAAATCTTTTGGCGGCAATGGTGTTTTCAGCCACTGTTTTTAATATCAAAAATCTAATAATATTTGGGTCAAGGTCAAGTTTCTTCTTCAGTTCCAGAACTTTATCCGAATCCATCATAAATTTTATCCAGCCGAAATGGGCCGTATTAAATTTATTACGCACATTGTTTACAACTTTTACCATTGCGTAAGCAAGCGGTATCATTTTCGGTATCTCGTCGGAAATGGCATTCCCGCCCAAGGACGATATAAGCTCCTTTAGGTTGCCATAGATAACGGGCACATCCTCTTCGGGGATGGTTGACACCAAAAGATAGCCCAGTTCGTAGACCTTGGAGTTTTGGGTTTCTTTGGCTTCGTTTTGATCTTCAATTTCCTCCTGTTGCATGAAATCCATATTAACAAAAAGAGCTTATAAATGCAAACCGCCTCGCCTTTGGCACTCCTCCTACATTAGGAGGAGAGGGCTCCTCCCCTCCTTGTGGAGGAGGGGTAAGGGATGGTGATTAAATTCCAAAAACACGCCTGGCATTCGCTAAAATGGCCTCTGAAACTCTTTCTTCCGGTAAATTTTTTATTTCAGCAATTTTTTTTACAATTTCTTTCACATAAACAGGTTCGTTGCGCTTGCCTCTGTAAGGTATGGGGGCGACATAAGGCGCATCGGTTTCGGACATAATCATATCAAGCGGGATGTTTTTGATGATTTCGTCGTAATCGCGCGTAAAGGTAATAACTCCGGTAAAAGACAAAGTGAAGCCGAAATTCAGGAACGCTTTGGCTTCGTTCCAGTTGCCGGCAAAAAAATGCACGTTGCCCTTTACCTTGGAATGTTTTTTCAGTAAATCAAGTGCGTCTGTATACGCGTTATAAATTCCATAATTACCCAGAATCAATTCAGATTCCTCGTTGTTGCGGATATGAAGCATCAGGGGTTTATTGAACTCGTTGGCAATTTCTATTTGTTCAATAAAAATTTGTTTTTGCCTGATAATGGAGTCCTCGTTGCACCGGTAATAGTCCAGTCCGCATTCTCCTATAGCCACTACTTTCTTATCTTTCAAAAGTTCTCTATAAGTTTCCTTATCAAAAACTTCGCCACGCGAAATAAAACCTTCCGCTTTTCCCTGCCCGTCCGAAGCTTTAGTGAAAGCGGGACCTAACTCTTTTTCGTCATGGAAAGACATTCCGGTGTGGATAGGGTGTAGCCCGATAATTGCGTAGACGCCTTCCGGATATTGATTGACAAGCTCCACCGCTTTCCTGGAAGTATCTATCTGTGTGCCAACATTTATCATCCAGGTGTTGTTTTCCAGAGCCCGGGCAACCACCTCGTCCCGGTCGGCGTCAAAGGCGGTGAAATTTACGTGGCAATGTATATCTATGTATTTGGGTTTCATGTTAGTCCTTACGTAAAAATAATGGCTGTTCCGGCTTTTTGTTTTTTTTAATTAATTTTTTGAGCAGTTCATTTGTCTCCGGCATTATCGGGTTGAGCATCCGGGCTATGTTGTAAAGACGAAGAACCATATTGGAAATCAGTTCCTTTCCTTTTTTTTCATCAACTTTTATCACTTTGAAGGGTTCGGCTTTTTGAATAAACTTATCTAGCTCTCCTATTTCATTCCAAATATAATCTACTGCTTGTTTAATATCAAATTTTTCAAAAAATTTAAAATACTCCGTAAAATTGGATTTTTCAGGAATTTCCGGACACTTGTCCAGATACTTTTCTGATAAAGTCAAAATACGGCTGGTTAAATTTCCCAGCCCATTCGCCAACCCCGCGTTGTAGGCGTCCTTGAACCTCTCTATTGTAAACGGACTGTCTTCAAACGGGGAAATTTCACGCAGGAGAAAATATCGGAGCGCGTCCGTGCCGTATTCTTTCACGATGTCGCTCGGATTTATCACATTGCCTAGGGACTTGGACATCTTGATTCCGCCCTCTCCGGTGATAAAACCATGATAAATAACCGTATCGGTCGTAGGCAGTCCGGCTGACATCAGCATGCCTTGCCACATCACCGACTGGAATTTGACCTGGTCTTTCCCGGCGGTCTGGACATTTTCTCCGTTTTGCCAAAACTTTTCAAAGGCGCCTTTGCTGTGAGGCCATCCTAAGGTGGAAATATAATTGACTAAAGCGCCAAACCAAACATACATGGTCTGCGTATCGTCTTCCGGTATCGGTATGCCCCAGGTAAGGCGTTTTTTATCGCGGGAAATTGAAAAATCCTCCATCCCATCTTCCACAAAATCAATCGCTTCCTTCCTTCTCCACTCCGGAACTATCACCTTGTCTCCGGAAAGATATTCCAGTAATTGCTTTTTGTAATTGCTAATCCGGAAAAAATAATTTTCTTCCTTCACTACTTCGGGCTTTTTGGAGGGATGCAGAGAACAAAAACCATCCATCAAATCCTTCTCCGTAATGAACTTTTCGCAGCCAACGCAGTAGAGCCCCCGGTATATTTTTTTATAAATATCCCCTTTCTGGTCGCAAAGGCGCCAAAATTCCTGCGAGGCCTTGATATGCTCCGGACTGGTAGTCCGTATAAAATTATCATACGAAAGATTTAAAATCTCTCTCAAACCTGAAAATTTTTGCGCGTAGTAGTCCACATAATCCCGCGTATCTTTGCCTTCCTTTTGGCTTGCTTCCCAAATTTTTTGGCCATATTCGTCGGTCCCGGTGCTAAAAAAAACATCTTTTCCCAAAAGCCGTTGATACCGGGCAAGAGCATCCGACTGCACAAGTTCTAGAGCAAAACCGATATGAGGGTCCGCATTCACATACGGAAGTGTAGTCGTAATGTAAAAACTTTTCTGTTTAGACATTTTTTGTTCTTGCTAAGATTTTATCTTTTTCAATATCGCTTAAAAATTCCATTATAATAACCGCCATTGGAATGGAAATAATCGCCCCCCAGATTCCGCCCAGTTCAAATCCAATCAAAACGGAGAGGATAATGACAATCGGCGAAAGACCTACGATTTTTTTGATGATAAGCGGAGAGAAAAGGAAAACTTCAAATTGGTGAACAATAATGTAAGCTCCAGCTACCATAAACGCGCTGGCAAATCCGTTGGAAATATAAGAAAAAGCGAAAGTCGGAATGAGCGCCACCAGAATACCATAAGGAACCATTTCCGTTATTCCTACGATTATCGCCAAAAGAAGCGCGTATTCTATACCTAGAAGTGAGAGAATCAGATAAATCAGAACAGCGACAACAAAAGCCACAAGCATTTGCCCCCTTACCCAAAGGCCAATTTTAATGCTTGAGCGCGACCACAAATCCACCGCATAATCTTCGTATCGGACGGGAATAATTATGCGAAGAAAATTTTCTATTCCCTTCTCTTGAATTGAAAGATAAAAAGAGAGAACAATAATCAATACAAAATTGAAGATGCTTCCGAAAGCCACGGCCAGCGTTTGGAAAAATCCTCCGGAAAGATTCAAAATGAAAGCTTTTGATACGGATAAGAGCCCGCTAAGCGAAAAATTACCCGAAAGCGCACCGACTATATCTTTGGCGCCGGAAAATGCCTCGTTCTTAAAATAATCCAAGAAGGAAACACCCGGAACATAAGACGAGATAAATATTGAAAAATTATAAATTTCAGTTATTAAAAGCGGAGCAAAAAGATAAAATGTTCCGGCTAAAGCAAGAAAAGATACGACATATAATATAACAACACCCGGAATTCTCGCAACTCCCATTTTTTCAAAATAAGGAACGGATGACTCCATAAAAGAGGCAATCACGATAGAAGTCAGCATTACCAAAACCAGATCGCGTAAAAACCAAATCAAAAATACAAAAATAACAACTAAAACAGCGCGAACCATCGTGCTCGTAGATACGGAAATAGAAGTTAAATTGTGATTTTCGGACATAAAAATATAATACCACAAAAAACAAGCAATTAAAAACCCTTAAAATTTTAATATCTTTAAGAATTTGGCCCTGTTGTGAAAAGGCCCGATGAGCGCCAGATTCAAATTTTTATCCGTAAAAATTTTCCTAACGAGAGTCTGTATTTCCAGGGCGGTAACAGCGCGTATTTCTCCGGCTTTTTCTTCCGCATTTTTTATTTCGCGTTTCAAAAGTTCCTGTCCTCCGTAAAAATGCGCAATATCATCGGTTGATTCAAGCGTCAGTTTCATATTGCCTATCAGACACTCTTTCACTTTATTCATTTCTTCTTCGCCGATTTTTTCATCCTTTAATCTGTTGCATTCATAGAGGACCGCCTTGAGAACTTCACTGATTCTTCTGTTGTCCACGCCGGCGGAAATTTGGAAGAATCCATGGTCAGTGTAGGCATCATTATAGGCGCGGACATAATATCCGACACCCATCTCTTCGCGTAGCTTTTGGAAAAGGCGCGAACTCATTCCTCCGCCTAATATTCCTCCGAGCACCGAGAACGCGGAATTTTTTTTACTAAGGAGTCCACAGGTACGCATCGCGAAGACAAAGTGCGTCTGGTCGGTTTTTTTGAAAGACACCAGCACTTTCGGTCTTCTTTGTTTTTCCTTTACTTTCAGTTTGTCTGTTTTTCTGCCCCGTTTTACATTTTTGAAAATTTTATTCACTTCGCTCATTACTTTTTTCGGTGTAACATTCCCCGCCACCACTAAGACGGTGGCTCCCGGCAAATAATGCTCCTTCTTATAGTCGACGAAATCATCTCGCTTCATATTTAAAATATTTTTCTTTTCTCCGGCAACATTCCACCCCGCCGGAGTGTCTCCATACAGCAATTTCATTATTAAATCCTGCACACGTCGGCTTGGCATATCTTCATACATGTTTATCTCTTCTATAATCACACCCTTTTCTTTTTGTATTTCAATGTCCGGAAAAGTAGAGTTCAGATAAATATCAGAAATAATATCCAGAATTTGGCTGAAATGCTTAGCATCCGATTTGGCATAGTATCCGGTATATTCTTGGGCCGTAAAAGCATTATACTGGCTTCCAAGCGCGTCCAATTCTTTTGAAATATCAATCGCTTTAGGCCTTTTGACTGTGCCCTTGAAACACATATGCTCCAAAAAGTGTGAAATGCCGTTCACTTTTTTCTTTTCGTATTTACTGCCGGCTTCCACCAGAACCAGAACTGTCGCCGTCGGATTGTCTTTCATCGGGATGGTGACAATCCGCAGTCCGTTTTTTAACACTTTTTTATAAAATTTCATTTAGATTCTGTCTTTGATGTAATTTTTTAAATCCTCTACTTTTACCCGTTCCTGTTCTCCGCTGTCGCGGTCACGGACGGTCACCGTGTTATCCGTAAGCGTATCAAAATCAACCACGATGCAAAATGGCGTTCCGATTTCGTCCTGACGGCGGTAGCGTTTGCCGATGTTGCCGTTATCGTCCCAAGCCACGCGGCCGAATTTTTCCTTTAAGGGTGCATATACTTTCGTATTGGCATATTCCACCAGCTCCGGTTTATTTTTTAGGAGCGGCGAAACGGCGCAGATGACTGGCGCGATGTTCGGTTTAAATTTCAAGTAGACACGTGTTTCTCCACCTTTTTTGTCCTCGGTATAAACGGAAAGGAGGAGCGAGAGCACGGCTCGATCAACTCCCATAGACGGCTCGACGACATGCGGCACCATTTTTTCTCCCTCTTCTTCGTCAATATATTCAAGGTTGTGGATATTTAAGTCAAAATCGGTCCGGTAAGCCAATCCGAAAAGCTCCTTGCGTCCGAAAGGAAAATCAAACTCAAAATCAATCGTCCTCTTTGAGTAATGCGCCCGTTCGGCGTCGGGAACTTCAAGTTCATGCACTTTATTCATGTCTAAACCAATTTCTTCCATCCAATCCAGCATCTCGTCTTTCCAATATTCAAAATATTTTTCCCAGTCAGCCGGACGGATAAAATATTCTATTTCCATCTGTTCAAATTCGCGTTGGCGGAAAATAAAATCACGGGGGGCTATTTCGTTTCTGAATGCCTTGCCGATTTGCGCCATGCCGAAAGGTAGTTTGGGATGGAAAGCGTCCACTATATTTTTGAAATTCACGAACATTCCCTGAGCTGTTTCCGGCCGAAGATATACGGTTGCGGCTTCTTCCCCCGCACCTATTTCCGTCTTAAACATGACATTAAATTGCTTCCCGTCTTCCATCGAATCGGAAAATCCAGCCACGTGTCCCGAAGCTTCCCATACTCTGGCATTCATTAGAATAGCCGCATCTATGCCATACATGTCCTTTCGCCCGTCTACAAATTTTTTCCACCAATATTGCCTAACGTTGTTTTTGAGCGCTAAACCATGGTGCCCCCAGTCATAAGTACCGGACAGCCCGCCGTATATCTCCGAACCCTGAAAAACAAACCCGCGCCTCTTGCAGAGCGAGACAATTTTTTCCATTAGGTCTTTGTTTTTTTCTTTCATGATTTTATTTTATAAACTTATTCAACCACAACAGCCCCATTTCCGGGAAAAGCGGCATCATTATTAAGATTCGTATTGAGGCTCGCTTTACTTACTCGCACTTCCACATTAGCAAAATCATCGTGTCCAGTCAAAATCGCGCCATTTATGATAACGGGAGTCGTACCGACTTGGGAAAGTGAAGGAGTGAAAGAAAGCTGGAAGGCAACTTCTTTTTTTGCTCCTGTAATGCCCGCGCCGCGCGGAATTCTGTCCGCGTTCCAAATTATTTCTTTTGTGGAAGAATTATAGGTCAAATTTTCACTTGCCGGCAAAAACGGCCCCATAAAAGTTATCCACGGGGGGAGAGTAGAGCGTATTTCCGTTTTAGAAATGCTGTTGGCGGTATTGGAAAGAGTCCAGACGACGGTGTAAGTCGTGGCTTGTTCCGCTTTCGGAGGGATGGAACCGGTATTGCCAAAGGGTCCGGAATAGTAAAGCGTCTTAGTGGAGAATCCGACATCGGAAATAACACGAATGATTGCCGAGGAAGAATTATTCAGTTCGTTGGCAACAGAACCTTCAATGGCTTGCGAGCCGGTAATATTTACTTCTATGTTGATAGAAGGATTGACAATAATATCCCCGGAAACTCCGAACAATGGAAGCGGAGAAACGGAAAAAGTGACAGAGCCGGAGTCGCCAGGATTCACTTCTTTCAATCGATTCCTGTAATTTTTATCCCAGGTCACTATATCTTTGGATGAATCATAAAAACCCTCCGGTGTTCTCACTGTTTTGCGGTCAAAAGCGTTTCCGGTAATCTTCGCTTCTATTTTCAAATCATTTACCTTGGTATCTAAATTATTCGTGTAGCGAATTTCCGCATTGATCGGGGTTTTGGCGTCTGTCGCGTATTCTCTTCCTGACGCGCCGTTTACAGAAAGAGTCACCTCAATGAAAGCTTTTTTAACGGTAAGAATATGGCTGATTGAATTAAAAACAACTCCGATGACGGATTTGTCCGTGCCGGACTGTGAACCGCTTGATATGTTGAATGTTTTTTCTTCCCCGTCAAAAACATCCAACATTTTGCCGGATATGGAAATATTACGCTCTGTGCCGGGAGCAAAATCTCCCAAATCCCAAATATTATTGCCGAAGGAGGGCGCCGGCGCAGAACTCACAAAAACGAAACCGGTCGGATAATCGGCTCTTACGAGTATTTTTTGGGAAGGCCTGGTGGCATTGAGCGTAGCTTTTATCTTTAGGGCAATGTCTTGATTCGGACTTATGGTAAGAGGAGCCTCCACGACAAGATTTATCGGTGTAGAATTAATGTTAACTTCATAAAATTTCTCTTTTATAAAAATAGCGTTAGACCCCGCCACCCGATACTCAAGAGTTATTTTTATCGGGCGACTGCTTCCTTGTTCGCCAAAAAGCACTATTTTTAAATTTTCATTACGGACGGCTCCGGACGGAATTGTCCCAAGCGATACACGAAGACGCTCGGTTTCGGAAGACAGATCCCCTCTGGAACCTTTCGGATATTCCAAAACAAGATCAACCAGATCAAGCGGGGAATTATTTCTGTTGGTAATTCCAATAATCAGTGGCAGTTCTTCTCCACCGGCCGTAAAATTATTTCCGAGAATAGAAATATCAATATTGTTGTTGGAAACGGTGTTGCCTCCGGCAAAAAAAACATAAGATGCGTACAAACTTGTTAAAAGAAAAAAAACCAAGGAAAAAATAAAAAACTTGCGAAATACGGAAGTTTTCATAAAAAAGTTTTCTTTAATATTGCTTTCGGTTTTTTCCCTGGTTTTCCAGGAGTCCAGGACTTCTTTTTTGGTTAAATGGGAAAAACTGTCCCGGTGCTCTATTTTGGTTTGGTAATTCTTGCTAAAAAGCTTGCTTTTCAGTTCTTCCACCCTGTTAAGTTTGTTTCTATCGCCTAGTAACATATATGAGATTGTAGCACTTCGGACGAAATTTTGAAAATTTTCCGAAAGATATTCTATAGATGCGTCTCTTTTAAAGCTTTGTTTATCTGGCGCAGAACTTCTTTTCTTGACTTAGATGCTTTAAAAATCAAATTCGGCTCAAACGGAGATTTAACGAGACTTTGCAGCATTTCATTGCCACCGATGTATCCCAAGTTATTGAGTATGCGCAAAACAATAACCGCTTCAATGTTCCGCAAATCCTCTTCCTTCTGTGCTGTTTCCAGAACCGACAGACCGTTTATCAAGTCAATAAATAAAGTTTCGTTCGGTTCAATACCGGCCAGGAGCCTTTTTAACAGATTCGCGATATTAGAAACAACCGCAAAAGTTTCCGGATTCTTGGAAAGTCGTTCCAATATGTTCCCTTTAGACGCACTCGTTACTCTCCAGAAATCCTTACCCTGCACCAGGTCAATTTTCACACAGGCAAAGTCCTGCAAAATAAAGCGTAGCTTTGAAGACATTTTGCGCACGCCTTGGGCGGAAGCGTAGACCATCCCCAGGTTGCGGGTAAAAATGGAATAATACCTTCCGGATTCCCCGAAATTCTTGCTGCCTAATATTATTCCTTCGGTGTGGTAAATGTGATGCATATAGAATTATCCCTTTAGGCCCTTCAGAACTTCGAGTAGCGCTTGGTGTTGCGGAGTAAGCTCTTTTTTGACTATATCCAGGCTAATAGCATTCCATTTTTTCTCCAACTTGTTTTTGAGTAATTTTATCAAATCCCCAAAAGGCATTTCCCTGGTGTATCTTGTGGTAATGATAAACCCTTCAATAGAAATAAATTTGTAACAGTCAGCATTGCAACAAATTTCTGATTCCGTGGAATAAAATTTTTCAACTCCGTGGTGCTCCAGCACACAATGACGAATGTTTTCTTTCTCTTCTTCGGATAATGATGATTTCTCTAGCAACTCATTTGTTTTTTCAAGACCCATTTGGACATGCTCTTTTTGGCGATTTTCATTGACCGCCTGTCCCACCATACAGTCCATCAATAATGTTCCGGCTTCCACAATATCAATGTTTGCGCCCAATTTTTTTGCGAGTTTCTTGCCTATTTCTGTGGTGAAATCTACCTGCATCCGTGCAGGTATCTTTGTTTTTTCTATTTCACCGTACGCTAACTTTCGTACCTCTTTTAGAAAATCTTCCATACTTTTATTTTATCATGGTTCTAAAAAATCACCATGATTCCGAACTAATCAATTAAATCCCAAATTATATAAATAAAATAATGATAGTATAATGATAGCGACCGCTATTATTATACTAGTTTCTATGCTATAAACTAAAACTATAAATACTATAAATGAAAAATTATAAGCGGAAAGCTCTTTCTAAGATTTCCCTGTTTGTTATATCCTTGGCGAGAACAAAATGAACATATTTGCCCACCTTCCAATAATTTGCCACGAAATCGATTTCTTCTTGACATGGATACGGGTAAACCCACACACTATCATTTAGTTTTATACACCCAAGTTCCTTTAGTTTTTCCCGCAAAGAATCACGGGCTGACTTTTTCTTTTCGGGAATATCAAAAATAATCATGCGAAAATTTCTGTCCCATATTCGTGGTTTTTTTATTTCTAGTTTTTCATAATTAAATCGCAGAAAAATATTTTTACCGCTCTCAGTCAGGACAATCTTGGTACAACCATCACTTTGTTCTTCAAATTCAACTAATTTCTGTTTTCTAAGTTTTAAGAAATAATAAGAAATATTTTTTGGCTTTTCGTTTAAATGGAAAATTTCTTTGACAAGTAGTTTGGTCATTTTATAGCTTGTTCGTCGGTTGGAAAGAGCAACTGTGATGCCGATCCCCATGCCCAGGGCGCGAATTATTTTTCCGCTATTGGATTCTTTATCAATTATTCTCATACATTATCAATAATAACATAATGATAGCGGTCGCGTCTATTATATTATTACTTTTCTGTTGTGTTATGTTATTTTACAATGAAATTCCTTAACCCGACAACTATCGGCGCTACAGATTCATTGGTAATGTCTTCTGGCTTTATTTTACATTTGGCGAAAATCTGCTTTTCTATGTCTCTTAAAGCATTTTCAAACCGTTTACGTTCCGATGTCATACCTGAATGATGCGCGTATCGTTTGCTCAAATCTATAAATCGCTCCTCTAAGCTTACTATGTCAAAAGGACTTACTCTTTCATCGGCGTAGGCGACAATCTTTTTGGCAAAATCTTTATCCAGAACATTGCTGGGAGCGCCAAAAAAACTTATGGAATTAATCAATTCTAAAATTCGCCCGCCCATACCGAACTCGAGCGCAATTTTATTATTAGCGTCATGGTCATTGTTACCGTATTTTTTAATATATTCGTCTTGAACTTTTTGCCAATATTTCATCCCCTCCGGTTCATTTAATTCCGGGAAATAATCAAGTTTAAATTTCACTATATTCCCCATATCATGAAGTAGGCAGGCCGTGATAATTTCTTTTTTCGGCAGTGGTTCGGTAAAATTATCGCAAATCAAGGACGCAACAGCCGCCACGCGAAACATATGTTCCTGCAAACTAGGCATTATTTTATATTCTTTGTAAATTTCCGTAATTTTTTTCATTTAAAAAATTCTTCTATTTTTTCTTCCAGTTCCTCCGGAATGTCCACAACGACAAAAGGATTTTCCTTAAGCAGATTCTTCTTTTCGTGAAGCCCCCAACTTACACCGATGGACTCTACGTTGCACTCTTTTGCCTCTTTGATATCCCCCAAGGTATCGGTAATGAATACGGATTCTTCCGGCGATAATTTATATTTTTTGAGAATTGTTTTAATTTTAAAAACTTTACTACGGTGAACATCCGCGCCCAATATATCGGTAAAATATTCGGATAAATTCTCTTTTGCCAAAAAATCTTTGATATATGAACTGTTGGTCGATGAAACAACCACAAGACGGTAATTTTTAACTAAAGACAAGATTAGGTTATGGAGCGCATCATGCATAGTTAGGGCATTCAACCCTTTTTCATATTCGCCGTAAAAATCATCCGCCGGCAGGTGTTTGCCTTCTTTTACGGCTTTTTCATATCCTTCATGAAAGTTTCCATTTGAATATTCCTGGTAACTTTTCCAAGTTAAATCCTTGTTTTTTATTTTATGAATTTGATAAGAAAGCTCGTTTGTATTTACCAGCACTCCGTCAAAATCAAAAATCACCAATTTCATAATTATTTTTCAATTTTAACTTTAAATTCCAATTCGTCTGCTCTTAAAATTTCCCCGTCATTTTTTTTGAATTTCACCCCGGAAGCAAGCACGGTCTTTTTTATGTCCGCTTCAAACTTGCAAACCAATTTCCTGCCCACATCGTCGGTATCAAACAGAAGCGTGACCACATCATTCGGCGTTAATCCCATTTTCTTCCTCATGTCTTGCAGCGCGCGCGCCAATTCCCGGTAATCGCCTTCCTCTTTTAATTCCGGGGTTATGTCTGCGTCAAGATTTACTTTATTAATACCTATTTTTATTTTTAAAATATAAACGATATTTTTAATATTTAATTCGTCTTTTATTATCTCAATATACTCGTCGGACAATCTCTCTGCTATGATTTCTAAGCGATTTAACGGCTGGCGAACCCTTATCCCGGCTTTCTGGCGCGCCTCCAGGCCGAGAGTTACGATATTTCTGACTGTTTTCATTTTCTCTAAAACTTTCGGTCTAAGAAACGAAAAAAGTTTAAACGGCTTGGTTGGCCAACTTGCCAAATGCACGCTCTTAACATCATTCTCATTTTTTAATTTCAGCCAAATGTCTTCTGCCGCAAAAGGCGTCAAGGGAGCCAAAATTTTGGCCAAACTTTTCAAAACAAAATAGATGGTTTGTTTCGTCTCTTTATCTCCCTCTTTTATCCGTTCCCGCGAACGGCGCAGGTACCAAGTAGAAAGGTCGTTGATAAAATCACGGATTGCTCTTGCCGGCTCAAGCAACTTGTAATTGTCCATATTCTTCGCGGTTAATTTTATCAATTCATCCAATCTGGCTAAAATCCAAATGTCCAAAATATTATCCGGTTTCGGCCTGCCGCCTTCTTCCAATGTTTTATCCCGGTAAAGTTCGTAAAAAGCAAGCACATTATAAAGCAGACCGAAAACTTGTTGATAAAGCAGGGCAACGGTTCTTTCGTCAAAATTTTTGGATTCCCCCGGCTGATTAATCGAATACATCCAAAGGCGAAGCGTGTCCACGCCGTATTTATCTATCATTTTCCATGGGTCAACGACATTGCCAACAGATTTGGACATTTTTTTACCCTTGACGTCCAAAAGGTGTCCTAAGCAGATGACATTTTTATATGCTTTGCCGCGTCTCATCAGCACGCCGACTGCGTGCAAGGTATAAAACCATCCGCGTGTCTGATCAATCGCTTCCGAAATGTAGTCAGCCGGATAACCCGGCCCATTTACCCATTTTTTGTTTTCAAATGGATAATGATCTTGCGCAAAAGGCATACAGCCGGAGTCAAACCAGACATCCATCACTTCTTTTGTACGCGTTAATTTTCCGCCGCATTTACATACCAGACTCACTTCATCAATATACGGCTTGTGCAGGTCAAGTTCGTAATTTTCATTATGCGGAAGGGGGATAAAATTCAGTGCTTTAACTTCGCCAGTATTTAACATTTGCCCTTCAGTAAAATTATTTATGGACAAACCGGAGGTAATTTTTTGTAAAACCCAAATAGGATTTCCGTGCGAAATTATCAAGATATTTTTATTTTCATAAGTTTTTTCCACTTCATAAATAAAATCACCTGTTCTTTTCCAAACCAACTTTATATCTGGCTCATTGCGTTCATGCAATCTATCTTCAATTATTACCTTTTCTTTTTTTAGTCCCAGTTCTTGTCTTACAATTTCAGCCGTTTCTTTGGTTCTTAAAAAAGGAGAGGAAAAGATAGCATCAATTTTTGCGCGTTTTAATTCTTTAGAGGCGATAATTATTTCTTCTCTCCCCTTGTCTGTCAAGTGATTGTCGGGGTCGCCTTTGGGGTCGTCCAAATGCTTGGCATTATCAATGGCTTCGCCGTGTCGCATCATAAAATATTGATTGCCGGATTTCTTTGTTTTTTCTTTTATTTCTTCAATACTCCCCACTACTTCCGTCTTTTTGCAATCATCGCAAACCCACACCGGTAGCGGCGTTCCCCAATACCGTTCGCGGGAAATTGCCCAGTCCTTTATCTCCCTGAGCCACTCGCCGAAGCGTCCATTCTTAATATACGACGGTTCCCAGTTTATTTTTTTATTTTCACTAATCATCTCTTTTTTAATCTTCGGATCGGACATTTTTATATACCAAGAATCGCGCGCGTAATAAATAAGGGCGGTCTTACAGCGCCAACAATGCGGATAGGCGTGCTCGTAATTTTCCTTTTTAAAAAAGAGGTTTTTGTCGGCCAGATATTTGATAATATCCACATCCAGAGTCGGCTTTCCGTTGTCGTCTTTTTCTTTTACGAATCTACTTCCCAAAAAACCGGTCCCTTTCATAAATTTGCCTTCGTAATTTACCAAATGATGTTTTGGTAAGCCGATTTTCGTTCCAAGTTCAAAGTCGTCTTGCCCATACATAACAGCCGTGTGAACCACTCCGGTGCCGTCGTCTGTGTTCACGAAATCCGCAAAATAAATTTTAAACATTTTATTTGTCGATCCTTTTTTATTTTTAAGCTGTTCTTTCAAATACGGAAAAAGTGGTTCATATTCCAAACCGACCAAGTCTGCCCCTTTTATTTCTTCCAGAATTTCATAAGGTTCGGCAATTACGGAAAGCCGGTCTTTGGCTAAAATAAATATCTCATTCCCAATCTTTGTCCTTACATATGTAATGTCTTTCCCAACCGCCAAAGCAACATTACCCGGCAAGGTCCAGGGAGTCGTCGTCCAGGCGAGGACGTAAGTATTCTCTTGCCCTACAATTTTGAACTTTGCCGTAATGGACAAATCTTTCACATCTTCATAGCCCTGCGCCAGCTCGTGGGAAGAAAGCGCCGTTCCGCAGCGCGGACACCAGGGTACAACTTTATAATCTTTATAAAGAAGTTTTTGCTCGTTTATTTTTTTGACAATGTTCCAGGCGGATTCAATGTAGTTGTTGTGGTAGGTAACATAAGCATTCTCCTGGTCAGCCCAATATCCCATTCGGTTGGTAAAGTTTTTCCAAAATTCAACATATTCCCAAACACTCTCCCGGCACTCTTTGTTGAATTTGGCAATCCCGTATTCTTCAATCGCTTTCTTGGAATTAAGTCCCAGCTTTTTCTCCACTTGGAGTTCCACCGGCAATCCGTGTGTATCCCATCCACCTTTTCGGCGCACGTGGTAACCGCGCATGGTTTTGTATCTGGGAATCGCATCTTTGAAAGAAAAAGGCACCATGGTGTGCAAAACAGGCTTGGAGTTGGCCGTAACCGGACCATCGTAAAAAATAAATTCTTTCTTGCCTTCTGTCCGCTCCAAAGATTTTTCAAAAATTTTATTTTCCTTCCAGAATTCCAAAACGCGCTCTTCACGAAGCGCGGCATCGGATTTGGTATTTTCTTCTTTTTCAGCCATTATTGGCTGATTTTAGCATAAAATCTTTATTTTTACATCTTCACTGGAGTTTCAATACCAAGAAGATGCAGCCCGGTTTTCATTACAAAAGAGAAAGCATAAGTGAGCGCAACTTTATATGGAGAATTTTTATCCTCTTTGCTGGCAATAACGGTATTCCCGTAGAAGCTGTTAAATGCGCGAGCGGTTTCTATCAAATAGTTGACGATATAGTGCGGCTCATATTTCGAGACGGAACGGAAAACGATTTCCGGAAATTTGTACAGCAATTTCTCCACTTCAAAAATTTCAGGCGGGAAAGCGTGAGGATCCGGTAAAATATTTTCCTTCTGCGCTTTTTCCAAAACGGAATTCGCCCGCGCATACGAATACTGGAGGTAAGGCCCGGAATCTCCCTCAAAGGAGATGGAACTTTCAAAATCATAAATAATGTCACCGCCGATGGATTGCTTCAAGATAGAGTATTTTATCGCAGCTACCGCCACATCCGAGGCGATTTTCTCCCGCTCCTCGTTTCCGAATTCACGGTCGGTCATTTTCTCCAGAATTGCATCACGAACATCGTTTAAGAGAGATTCTCCCGTAATCACATTGCCTTTCCTTGAGCTCATCTTGCCACCCACGAAACGCATCATACCGTGAGTAATATGTTTCATTCTGTTTTCATAATCCGGGTGGATAAACGAGATGGCCTTCGCAACAACGCGCATATAATCCATCTGTTCGTTGGCGGTAATAACAATAGACAAATCCATTCCGGGATTTGTTTTGAATTTTTCTTCGGTCAAGCCGAGCTCCTTGGTTTCATAAGTTGGCAAATTAGCGGAAGTGATGAAAACCCGGGTATGAAATTTGGGGTTGTATTTTTCCGCTTTAAACACAATAGCGCTGTCTGACTCTTCAAAAACTTTGTCCATATTGTCCTTCACGATATCACGCCCGATATCCGCCATAACGCTTTCCAAAAAATAATAATCAAATTTTGTGCCGAGCATCCCGTAGAGGTCTTCAAAGGCCTTCATGGTGACGTCAAAACCCCATTGATATATCTCGTTTATTTTTTCGTCGGTTTTGTCGTAGAGTTTCATGTTTATGGCGTCTATTTCTTTTTTGACGCCTTCGTCCGTCTCGTACATTTCCGCTCCGTGCGCGTAGGCGCGGCCAATATTGGCTGCCTGCAGGTTGTATGAACCCGCTTTGCTTTGAAGCTTTTCGTTTTGCATCAGGCCCCAAATGGCTTTGGCTACGTGAAGCCCGACATCACCCTGGTAATTTGCCCGGGAAACCGCCGCGCCGGAATGCTCCAGAATACGCGCGATAGATTCCCCGATGGCATTGGTCATCAGATGCCCGATATGAAAGGGCTTGAAAGGATTCGGGTCGGTGTATTCAATCATTATTTTTTGACCGGAAAAGACATCGTTCTTGCCGACCATTTTTCCTTTATTCAAAATTTCCTCAATTGAACCGGAGAAAAACTTACGGGATAAATAAAAATTGATAAACCCCGGACCGGCTGACTCCACCTTTTCCAGATTTTTATCCGTATTCAAGCGCAATATCTCGGCAACTATTTTATCCGACAAGTCCTTCGGGTTGGTTTTTATGTTTTTGGCAATAGCGAGCGCCACGTTCGTGGAATAATCGCCCATCTTCAAGTCCGCTGGATGTTCCAGGATAATATCGCCGACCTCAATGCTTAGATTTTGTAGCGCGTCTTTTATTAGATTTTTTATGTTTTGTTCCATAATTATTTATGTCCAGTACTTCCTTCGCGCCCGATATCCCTAACTGTTTCGGAAATTTTATCCGTTTCTAATATCTCGCAGTGTTCAAACTTTTGGATTATCATTTGCGCCACTTTATGACCTTTTTCTATTATAACTTCTTTGTCAGAAATATTTAAGAGATTCATGATTAATTCACCCCTGTAGCCGGCATCAATCACTCCGCCCATAATTTTCAATCCCAAATTAAAAGCAATACTGGATTTGTCCCATACTAGCCCCACATATCCCTCCGGTATTTCTATCGCCACTCCCGTACGCACATGCATCTGCTTGCCGGGCGGAAATACCACATTTTCCATCGCATAGAAATCCATCCCGGCGTCCCCAGGATGCCCGTGCGTCGGCAATTTCGCGTCCTTATGCAGTTTTTTAACTTTTAAAATCATAATTTTCCATGCGACGCTTGACGCCATTAAGAAACATATCCGGGTTTTCTTTTATCATTTTTTTAAGCTCACCTACTTCAAACCATTTCACCTCGGCGACTTCCTGTCCCGCTATTTTAAAATCATTAAATCCATCTGGCAAGGTCAACAAAAATTCTTGAGTAAAGTAATTCCACTTTCCGTTTGAGCGTGTCTTGGTCCCTAATCTGGGATGAATGTTTTTTAAACCCAATTCTTCTTTGGCCTCTTTTAGAATATTGGATTCATACGTTTCCCCTTCCTCTATTGTGCCGGCAACCGCCAGACCCCACTTGCCCGGATCATGGGACTTATCAAGTGCACGCCGCGCGAGTAAAATTTCTCCCTTACCATTTGTAATCCAAAGAGAAGAAACATGATAAATTGCATCAAGGTTCCTGTCATTCCTGTCTTCATGCCCTATTATTTCATCCTGTTCATTTACAATCGAAATTCTCATATTATTATTTAATTATATATCTTTTCTCCACCAAAAACCAACTTAGCATTAGTGTACGACCGTTTGTTAATGCTATAATAAGCAGATGGAGTATAAAAAACAAAGGATAGGAAACACAAAAAAGAAAGTGCTTTTACTTCTGGTCGCAGGACTTGCGCTTGGCTTGACTAGGTCACCCAAGAAGCATTGGTGGATTTTAAAAAAGATTCCAAAAGAGTGGAAAAATATAAACCGTCAAGCACTAGAACGAGCAATTAATTCTTTATACGTTTCCCACTTAGTTCGAGAAAAATATAACAAAGACGGCACAACCACCCTTGTACTAAGTGAAAACGGCAGGCAAAGAGCTCTAAGGTTTAACATTAATAAGATGGAAATCAGGAAACCGATTAAATGGGACAGGAAATGGAGAATAGTTATGTTTGATGTTCCAGAAAAATTAAGAAGGTTGCGAGATTCTCTGCGTTTACACTTCCGAGAAATAGGCCTCATTGAACTTCAAAAATCGGTCTTCGTGTATCCTTATCCCTGCAGTAAAGAGATTGAATTTATTTTGGAATTTTATAATGCCAGAAAGTATGTACGTTCTATTTTGGCTGAAAAGATAGATAATCAACTTCATTTAATGGGCAAGTTTGGCTTATGCTAATTTAGCATTAGTGTACGACCGTTTGTTAATGCTAAATGGGTTTTAGGGCTTGATTTTGAAGTGTTTGATAATCATATTGGCGACCTTTTGTGGTGAAAGATTTGTGTTATCTATTACTAAGTTGTGCTTTAATTCCGGGGAAGTGTGCCAATCCTTGGTCTTTAATAATTCCTTAAGAATTTTTTTATCCTTTAACTTTCCGAATCTTTTTCTTGAGTCCGTACTAACACGCCTTAACAGTTCCCTGTCGGCGGCCTTCAGGTGTATCGGTAAAAATCTCGCTCCCAGCCTAGTGAGTTTTTTCTTATGGTTTTGAACAAATTGCTGCTCGGTAACGCCGCTCGGATATACAAAATCGTGCGAATAGGTATAAGTCGTGACCAGACTAATCCCGGCTTTTACTGCTTGTTCCATCAAGTAATTCCTTAAAAATTCCTTCACATTCCCATTTTCTTTGGTTCCACGAGTAAATAAGTGGTCAACCACATCATTAATAGCGTGATTATGGGTTAGTGTGTATTGAAGCTTATTTGACAGAACTTTTGCTACTGTCAGTTTCCCCGCCGCAATAGGACCGTACAAAAAAATAACAACCGGCTTTTTATTTTTTGATAATTTTTTTGATTTTTTCATAAACTTTTGCGTGGATATTTTCCCGGGTATCCAATTTGCCGTTTTGCATACATTCTATCTTTATCCATCCTTTCTGCGTTTTGGCGAGCCAAAGCGCGCTCTTTCTGGAATTCTCTAAAAATCTAACGTCTTTTTCATGAACGTCCTTTTTCTTACCCAGATATTTTCTCCTTTTGTCGTTGCCATCCCGCTTGCGGATTAATTTCAAAACTACCGGAATCGGCACATTTAGGTAAAACACCGCATCCGGCCTGGGAATTTTAAAAACTTCATATTCCATCTCCGCCAGCCACCCGAGAAAGCTCTCCCTTTTTTTGGTATTCGTAATCTTTCCACCCTGATGGATTTGATTAGCGCTCGCATACCTGTCAGCGATGACGATATATCCTTCCTTCAACCATTGTTCAATTTTATTCTTGGATTCAAAACGGTCAGCGGCATAGAGTACCGAAGCGATTTTTGGATGCACTTTCACGAAATTATAATATTGCTCGGAGAGACAGTGTCCGATGAATTTGCCGAAAAAATTGGAGGAGTAGTCGGGGAAATCAACAACTTTTACTTTGTATCCGTCTTTCTTTAGATGCTTTATCAAAAGTCCGGCTTGGGTAGCTTTGCCGCTCCCATCCATGCCATCAATTACTATCAATTTACCCTTTTTTACCATACAGGAAATATACCAGAAAAATATTTATTTTCCCAATTCTTTTAACGCTTCGGTGGCGTAAAAACGCACATTCGGTATGAGTTCCATTTTTTCAAGTTCTTCTGTGTTTACCCAACGGGTATGAGTCCTTTCATGTTCGTTCGTGGAATCGGTAATCTGGTCGGTGTCAGCCGTGGCAAAATAAACAAAGGCAATGTGCTCATGGTTCTCATTTACCGGATGCCGGCCAAGGTAGCGCGGAGGTATGAGATATTTATATCCGCGATTTTCTGCTTCGCCGTTTTTGGGACCGTGCGCCTCTCCGACAATCTTCACCTCTAGCCCCACCTCTTCCTTCACTTCGCGATACGCCGCCTCTATCGGGTCTTCGTCTAGTTCAATGTGTCCACCGACGGAAAGCCAGATATTGTATTTGTCATGCATACGCAAAAGAACTTTGTTCTTGTGGACAATAAAAACTTCCACGCAGTAATCTATTTTGTCATGTATATGAGGCATACTATTTCAAATCAAATTTCATTAAAACTTCTTTAAAATATTTATCCGTTGGCTCAAGATTTGAAATATCTTCCAATGAGAGCCATCCGACCTGTAGTTCCATATTATCTCCTTTTGATAATTAATTCTTCTACCGGTTTCTTTTCTAATAAATTATTAACTATCTTCTCGGCAACAAAATTTGGATCCATAAGTTCAATATAGTTTTTGGGCTTGCTTTCATCAAACAAATTCGTTTGCATGCCTCCTGGGTAAACCCCTAATACTTTAATTTTTTTTCCATCTACTTCTTTTGCGAGAGATTGTGTAAACCCTGTTGCTGCAAATTTGCTTGCGCAATAGGCTGTTTCGTTTATTTTTCCATTTAAACCACTGGTTGAAATAATATTTACAATTAAACCAAAATTCTGCTTCCTCATTTGAGCTAAAGCAATCTTAGACCCATAAACTGTACCAAATAAATTAACCTCCATTAAGTCATGGGCCCTTTTCCAATCAGTTTCTTCAATTGGTTTATGAGGCAACCAAATACCGGCATTATTAACCCAGATATCTATTTTACCGAAATCGTTAATAACTTTTTTGGCCAAAGCCTCAATTTCATTTTCTTTTGTAACATCTGCTTTTACACCAATAATCCCATTTTTTAAATTTTTAAATTCCCCTTCTCGGGAACAAACCACGACTTTTGAGCCGTTTTTTAAAAAACAAAGAGCGAGAACTTTTCCTAGACCTTTACTTCCTCCTGTTATTACAACTACTTTATTTTTTAAATCCATCCCGGTAGTAAAATTTTAATAATAATATTCAGTGGTTGTGTCTCGTAATCAAAAATTTACTACGGGACAAGTAATTTTTATACAAATTTTTTCGGTATCGGAAATTTTTTGGCAAGTTTTTTGATTTCTTTGTGCACCGCTTCTTTTATTTTTTTATCGTCCTTGTTTTTCAGGACCGTAATCATCAATTCCGCCACATATGCGCATTCTTTTTCTTTAAACCCGCGAGTGGTAATGGCCGGAGTGCCGAAGCGGATGCCGGAAGGGTCCAGTGGTTTTCTGGTATCCCCGGCAATTGAATTCATATTAAGAGTAATACCCACTTCGTCAAGTGCTGTCTGCGCCTCTTTGCCGGTCACTCCTAAAGAACCAAAAACATCAACTAAAATAAGGTGATTGTCGGTTCCTCCGCCTATCATGCGAATATTATTTTTCTTAAAAACTTCCGCCATTGCTTTGGCATTCTTCAAAATTTGCTTTGCGTATGCTTTATATTTCGGCGTCATTGCTTCTCCGAAAGCGACTGCTTTGGCGGCGATAGTATGCATATGCGGACCGCCCTGAATGCCGGGGAAAATAGATTTATCAATTTTCTTGGCGATTTCTTCGTCTTCACGGGTAAGTATAATCCCCCCGCGCGGACCGCGGAGAGTTTTATGTGTGGTGGAAGTAATAATATCAAACCCATCGTCAAACGGATTACGAAGAACGCCCGCCGCGATTAATCCGGCAATGTGCGCCATGTCCGCCATCGTGACCGCGCCCACTTCGCGGGCAATCTCCACGAATTTTTTATAATTCAGCGAGCGCGAATATGCGGAAAAGCCGGCAAGAATTATTTTCGGTTTGTGTTCTAGGGCTATTTTGCGTAAATTTTCGTAATCAATCTCGCCCGTATCCGGATTCTTCATCTTGTAGTTAACGAATTTATAAATCTTGGCCGGCAGGGTCATCGGATGCCCGTGAGTCAGGTGTCCTCCGTGAGACAGATCCATACCAAGTACTGTATCTCCGGGAGAAAGAAGCGCGGCATAAACGGCCAGATTGGCGGGAGCGCCGGAATGCGGCTGGACATTGGCATATTTGCATTTAAAAAGCTTGCAGGCGCGCTCTATGGCCAAACGTTCAACAGCGTCGGTAAAATCTTGCCCGCCATAATATCGGCGGCCGGGGTAACCCTCGGAATATTTGTTGGTAAAAACGGAACCGTTGGCCTTAAGCACATCTTCGGAAACATAATTCTCTGAAGGAATCAGTTCCAGTCCTTTCGCCTGCCTTTTTTCTTCGCTTTTGATGAGTTTTTCTACTTTCTTATCGCGCATATTTTCATTCTATCACAAGAGAACACCACTGTCCCTAAAATATCGGTCCGCAGAATTTGCGCCCCGAATTGGATAAGAGTGTCAAGCACTTCCGGGTGGGGGTGTCCGTATTTATTATCTTTCCCGTTTGAAATAAACGCGTAAACCGGAGAAACCGCTTTGACAAAAGAACCCGAAGTGGAAGAACGGGAACCGTGGTGTCCGACTTTTAAAACATCACTTTTGAGTTCCGCCTCCTCATATTGGGAGAGAATAATTTTTTCGGTTTTGGCGGAAGCGTCACCGGTAAGCATTATGGATGTCGCGCCATAAGAAAGCCGAGCCACCACCGACCCGTCGTTCGTCGTCCAGCCGGAAACATCGCGGTCGGGAAACAAAATATCAATAAACGCGCTACCGCCGATATTGAGTCTCATTCCCTTTCGCGTCAAGATATTCGGGATATTTTGTCTTTTTACTTCTGTTTTTAGATTCTGGAATGTCTTGGAGTCATTTAGCGTTCCCGGCTCAAAGACCGCGCCAACTTTATAATTTTTCAAGATGTCCGAAAATCCCCCAATGTGGTCCGCATCCGGATTGGTTATGACGATAGCGTCAATACTCCGGTCAAAAGGCAACATTACGCGAGAGAGCGGACCCAGAACCCGGCGCGCCGGTCCCGCGTCAAACATAATTTGTGTTCCGGTCGGCGATTCTATGAAAAGCGCGTCTCCCTGGCCGACATTAAGCATGGCAAAGGTAAGACCCCGGCGAGAATCCCGCCAATCCAGATAAAAAAGAAAAATATTTATTATAAAAAGCAGAAAAACAAAAAAGAGCAATCCGTGTTTTTTTAATTTGACTAACATGCTACAATACTAACATCTGTCCCGTTGGAAATTCAACAAACGGGATATAAGGAAAAAAATATTATTAATTAAAATTTCTAATGGGATGAAAAAATTTGAAGAATTAAAATTTAATATTGGAGAATTAAAGGGCATTTCGGTCAAGAACATTGAGGAGCATTTGAAGCTCTACGCGGGTTATGTGAAAAATACAAATCTAATTTTGGAGAAAATTCCTGAATACGAGAGCTACGCAAAAGAGGACACTTTCGCGCCTTACGTTGTAAGTGAAATTCAACGCAGGTTTAGCTTTGAATTTAATGGTATGCGGAATCACGAATATTATTTCAAATCGCTGGAAAGCGGAGCAAAATCATTATCCGCAAATTCTCAACTAAAGACAGCCATAGAAAAATTTGCCCCGTCTTTTGACGCCTGGCTGGCCGGCTTTAAAACGCTCGCCATGACTCGCGGAATCGGCTGGGCGGTGCTTGGTTATGATAAAAAGACGGAGCAACTGGTGCATATCTGGATAGACGAACAGCACCTGGGCCAATTAAACGGGGTAGAATGGGTATTGGGCATTGATATGTGGGAACACGCCTTCATTTACGACTATCCGACTTCGGAGAAGAAAAAATATGTGGAAGCATTCTTCGCCAATCTTAATTGGGAAGTGATTGAAAAAAACTTCAAAGCGGCTCAGTAAAAAATTTTTTCATGCTTCGTCCAAAAAGCCGGTAGGTAAACCAGCCATAAATTACCAAAACCAATATAATCGGAAAATTTGGAATGGTAAAAGAAGCAAAAGAAACACCGGCCAGGACATTGATTACACCAAGTTCCCAGTGAAGCAAAAGATACGCAATGTAACCGAGCGGCGTCGCCAGAATGTGCGAAATTATCCCGGCAAAGCCGGTGAAAAATCCAAAAATCATGGTAAGCGGTATAAAAGGAAGAATCAGAACATTGGCAGGGAACGCCACCAGCGACAAGTTCCCCATTTTATACAGAACAAAAGGCAGAACAAAAATATAGGCGGCGAAAGTGACCGAAACTACATCCCGCAGCTTGAAAGATTCCGGTACCCATAGAAAATACTTCTCTACCTTGGGCGCAAAGAATATCACGGCAATTGTCGCAATGAATGAAAGTTGAAAAGAAACATCATAAACAAGCACAAACGGGTTAAAAATAATCATTAAAACACCGGCAAGTATCAACGCCCGTGCAACATCATAATTTCTGCCAGTAGCGCGGGCAATAAGCGCCAGGACAGCCATCGTGCCTGCACGCACGGCAGTCGCTTGTCCGCCCGCCATCACTACAAAAAGTAAAATCCCGAAAATACCAGCGCTAAATCCAAAATTGCGCGGCAAAAACGCAAATATTTCCATAATCCATTCAGCAACAATCGTCACATTATAGCCGGAAAGCGCTACGATATGTATGGTGCCGGTATCTATAAATCTCTGACGCATCTCTTGTCCGAAAGAAGAACGTTCGCCGAGAATTAACCCACCCATCAACAGATTTTCGGGTTCAGGAATGGCAAAATCCATTTTTTCCAGAAATTTTCCCTTGGCGAAAAACAGCGCGCTTTTGACTATGTTGCCGTTCCCCCTCGAAACAATTTCAATTTTCGAATAGCTCATCACATATAAAATCCCATCCTTGCGCAAATAATTCACATAATCAAAAACTTTGCCTTGGTCGGTGATAAAATTTTCCGGCTTTTTGAGAGTTCCTTTTAAACTTATCTCGTCTCCATATTTATAATTCTCTTCCAAGCCAGTTGATAATAAAATTTTAACTGACACACTTTCTGCCATGGCAGAGTTTGTGTCAGTTTGGACAAGTTTTGCAAGAAGAGTCAATTGCTGATTGTTTTCTTTAACGTTCGGTTCATCCACGATTTTTCCCGTCAAAGAAACATTTTTGCTGACTTTGGACTCGAAAACGACAGGGTTGGGAGTATCAGCTATATCAAATCTAAACATCCCAACTGAAAACATCAGGACAAAAATTGAAATTAAAATTCCTAAATTCTTCTTGGAAACAAACGCAAAAAACAAAAACAGGGCAACAGAAATCACGCTAAACAAGATGGTCAAATAAATATTTACAAAAACAAAAGAGCGCAACAGCACTCCAAATATAAAACCGAAACAAACTGAATAGAAAGCCCAATCACGCATTTATTTTTTATTTATATTTTTTAAGTTCTACTGGTTCTTCTTCCGCAAAACTTGTCGCTATTTCGTCCGCCCGCTCATTGTATTTGTTTTCGTTATGCCCTTTTACGTAAATCCACTTGATTTTAAATTCCCTCGTAAGTTCATACAATTCTTCCCAGAGTTTGCGATTTAAAACCGGTTTTTTGGCGGCATTGCGCCAATTATTTTTCATCCAATTTTCTATCCATTCGGTAATTCCCAAAATCACATACTTGGAATCGGAAACAATTTCAATATTATACACAGGCGTTGCCTGTGTATTTTTTCGTTTTAGATATTTAAGGGCCTCTATCGGCGCGGTTAATTCCATTTGGTTGTTGGTCGCATGTTTTATATACCTACCTATTTCATGCACGCGCCCTTGTCCGCCGTTATTTTGCGGAAGCAAAATAACGGCGGCCCAGCCGGCCCTTCCCGGATTCCCCTTCGCCGCCCCATCGGTATAAATGATTATTTTGTCTTTTGTCATACCTATACTATATCAACTATCCTTAACTTTAACTCTTCCTTGCCACGGAAACGGGAAAGGTCAAAAGTCGCGAGCAGGTTTACGGCAAGACCTTCAGAGAGAGTATTTTTGAAAGAGTCAATATTGGAGAAAAAGGAAACGGCGGCGGCTTTATGCCCGTCGGAATCGGAAAAAGCGATTTCTAGGTGTTCCCCTGAGCCGTTTTTGCCGAATTTTTTTATTTTTTCTATTTTCACGCCCGGAAACAAAAAGACGGGCTTCGGGTTCCCGAGCCCGAAGGGTGACAATTTTTCTATCTCGCGCCAATTCTTCATATTGACCTCTCCTAAATCGGTTTTTATGTCAAAGGCCGTGGCTTCTTCCGGCTTTGTCCTTTTTAATTTCCCGAAGGAAGCGGAAAGCGCGTCTTCCAGAAAATGAATCCGGTCGTTACGCACCGTGAATCCGCCGGCCAGTTCGTGCCCGCCGAAATCCAAGAAAAATTCTTTGGTTTCGGTCATCAACTCAACCACCGAGACCGATCCGTCGCTTCGGCAAGACCCTTTGATGCAATCGTTCTCGTCCTTACCCCAGACAAAAACGGGCTTTTGGTGTTCATCGGAGATTTTCCCGGCCACCAAGCCCAGGATACCCACCCGCCAGCCGGGGTTGCCCATCACTATCACTTCCCTGTTCGCGTGGGTCTCAAATTTTTTATTCACTTCCCGCATAATTCCGGTCACAACGGTCTTCCGTTCGTCGTTTATTTTGGACAGATGGTCCGAGAGCGCGCCCGCTTCCGCCTTATCTTCCGTGGCTAGAAGCTCGTAAGCCCGAAGAGGGTCATCCATGCGCGAGGCGGCGTTCAAC
Organism: Candidatus Nomurabacteria bacterium GW2011_GWB1_43_19; assembly: GCA_000999465.1. Taxonomy (GTDB): domain Bacteria; phylum Patescibacteriota; class Minisyncoccia; order Phycocordibacterales; family UBA9973; genus UBA9973. Next base: position 49,632 of record LCGB01000004.1, read on the forward strand.
CTCGGGGTCACCATGAAACTGACATCGTCCTCGGACAAATGTCTTTGGCTGATGTTTAGCTTGGCGAGAAGTTTCGCCAGTCCCGGCCGGGGAGATTTGCGCAAGACCTTCATCCCGAAATACACCAGGGCCCGGTTCTCGCCCAGAAGCGGGACCATGTCGGAGAGCGTGGCCAGGCCGGCCATGTCCAGCATCCATTTTTCCCAGCCGTCTTTGATTTTAAAATATTCGCCGTATTTTTTTACAAAACCCTGGGCAAGTTTAAAAACGACTCCCGCCCCACAAAGCATTTTCTCCGGGTAGTCATCCGTTTTCGGGTTCAAAATCGCATAGGCGCGGGGCAAATCAACGGAGGACTGCCCCCCTTCGCCAAAACTTCGGCGGGGTAAATGGTGGTCGGTAATGATGACGTCAATGCCTAGAACCTCCGCCTGGGCCACTTCCGCCGCTGCCGTAATCCCCAGGTCAACCGTGATTAAAAGCGTTGCTTTTCCTTCGACGAATTGCTTGATTGCGTCAAGATTGAGTCCGTATCCTTCGGAATTCCTTTGGGGGATGTAAATTTCAAAATTTTTATACCCTATTTTTTTAAACAAGTCGGTCAAAATAACTGCTCCGGGAATGCCGTCGCAGTCATAATCGGCATAAATGACTGTTTTTTCGTTCGCCTCTATGGCTTCAAAAATCCGCACGCAAGCTTTCTCCATATCTCGCATTAAAAAAGGATCGTGAACATCCCGTTCATAATCCGGATTGAGGTATATGTCGGCTTGCGCCTCGGCGGCAATCCCTCTTTTTTCTAAAAGCGCGCGCAACAATTCACCGTACTTTTGCATGAATTAAATTTTAGCATATAATAGGAGAAAGCAGAATAAAGTTTTCAAGGGGTTTTGGGCGCGGCGGCGCGAAAACTTCAGGATTTTTTAAACTTCAAAAAATCCGTACTGGCAAAAATTTTATTCTGCAAAAATTATGGAAAACTGCATTTTTTGTAAAATTGTAAAAGGAGAAATTCCCTGCGCGCAGGTTTTTGAAGACGGGGATTTTCTGGCTTTTCTGGACATCCAGCCGGTGGCCAACGGGCATCTCCTGATTATTCCGAAAAAGCATATTGTTTGGATGCAGGACGCCGAAGACGAAGTGATTACCGGGATTTTCAAATTGGCTAAAAAATTAATGCTGGCGGTAAAAAACGGAATCGGGTGCGACTATGTCCAGCTCTCCATTGTCGGCAAGGATATCCCGCATTTCCACATTCATCTGATTCCCAGATACTTAAACGACGGCTTTCCGCAATTTACGACAAAAAGATACCACGACGGCGAAATGGAAAAGGTCGCGAAAAAAATTATTTCAGCGCTCTGATTTTTTGGTTAAATTTGATTAAAAACGATTTTTATACTCAAAACTCTGCTATGGCAGATAAAAAAGTATAAGAGTATTTAAAGATTAAAAGAGGTGATTTGGTAACTCTTGGCTAGTCTCAGCGCTTTGAGATGTCTTTGCAGGCGAATACGTTTTATATAGGATATAAACTCCTCCGGTAAAGGAGAGGGTCCGACCCAAACACTTTTGTGTATCATCTCGTACCCGAATTTTCGCAAATGAAACCTGAGCCACTCCCTTTCGGCTTTTTTATTCTGTGGAATGTCATACATCACAATAAGATTTTTAGGAGCATCTTTCGGAAAACACGATGAAAAACTTTTCATAGAATGAAGCTTTCGCTCAATATATTTCCTACCGGCAAGAGATATAATTGCCCGATTTTCTCCCTGCAAAATATAATTTTTCTTTCTTAATTTGTATACGGCGTTGCGAATAGATTGTTTTTTGTAAGGGCTGAAAGCGGGCAAGCCGAAAAGACTTACCAGCACGCCCTTGTATCGAAGGCGCGGTTTCAAAAGAAGTTCCAAAATTTTCTCTGATAAATTCATATCGAGTTAATCATACCACCCAATATACTTAAAATCTAGCCATGGCATAAATTTAAGTATGTGTGGGTGAAAATGGCTTTCAAAAAGGGCGTTGCGCGGGCGGGCGACACGTCAAACTAAAAGCGGCTGAAGTGCCGGAAGCTCCTTGCCGGCTAGAAATTCCAGAGTCGCGCCGCCGGCTAAGCTGACATGCGAATAGTCATCCAAACTCGCGTATTTTCGCGCGACATCAATCGTGTCTCCACCAGCTATGATCGTTGTCCCCGCCACCTCCTTCATGGCATTTAAGACAGCCCTTGAGCCCTCCGCGAATTTTTCATCTTCAAATTTCCCCATCGGCCCGCCCAGGAAAACGGTGGCGGATTTTTTTATTATATTGGAAAAATTTTCCCGAGTTTTCGGCCCGATATCAAAGGCAGACCATTTATCCGACATTTTCTCTGAAAAAATATCAACGATTCGCGTTTCGGTCCCGTCGGACACGACAATATCTTCCGGATACACAATTTTATCCCTATATTTTTCCAATATTTCTTTCGCATACAAAACCCAGTCCCTCTTTTCGCGTTTTTTCGCGTCCACGAAGATATCTTCAACGAAAGAACTGCCGAGATTTTTGCCCAGCGCTTTCAGGAAGACATTGGCGACCGCTCCGCCGACTAAAATTTTATCCGCGATGTTTAATAAATTATTCACCGAATCAACCTTGTCGGAAATTTTCGCCCCGCCGATTATCACCGTGAAGGGCCTTTTGGGACTCTCCAGCAGGTCGGACAGCATATTAACTTCATGCTCCAGATAAAGACCCGCGACTGCCGGCAAATGGCGCTCAATGCCGGTGGTTGAGGCATGCGCCCGCATAGCCTGGGGAAAGCCGTCAAAAACAATCAGGTCTTTTCCGAGACAAAGTTTTTTTGAAAATTCATCGTCATCTTCCGTTTCTTCCTTGTAAAATCGGACGTTTTCAAGCATTAAAATATCTCCTTGCTTCATTTGAGAAATTTTTTCGTCAACCAAGGGACCGATGCAGTCATCCACTTTGAGAACCGGACGGTTTAAAAGTTCGGAAAGTTTCCGGGCGTGAGGAGTGGTGCGCAGGTTCTCCACGACCTTGCCGTCCGGGCGTTTGACATAGGTAAGAATTATGATTTTGCAGTTTTCTTTCAATAAATATTTCAGTGTCGGAAGTGTCGCCCTAATGCGCATATCGTCGGCCACTTCAAGCGCGCCGTTTATTTCTTTAACATCAATATCATAAGGCGCGCGGTAAAGAATCGTTTTTCCAGTCAGATTTATGTCGTTTAAGGTCTTAAGTTTCATTCCGAATTTTCCGCTATTTTGATAATCTCCATGAATTTCTTGGTGTCCAGGGAAGCGCGACCAACCAAGAGTCCCTCCACGCCTCCGTGCCGGAGAAATTCTCCGGCATCTTTCCCGCTAACCGAACCGCCGTAAATGATTCTCGCCTTGGACGAGTCCGACCCGAATTTGTCGGAAAGAATTTTGTGAATAAAAATAGCCATTTCCAAAGAATCCTCCGGCGTGGCATCTTTGCGCCCCGGAGTGCTGGAAATCGCCCAAACCGGCTCATAGGCGATGATTACTTTGACAATTGAGTCCTTGGAGACCCCCATCAGGCACTCCTCCAACTGCGATTTAACCAGATTAAAATAACCGTGGCCTGTGTCCCGCTCGCTCTCCCCCACGCAGAGTATCGGGCGCAGACCGGCGGACAACGCGGACTTTATTTTTTTATTTATGTCCCCATTCCCCTCGCCTAGGGCACGCCGTTCGGAATGACCCAGGATTACATGCCGGACGCCGAGATTGTAAAGCATTTCCCCGGACACTTCCCCGGTAAAAGCGCCCACCTCCCCGAAAAAAGCGTCCTGCGCGCCCAAAGATATTTTTCGGGATAATTTTTTCAGTCCTTCTATATACAAAAAAGGCGGGCAAATCGCCACTTCCGTTTTTTTTATGCGGGAAATTCCTTTGGCTACGCCGGAAAAAAGTCTTTCCGCTTCCTGAATTGTCCGCGGATTCATTTTCCAGTTGCCGATAACGATACGTTTGCTCATGCGGTAAATTATACCATATTGGCCAAACAAAAAACCAAAACCTTATTTTTTATCTCTAATATTCTCAATACCACAATAGCCGCGGCCGTGGTTATTGTGGAATGGTTAATTCGGAATGTTAATATAATCTAGTTTCTAGTTAATCTTCTATAAATCTCGGCCGTCGGGACTCGGCGTTAACGGTCACCGTCGCCGAATCGGAGAGGACGGTCAGGGTGCCCGCAACCCATTTGGAAAGATATCCCGGCACGCCTTCACCAACAACATTTGAACCCGTTTGGGCTTTTATCCAGAATACTTCAAAGTTTAGGTTGAACAGAAAGACAATGATGGCCAGAAGCAAGAGAGTGGTCGTCAAGAGGGGAGACGATAGGGTTTTTTTTATGCGTTTGTAACTTTTTTTAATCATAAATATTTTTCTATTTGCCTAGCCGGTTGTGACTATCTCGGGGAGGACCTTTTCCACATCCTGGGCAATGAACTAGACTCGCCGTCCCAATACCGACATTGCCGCTGATTGGTGAAGCCGATCAGTACCCATGCATGCACAACGGTCTGCCATTATTGATCGCTATTTGTGTGTCTCCAGAGTTACAACCACTGCCAGTATATAGTATGATTTCCGATCCTCCCCATGGACCGATTCGAAGGCCATCACTTGTCCGAACCGCTCCCGCTACGTCTAGCTTCACCCCAGGACTCGTCTTCCCGATGCCGACGTTATTGCCAAGCGGGTTTATTGCTAATGGTTTTGACCCAAATGACTGTATCCATCCATAAGAACCGGAAATGTATCCGAGAGCTGTTCCCGAACCAGAAGGAGAGCCACTACTTGTATTAATAATTCCACTAACGTCTAATGCATACCCTGGACTCGTCGTCCCGATGCCGACGTTGCCGTTGTTATAATTGATGTGCATCGCGTTAATGGGGCTTGCTACCGTCCCCACGTAAACGTTCAGGTCTCCATAGTAAGAGGAGAATTTGGCAGCGTAACTGCCTGCTCCGTTCAGGAACCTCAGCCCGACGGTCGAACCTGCAAACGTGCCGCCACTCATGGTGTTGTCATATGTTCCGTCCGTGGTCGTTGTAAAGGTCGGTGAGTATATGGCACTGCCAAAGTAGCCCGTTGATGAAACATTGAGCGATCCGTTCACATCCAACTTCTGCGATGGACTCGCCGTGCCTACCCCCACATTTGTCCCGCTGTCATAGATGATGGAACTCCCGATGAAATTGGATGGGTTCTGGGCTCCGGCAAAGCGGGCGACATAGTTGAGCGTGCCTTCGCCGGTAATCGCGCCGACAGCGGCTAAAGCGCGCTTAATCAGTTCGTGGCCTCTGGGACTGACTGCATTGACCACCAAGAGAACCGCGACCAGCGACAAAGTTATATTGATGTAAAACACACTTGACTTCCTTTTCATAATTTTGTTTGACCCGCCGAAGCTTTAGGCGAAGGTGGGTTGATTGTTTTAATATTAATAATTTCTTTTTAATTCGACTTTATTTTTTATAAAATTGTTACTTTTGTAATTCTATCACTCTATGTCGTACATGTCGCAGGTAGCCGTGTAGGTGGTTGTGGTAGTCGGATAGACGACGACACTGCCTTCCGGCGCGCCGCCCGTATCAAAATTGGTTCCGGTGCAGGTTGTGGCGCAGGAAGTCCAGGTAACCGTCACCGGGTCTCCGGCGGTAATGGTCGCCGGTTCGGCGGTAACAACCACGGTTGAAGGAGCACTGCAGACCTGGCTGGAGTCACCCACGCAATCGGCTCCGCCGTTGGCCGGGGCGGGATTGGTGCAGGTGCGGGTCTGGGTGCCTGTCGTGCCGCAAGCGGTGGCGCTACACTCGCTCCATTCGCTCCATCCGCCATTAACAACCGGTCCGGTCGTGGTGAACGTCACATCGGAACCATAGGAAGTACCCACGCTATTTTGCGCGTAAGCGCGAACATGGTAAAGGGTGCTGGCCGAGAGTCCGGTAATGCTGCAGGGCCAAGGGCCGCCGGTTGCCCATCCGCTGGTTGTCTGTCCGGTGGAACCGGAAACAGGGCCGCCGCCCGCGTATGTCGGATTGGCCGACTGACTCCAGGTGCAGCCGCTGACCGTAATGGTGGCTCCGCCGTTTGATGATATGTTCCCCCCGCCGGTTGCGGTGGTGTCGGTGACGCTGGTAATCGGAGACACGGTGGTGAGAACGGGCAAGCCCGGAGGGGTAACGGTCGCAAAAGACACTTGCGATCCGTAAGAAATACCGGCGCTGTTTTGCGCGTAAGCGCGGACGTAGTAAGTGGTGCTGTTTGATAGCCCGGTCAGGTTGCAAGGCCACGGACCGCCGATTGCCCAGCCATCCGTTGTCTGGCCGGTGGAGCCGGAGATGGGACCGCCGCCTTGGTAAACGGGAGAGCCGGTTGTATTCCAGGCACAGCCGCTGACCGTAACCGTCAGGCCGCTGTTAGAAGTCACGTTTCCCCCGCCGGTTGCGGTGGTCTCGGTGATACTGCTTACCGAGCTGGTGGTAACAGTCGGGACACCGGTAACAGCGCCGGTGGTAAAGGTGGCATCCGCTCCGTACGACGTGCCAACTGCATTAGTGGCATAAGCGCGATAGTGGTAAAGAATGCCGGGAGTTAAGCCGGTCATACTGCTATACCAAGGACCGCCAATCACCCAGCCGTCCGTCGTTTTGGAATTTGCGGTTGTGGGATTGAGCGTGATACTCCAGACCAGTCCACTTACCGTGACTGTTCCGCCGCCGTTTGAAGTTATATTTCCCCCGCCGGTTGCGGTGGTCGTGGTAATACTGGTAGCCGGAGACACGGTAGTAAGAGTTGGAGCGGATTTATTTTCCGAACAGGAAGCGGTGGTGCCGCCACTTGGGCCGAGACAGGTCCAGGTCCAGGTAGTGGAATTGTCGGAATTACTGGCGCTTGTTCCCACGCTGCAGTTGTAATGAGTTGAAGAGCATACACCCGCCGTTCCGCAGGATTGCGTCGCGCCATTGGCGTAAGGGCAGGCGGTGCCGCCGTAAGCGGCGGGAGTAGTAATAGTGTAAGTTTGAGAACCGCTGCTGCAAGTTCCCCAAGAACCGACGCAATTAACGGGTTTGTTTTCCGAACAGGAGGCGGTGGTACCGCCGTAAATACCGGCGCAACTCCAAGTCCAGGTAGTGGAGCCATCCACGTTGTTAGTGCTTGTTCCGGCGCTGCAACTATAGTGAGTAGCCGAACAGACGCCGTTCACGGGTTTGTTTTCCGAACAGGAGGCATTGGTTCCGCCATAGAGACCGTTACAATTCCAGGTCCAAGTGGTGGAACCACTGACATTATTTACGCTACTTCCCACACTGCAATTGTAGTGAGTAGCCGAACAGACGCCGTTGACAACCCGGTTAACCGTAAACCCTACCGAGTCGCTGGCCTCTTGGCTGTTTGAGTTTGATGCGTAAACTCGCAACGTGTAATTGCCGGCGCTCAAACTTGATATATCAATATCCCGATGTACATCGTATGACCACTCTTGATAATCGCCGCATTCGCCACTATGGCCGGCGCTTGACGTATCAGCAATAACACTACCTCCTAGCGCAGTAGAGAGGATATCGTAATTAATATCGCTTAAGGTGTAGGCGTAGGAGGTCTCGTAGGGCCCGTCTACGGGACAGGTAGCTACATCCGTTCCCCCGCTGTAGCTGCCATACATGGTCAGGGTTGTGGGATTATCAGAGTTATCAACGTAGTAATTCACGCCGAGGTCCGGGTCGGTGCATTCGCGGAGATCGCCGCACCAGTAAGAATAAACATTGTGGGCAAAAAATGCCAAACTAAAAATTGAAAGGAGAACAAAAAAAAGATTATGTAGATAGGATAATTTCCTAGTCACGAACCAATTATACTATAAAGTAAAAGCAAAGATAAAAAAACCTCCTGTGGATAAAAAATACAAAAGGGCCGAACGACCGCAAAGCGTGTTCGGCCCCGATGACCGATACGAACAATAAAAAATAAAAGGCACAAAGAACACCTCCTTGGTCGGACGGAGTGGCAGTCCCCCGTCCGACTGGTTATCTCCGTCACCGGCAGGTGACGGAGACCGCAGAGTCGGGGGCGATGCCCTCCGCTCCGCAAATGAAAACGGGCTCGCACAGCCAGGGGTCATTAACCTCTGGCTTGATGCACTTCCCCCCCGCCTCGGGGGGAAGCGAGAGTTCCACCTTCAACGGACCCGCGGGAGGGCCCGTTAAGGGGACTTTCACGTACCCCCGGTACCCCGCTCCGGGCGGGGCCTTGGAACGGTCACACCGTTCCATAAGTTCTGGGACCCCTGCCGAGCGGCAGGGGCCAGGTGGCGTGTATGATACCATCGCCACCGTCAGGAGGGTCGGCGTCGGCGTGGTGGGCCCGCCGTTACCTCCCTCCCGACTCCCACAAGCAGCGACCAGCATGGCCACCAAGACGAGGAGAAAGCGATGCATGGTGCCTCCAATGCCCCGCTTGAAGCGAGGCACGAAAAAATCTGTTGACGACGAACGACGAACGATATCCTTTATATTATACCATATTATACTTTTTTTGCAAGTTTTTTTGTTTTGGAAAAACTAAAGGCCCCGCCGCTTGCAAGCGGCGGGGCCTTCTTTTTTTATTTTCTAATCTTCTATGAATGTCGGGATCCTATACTTCTCAAAACATGCAGCATTTGTGCCTCCACCCGAACCATCGCAAGTCCAGGTCCAAGAATTGAGGCCAGATATGTTATTGTTACTTATTCCTTCGGAACAGTTATAGTGAGTCACCGAACAAACACCGTCTATGGCACCAGGGTTTTTTGATTCTGAACACTGCGGACTGCGATTTCCGCCATTCAAACCATTGCAATACCAAGTCCAAGAATTGAGACCGTTTACCTTATCCACACTTATGCCCGGCAAGCAATTATAATGTGTTGCCGAACAAACACCGTCTATGGCAGAAACACCTGCGATACACCTGACTCCGTTCCATTCCGTGCCCGAAACACAACTGGAAGTAACGGTGCTGGTGGCGAGATTGACGGTATTGTTGTAAAGGAAGAATGTTTCTATGTCATACTTGACCGTGAAGGGAACATTTGTTCCGGAATTTCCGGTAGCGACGATGGTATTGGCCGGATTCCT
>LCGB01000005.1 GCA_000999465.1 Candidatus Nomurabacteria bacterium GW2011_GWB1_43_19
ATAGAATACATTTAGGAAAATATCTCAATGGCATGATACCGATTGAAAAGTGGCGAGATTATCAATTAAAAGTGTCACCTCTGAAGGTTAACTAAACACAAGAGATTAAGTCAATGAACCAGACCCGATTTTTGATAAGAATCTTTAAATCTGTTATGATTAAAAGTATAAAAGAATAATCAAAAGGAAAAAACCAAAGTAAAATGACTCATAAAACTTTTATTTTATATGTCCGAAATTTTATTTTCGGCGCCGAGGATAGTTTAGTTTCCACCGTCGGCTTATTGGCGGGTATCGCCTCGGCCGGGATGGCCAGACCGGAAATTATCATTACCGGAATCGTTTTAATCTTTGTGGAAGCTTTTTCCATGTCAGTGGGCAGTTTCTTATCCGAACGGGTGACGGAAGAATCTTCCCCTCACTACATAGAGCAAGAAAGCCCTTCCGGGTTGGCCGCGGTGATTATGTTCGTATCATATTTTCTCTGCGGGCTTATTCCAATATTTCCGTATTGGGTTGCGGATGTCGGGCGCGCCTTTTGGTGGTCTATTTTTGCCAGTTTGTTGGCCCTGGCAGTTCTCGGATTTATGAGCGCTAAAATTCTCAAAACAAAAATATTGAAAAACATTCTGCGAATGGCGGTCTTGGGCGGACTGGCCATCGGCCTGGGAGTTGCGGTGGGAATCCTTTTTAAATAGGTGTATAATTATATTATTAATAACTAAACAAAAACTTTATGTATATATTTAGAACATGGACATTTAGGTGGTGGGAGGTGGGTTTATTAAAAATTTGTCTTCTTTCATTAGGCATCATCCTCGGCGTGTATTTCTACGATTATCTCGCGGGACTGATGTGGCTCTGGTGGACGCTCTTTGTACTGGCCGTAATCTATTTCATTCCGCAATTCTTTCGTAATGGATAAAACAATAAATTTATTGGATTAAAAATTACGTAATTAAATACATACATAAGTACGGTTGCGGTTGATGGAAATCTCAGAACTTGATATAATTTCAAAATGGAAGGTAAAACAATGTCAAGTAAATACCACTGGAGTCCCAAAGGAATCCAAAAAAGAGATGCTGACAGAGCCGAAATTAAAGCGGCTATTCTGACCACCCTACAGGTTGTTGTTGACCAAGAAAGGGCAAAAGACCCCTCATTCAACATATCAGTAAAATTTTTAGAACAAACCATGAAAGACCATCCGGAGGTTTTTCGGGGTATTAGAAAATACGAGGCGCTAATGCGGCCTTATTTTAGCAGCGACCTGGATTTTCTCAGGGAAAAGTTGGGTTTGCCGCGAAAAAAACCGGAAGAATCTTTTTAATTTGCCAGAAGCTAGAAAAGAAAATCCGTACTAAAATAGATAAAAATGGACAAATTCAAATCAACAATTACCCCAATGCTTGCCCGGCTTGAAGATGAATGGCATTTGCCCTATTTGGCCGCGGAAATTGCCAAAGGCCTGACTGAATTTCTGCGGAAGAAATTGGCCGAAAAGGGGAAACTTATCTCTCCGAAAGAGGCGGAAGAGTTTTCAAGAAAAATAGAGATGATACACGGCTCGGAGAGCTTGGAGGAATTAGACAAACTTCTTTGGAGTTTTGAACAAATGGCGGGGGAGTTGGTGGAGTTAAAAGCCGGCGAGCTCCAGTTTGCCGCGGCAGCATGGGTACCGGAAGTATTTAAACAAGTGAAGGCCGAACTGGAAGAGCATAAGAAAAAACATCCCGGTAATTTGGAAAAAAGAGGCGTTAAGATAGTGGAGCCGGAAGCAGAAAAAAAAGAAGGCAAAATTCTAAAATTTCCACCTGACGAAAAAGGGAGGCATTAAAAATACGTACCAAAATACTTACCTGTGGGAAGAAATCTATCGCGCAGGAGTCCTTTCAGGCAACCCAAATGCATTAATAATTTTCTTGGCGCATTTGTTGGCCGGTAAGCGAGTATTGTTGATAACCAGGGGTGGAAATTTTTTGAGTCCGTTAAAGCATGCCCCATTCATATATTTTTTTAGTTTTGCTACAGTGTTTGTTTTATTCAATCCCTGTCTGGATGGCATTAAAATGCGCCTTTTGTGTTCGTTCCAATCGCACTCCAATTTTACAAAATTAACTTTGGCGCCTGCGTGTTTTATCATCCGGGTGGCGTTACGGACTGTTTGTGATGTCGGCTCGTATCTTATACTCATTGTGCAGATAATGCCTGGGATTGGAGATTGCATAAGAAGCAAGTTCATTATTACCAAATGCATCCTCCCGTTTAATAAATGAGCGGCGTACGTACCTTTCTCTAAAAAACAACAAATCTCTTTATACATAATGTTGTGGTCAAGCAACACAAAGCCGGTTCGTTTTGCAATTAACTTGCCTACCGTAGTTTTACCCACTCCAGGCAGACCTATCATATAAATAACCTGCTTTAGGAAATTGTTTTTGGGGTGGTTATTCTCAACGTGTTGAGACATCCCTTTCATAATATAATTTAACACTTTTTTATTTTTCTTGTCAAGGGGCGGCACATATCACTGAAAACGGGAAATGATTATGTTAAAATGAATACTTATGGGAGTACAAAAAATGATAAATCAAAGCGCGCGCTAGAATTTTAATTACGTAATTAATTACATACGTATGGCGAAAAAGACAATACTTCTTATAATAGTGATAGTGGGTTTGGTTTTAATCAATAAAATGAGCAACAACGAAGATAAAAAAGATATTGCGGGCGAAGTTGGCGTTGACCCGGTTTCCCATGCCAGTTTGATTTTGAACTGGGCGGGCAAGGCCATTTATTCCGACCCGGTGGGCGGGGCGGAACTCTATCAAGGCAAGCCCGCCGCCGACCTGATTCTCCTGACCGATATTCACCAGGACCATTTTGACCCGGAGCGGCTCAAAGCGCTTGCCAAGGAGGAGGCGGTTATCGTCGCCCCCCAAGCGGTGATGGACGAACTGCCGGAAGCACTAGCGGGAAAAACATCGGTAATGAATAACGGCGGAGCGAAAGAATATTTTGGATTCAAGGTGGAAGCGATTCCGATGTACAACCTGCCCGGTGGGGAAACCCTCTATCACCCGAAAGGCAGGGGAAACGGCTATGTGCTGGAAAAGGATGGAACGCGCGTTTATATTTCCGGCGACTCGGCGGGTATTCCGGAAATGAAGAATTTGAAAAATATTGATATCGCTTTCATGGCAATGAACCTGCCTTACACTATGGGCGTGGAAGAGGCGGCTGAGGCGGTACTTGCTTTTGCGCCGAAGACGGTGTACCCCTACCATTACCGCACGCCCGGAGGTTTCAGCGATGTTGCCAAATTCAAAACGCTGGTAAATGACAAAAACCCCAATATACAAGTAGTTTTGGCGGATTGGTATTAGAAGTTTCCCGATTTGTCTGCTATACTGGAATAACTTATCAATAACCAATTGGATAGTGTCACGCTTTAATTGACGTTGTGCGGCATGATTCCGCAGAATCATATGGCAAAAAGAGGAACTACATTAAGTCCGAAAAAGAAATCCAGACGTTCGCATAAGACCAAAAAACGACTGGCAATCAAGCGAGAAATGCTCGCCAGGAAAGTTTCACGCAGAAAAAACCTGAGGTTTTTTTAAAGTAGGATTTTTAAAATAAATGAATAAGAAATCTTCACCCCAAAAAACCAAAAAGGTGGTAATGGTCAGCGGAGGATTCGACCCGGTGCATATCGGCCATGTGCGGCTTTTCAACGAGGCGAAAAAGTTAGGCGACGAGCTGGTGGTGGTGATTAACAACGACAACTGGCTCCGGTGCAAGAAGGGATATGTTTTTATGCCGGAGCACGAACGTAAAGAGATTATTGAAGCGTTTCAGGCGGTAGACCGGGTTCTCTTAAGTAGCCATAAGAAGAATACGAAGGATATGAGTGTTTGCATGGAGTTAATCAGGGTCAGACCTCATGTTTTTGCCAACGGGGGAGACAGAAACGAGAAAGACGCGGACAATCCGGAGTCCTCGTTGTATCGGGAAAGGCAAATACACAAAAAACTCGGGATAACAATGGTGTATAATGTGGGGTATGGAGGCAAAGTGCGCAGTTCGTCCGAATTGATAAAAAAAGTGCATAAGAAGATAAGTAAGAATCCCAGTAGTAGAGCAAAGCTCACTACGGGACGAAGGAAAAAATAAAATGTTGCCATTAGACCAAATGTCGCGAAAAGATATCAGCCGGATTAAGATGATTGTTTTTGACGTTGACGGAGTGCTGGTTCCGCGGGGCACCAAGATAAAGCAGGTTGGCCATACCACTACCCTGCAGACGAAAGTAATCAGTAAAAAACAAATCGAACAAATCAAAGCGCTCAATAAAAAAGGATTTTTAATAAATATCAGTTCGGGGCGGGGGCTTTACATGTTGCAGGAAATGTTTCGGGAAATCCTGCCTTTTGTCAGTTTAACTTACGAATGCGGCAGCGCCACCTGGTATCGGGGGAAAATTTACCAGCACATCAACAGCTTTGAACGCTTGCGAAAAGTATTTCCCAAGTTGCAGCGGGTAGCGGACAAAAACAAAAATGTGAAAGGATTTGAACCCAAAGAGTTCATCATCACCGTGCATTGCAAAAGAAAGTTAAAAGAGATTGAAAAAACGGTTAAAAAAGAAAAAGGTCTGACTACCCACTGGAACGGCGAGGCCTACGACGTCTTAATCACAAAAGACCAAACTAAAGCGCTTGGCTTGAAGCAGGCGATGAAAATCTTTAAGTTGAGGAAGGAGAATGTCATGGCTATCGGGGACAATTACAACGACCATGAGCTTCTTGGGGCCAGCGGAATTCCCATTTCAGCCGACAAAAGCAGGGTAAAAGGTAAATTTTATGTTTCTCTGCGGGGGAAGTTCCTGCCGGCGGACAAATTAATGCAAAGAATCCTGGAACTCAAGTAATAAAATTGGTTTTAAAGTCATAAAGGGTTATAATGTCTGAATATGGGAAAATTTAAGATATTTCAAGAGGAACGCCCTTGGGGGAATTTTCGGCAGTTAACCCACAATAGTTTTTCAACGGTAAAAGTGATTTCAATAGACCCGGAAAGTTCCCTGAGTCTGCAATATCACAACAATCGTTCGGAATTTTGGCGGGTTCTTTCCGGCCATCCGCTTTTAACCATTGGTGAAAAAATAATCACCGCCAAGCCCGGTGACGAATTTATGATTAAAAAACAGCAAAAACACCGCATTGAAACGAAAAACGACAGCGCGCAACTCCTGGAAATTTCCTCCGGCGACTTTGACGAAGAAGACATTATTAGGATAGAAGACAAATATGGCCGCGCTTAAAAAAAATCCCAGTAGTAGAGCAAAGCTCACTACGGGACAAAGAAAAGTAATACTTGCCCGCCATAGCCTTGGCGAAGGCGGGAAGAAGAAAACCAAAGTTGTTGTCAGGCGGAAAACAGCGGTCAAGAAAGCGGTTGCAAAAAAGAAAACTTCCCCGCTGGAGCTCAGGAAGTCCCAAAAAAATCCAATTATTGAGCCGGAGCGAAGCGCGTATTGGGAATCAAAAGCGACTTTTAATCCGAGCGCCGTTTACAGCGACGGAAAAGTGCATGTCATTTACCGGGCTATTGGCGACAGCGACATTTCCGTACTAGGTTATGCCAGAAGCGACAACGGCTATTTGTTTGATAAAAATTCAAAAAAAATAGCCTATTACCAAAAAGGAAAATTCGCGGTCAGAAAAGATGCGGTTAAAATTAACTACATATCCGGCGGCGGATGGGGCGGCGGGTGCGAAGACCCGCGGCTGACGCTTCTGAGTGATAAAGTATATATGCTTTACACGGCGTTTGACGGATGGGGGTCCGTGCGAATTGCCCTTACCTCCATCAGCCTGGATGATTTTATCGGCAGGCGATTTGACTGGAAAGAACCGGTCTTGATTTCTCCTCCGGGAGAAATCCACAAAAATTGGGTACTTTTTCCGGAAAAGATAAAGGGCAAATACGCGATTTTGCACAGCATTTCCCCGCACATCATGATAGATTATTTTTCTTCCCTGGATGAACTGGATGGCGAGAATTTTATACACAGCGTTCATCAGGGCAGTTCCCTGTGGTCCGCGCGGGATAGGCTAATCAGAGGCGTTGGGCCTGCGCCAATTAAGACAAAATACGGATGGCTGGTCCTCTACCATAAAATGGAAAAACACGACTCGCACCGATATAAGCTCTGGGCGATGATTTTGGATTTAAAAGACCCGGCTAAAATTTTATATAATTCCAGGCATCCGATTCTGGAACCGGACGAATGGTATGAGAATGAGGGATATAAAGCTGGCGTGGTGTATGCCTGCGGAGCGGTGGTCAAACCCGCCCGACCGGACGACTCCAGTCGTTCGGGCGGGGACGAGCTTTTCGTTTATTATGGCGGCGCGGACAAGGTCTCTTGCGTGGCCACGGCCAATCTGGACGCATTCTTGAAAGAACTGGTTTATTCCGGCGCGTCCAAATTAAAAAGCAGAAAGAGTTAAAAGATAATTCTCTATGTACGTAGTCAAAAGGTCCCATCACAACCCGATTCTTGTCCCTAACAAAGACCACTATTGGGAGGCCTTTGCGACGTATAACATGAGTGTTATCAGGAAAGGTAAAACTTTCTATGGTGTCTATCGCGCCATCGGAGCCTCTGACGTATTGCGCAAGCCGGAGCGAATTTCCATTATCGGCATAGGAGAAGGTAAGGACGGCCGGCATTTTGATGAGCGCCAGCCGTTTATTGTCCCGGAAGAGGAGTGGGAAAAATACGGGTGCGAAGATCCCCGCCTCACTTATTTTGAAGGAAATTATTACACGTTTTATACCGCTCTTTCCAAATACCCGTTTGAGGCGACCGGAATCAAGGTGGCAGTGGCAATTTCCAGGGACTTAAAAAAAATAGAAGAGCGTCATCTGGTGACGCCCTTTAATGCCAAGGCCATGACGCTTTTCCCGGAGCGCATTAACGGTAAAATTACGGTGATACTTACCGTCAATACGGATATGCCTCCCGCGAAAATCGCCATTGCACAGGTAGATAGGATGGAAGAGTTGTGGAATCCCAAGTTTTGGAACAAATGGTATGTAAATGTGGATAAATACACAATTGATCTGAAAAAAAATTCTTCCGATCACGTGGAGGTCGGAGCGACACCGGTTAAAATCTCCCACGGATGGCTCTTGGTATACTCGCATATCCAGAATTATTTTTCCGGAGGAGACCGCATCTTCGGGGTTGAAGCGGCACTGCTTGATTTTGACAACCCGTTTAAAATACTGGGGCGCACGCGCGGACCCCTCTTGGTTCCGAGAGAATCATATGAACTCTTGGGCCATGTTCCCGACATTGTCTTCCCGACAGGGGCAATTTTGGAGAAAGACGAACTTTTTGTATACTACGGGGCCGCGGACACAACAGTATGCCTAGCTCGCGTAAATTTAGTGGACCTTATTTCGACCATGCGTCCGGAAACGGCCGAGAAATGGCACTTTTGTCGTGGTCCACAAAACCCCATTATCGTGCCGGATAAAACCCATCTCTGGGAAGCAAAAGCCACCTTCAATCCAGGCGCTCTTTATCTTAAGAACACGACGCATATATTATACAGAGCACTCTCGGAAGACAATACATCCTCCATTGGTTATGCCGGAACGAAAGACGGTGTTTCCGTTGATGCGCGGTATTCGGAACCCGCCTATATTCCCAGAGAGGATTTTGAAATGAAAAAGGTTTCCGGCGGAAATTCCGGATGTGAAGACCCGCGATTAACTAAAATAGGGAAAAAAATCTATATGTGCTACACGGCCTTTGACGGTATTGGTCCGGCCCGCGTTGCCGTCACGTCCATTAGCGAAAAAAATTTCCTGCTCCGAAACTGGAAATGGGAAAAGCCGGTGGTAATCACTCCGGGAGGATTTGACGACAAAGACACCTGTATTTTCCCGGAAAAAACAAATGGCAAGTATTTTATTTTGCATAGAGTGGAGAACGAAATATGCGGAGATTATTTAAAATCGCTTAATTTCAAAAAAGAAATCGTCAAGAAATGCATCAGGATTCTGGGGCCGAGGATAAATACATGGGACAGTTTTAAGGTCGGTATTTGCGCGCCGCCTTTAAAAACAAAATACGGATGGTTGCTTCTTTATCACGGTGTTTCAAAAAACCACAACACCTATCGCATCGGCGCGGTTTTACTTGACATGAACGATCCGGCAATTATCCTTGCGCGCACCACTGACCCGATATTTGAACCGGAAGAACCGTATGAAACAACGGGTATAATTAACAATGTTGTTTTTCCGTGCGGGATGGTTGAAAAGGACGGACTGCTATATATATATTATGGCGCGGCTGACACGGTTGTCGGAGTGGCAACCATTGAGTTAGATACTCTTCTTCGCGCCCTGACGCGGGATGTAAAACCCTCTTCGCGCTCCAAGCATGAGTAATGTTTTTTACAGCTCGGATATGTCCCGAGGCGAGAAAAGGTTCATCGTCCAATCAATGGCAACCCGAACTTTTTTTCTCCAAGATATGAGCTTGGAAAGGTAGATCGTCCGCCAGACCCACCAAGTAAGGCGCCCGGAAAAAGTAAAATTAAGCATTTCGCCGACCGCCATCCATTGCCCGAGCGAAATCAGATTACCGGCATGGCGGTAGCGGAACGCCCTCAGCGCCTTGCCTGCTACTGCCAGTTGTATATTTTTGGCGACCGCGCGCGCCTGTTTCTCCGCCACCTGGGCCAAGGCCGGCAGAGGGACAAAGACATTTTTCCTGTTTTTTTGCGCAAACGAGGCAAAATCCCCGAGTGCGAAGATGTTCCGGTAGTTTTCCAACTGGAGATATTGGTTGACAATCAGCCGGCCGTCGGGTGATTGCGCAACCTTTCCGTCAAACTTAAGCTCAGCCGGCTTGACACCGGCGACCCAGATGACGGTTTCCGCGAAAATTTTTACATTTTTATCCGAAACTATATACGATACTCCGACCTCCTTGACCGTACTTCCGAGCATAACCGTGACACCTTTCTTCTCCAAGGTCCTCAAACTCTGCTGGCGCACGCGCGGCCCGAAATGGGGGACCAGCTCCCGATCTTTTTGCACCAGCACGATGGAGGCATCGGCAATAATTTCCGGCGGGTAATAACTGGAGAAAGTTTCTTTGATAAACTCCTCCAGCTCAGCCGCCAGTTCTACGCCGGTAGGGCCGCCTCCGACCACGACAAAGCGGAGCATCTTTTTCCTCTCGTTCCGGTTTTGGGTGTGCGAAGCGCGTTCCATCTGCACGATACAGTGATTTTTTATTTTCACCGCGTCACTGATGGACTTCAGCGGCAAGGAATATTTTTCCGCTCCGGGTATGTTATAAAAATTCGTCTCCGCTCCCGGCGCCAGCACCAGATAATCATAGAGAATGAGATGGTTGCCCGCTCTGACCGTTCAGTCCGCCGTATTTACGAATTCCGCTTTTCCCAGATAAAATTCATGCAGGCAGCATCCCAGCACCTTGCGGATCGGCTCCGTGATGTTGCTTGCGTTTATTCCTCCGGTTGCCACTTCGTGCAACAACGGAGTGAATAGAAAATGGTTTTTTTCACCAATCAGAGAAAGTGTGACTCTTTTGTCTTTATGAAAAAATTTATGCAAATTTTTAAGCGCATATATTCCGCCAAATCCATTGCCGATTATGAGTATTTTGATTGGTTCCGACATTATTTCATTTTATCACAGGAACTGATAAGATGTATTGTATGATTGAGTTGATAGAATGGTCGCGTATGGTTTTTCTCGACTACCCGTCATTCCAGTTTATAATTGTCTTTTTAGGAGCGGCCTTTGGTGGAGAGTTGGCAATCCTCGCTCTTTCTTTTTTGGTGGCGCAAAATGTTTTTCCGCTATTTCCTTTTTTTCTGATCAGCGTGCTGGGAGTTTTCTCGTCGGACACTTTGTGGTTTATACTGGGCAGGACTAAGACGGTCGACAAAATTTCGAAACATCGGTATACCGTGGGTACCGTTTCAGCCATTACCGAAGCCATCCGTCGTTTGAGCCGAGGAAATCATTTTCTGGCTTTTATTTTCGCTAAATTCGTCGTTGGCACTCGCGTGGTAATAATCATGTATGTCAGCAGGACAGGCATGACTTTCAAAAACTTCATACGCTATAACATAGGGGCGATTTTCATCTGGCTTATTGTACTTATCCCCATTGGTTTTCTCTCCGGCCTCGGCTTCAACTATATTTCACACATCTTGGAAGATATTTACGCGGGGATAGGTTTTATTTTTCTGATATTGCTTGTTTTTGTCATAATCCAGATATGGATAAATAGAATACTTGTTCAAAAAGAAAAAGAGATTATAAGAGAACAAAATTTATGATACAATAACTATATGCAAATAAATTTTCAGGGTAAAAATATGGAATTAACGGAAGCAATTACGGAATATATCTCGAAAAGAATAAGTGGACTGGAGAAGCTTCTCTCTGGAAGAGAAGGAGAGGTAAAGGCGAATTTTGAAGTTGTTAAAACAACCAATCACCATAAGGCGGGAGAAATTTTCCACGCAAGTTGTATGATTTTCTCGGGCAGGGAAGAGTTTTATGGCGAAACCGATCACGAAGACCTCTACAGCGCAATTGACGAAATAAAGGAAATCCTTTCAAATGAAATTAGGAAGAATAAAGACCGCCGACAGACGCTTTTCAAACGCGGCGCAGCCAGCGTCAAAAAAATGCTCAAAGGCCTTTCCAGAAGGAATCCTTTTACCTCTAAATACTAAAACGCGGGTGTTGGACACCTGACAGGTGTCCAACACCCGACGGGGTAGATTATGCAAAGCGAAACCAAAACCTGCCAAAACTGCAAAAAGGACTTCATTATTGAGCCAGATGATTTTGGGTTTTATGAAAAAATGAAAGTTCCAACTCCAACTTTTTGCCCAGAGTGCAGGATAAAGAGAAGATTAAATTGGCAGGGATACAGAATTTTTTATAAAAGAATGAATTTACTCCTGCCGCACCTATGCTCAAATTGCCGGCATTTTCAAAGAAATAAATTCAGGAATCCCCTTAAACTTTGGCACAGGCAATGCATGTGCGACAAAGAGCACGCTCACCACAAGGGACGCTGTGATATTAAATTTGAAACCTCTTACGCCTCCAATCGTCCGGAAATAGTTTATTACGAAAAATACTACCAGCAAGAAGTGTATTAAATGTAGTAATAATGTAGTAATAACACAATAGCAGCGACCGTTGCCATAATACTATCAGTAGGAAGTTTGACAATCTACGCTATAGCGTAGATTGAAAATATGTATTTAATTACGTAATTAAATACGTACTTTGTTAACCGAAATTTTTATAATCAATTTCTTTTCCGCTCTCGGGAATCACTTTTTTTATGACAAATTTCCCATCTTGGAGCGCGGCGTCGGTGACAATAATTCGTTTGCCGTCTTTTCCTCCAGAGGCGGATCCGCCTTTGGCGGAAAAAAAGAAAGTCCTGGGCCAGTGCGCGTAGGCACGGAATTTGTTGTAATTTTTTACCGCGTCGTCATCCAAGTCCAGTAGCCCGTCCTCCTTTTTTATTTTCGCGCAGTATGTTGCTTTACTTTCATCTTGCGGCACTTCTTTAATTTTTTCGTCCGCCAAGTCCGGCAAAATTTTTATCAGCAGCTCCCCGCCGATTTTTATCAGGCGAGTTCGCAACTCGGGGGCCTTCTCGTCCGGCGGTATCGCCGTTTTTTCCGTTGCGATAATCGGGCCCGAATCCATCTTATATGTCATTTTTTGGATAGTTATGCCGGTTTCCGTGTCGCCGTTTAAAATTGCGGATTCCACGGGGGAAGCCCCGCGGTATTTGGGGAGCAGAGAATAGTGAATGTTGATAGAGCCATACTTCGGAATATTCAAAATTTCCTCCGGAAGTATTTTTCCGTAAGCGACAATGATAAATAGGTCAAAGTTTTTACCCTCCCCTATGTCAGACATAGGGGAATTTCCCCTATGTCTGACATAGGGGAGAAGTTCCGCCTGATTTTCCGGCTGGATGTACGGAATCTTGTTTTTCTCCGCCCAGACCTTGACCGGCGGGGGAGTGATGAGCATTTTGCGCCCTTGGGGCTTGTCGGGAGAGGTAATAATCAAAGACGGCAGATAGCCGTTCTCTTTCAAGATTTGGAGAGTCTCCGAGGCCACATCCGGGGTTCCGAAAAATGCAAAATTTGATTTATTCATAAAACTATTGTTAAAAAGGCGGAATTTGGAATCTATTTCCGTGGCAATTCTTCTTTTATATCCTTGGCATGGTCAATGAAGAGTATGCCGTTTAGGTGGTCGGTTTCGTGCTGAAAAATCTGCGCCAGCAAGCCCGAGGCTCCCCTGGTAAATTTTTTGCCGTTCTCGTCATAAGCGGCGATGGTCGCCTTTTTGGACCGGAAGGTTCGGCCGTAGAGCCACCGGACAGAAAGACAGCCTTCCGGCACCCATTCTTTCTCACGGGAAAGTTTGGAAATTTTCGGGTTGATAAAAACCAAATTTTTCGTTTTCTTTCCGATGCTTGCGGCCGGGACCCCGACCTCTTCGAGCGTCAGGGCTTTTTCTGCGCGAACAAAATCTTTTGTGAATATTTTTCCGGATACGACAAAAATTCGGAGCGGATATCCTATCTGCGGCGCGGCCAGAGCCACACCGTCGTCTTGGCTATTGAGCGCTCCGGACATTTCCTTCAACACTTTTTGTATTTTTTTTGTTTTGATATTTGCAACGCGCACTTCATCAGCATTTTGACGTAAAACTTTATCTTCTTTTTGAACTATTTTTTTCATTATTACTTAAGTTCCTTTAAGTATTCAAGCAGTTTACTTAATTTTACGGTATCTTGAGACCTGTTTGACATGTCCCGCACAATCACCGAATTATCAAGCGCTTCTTTTACTCCGAAGATGATGGCATAGGGAATAGATAGTTTCTCGGCAATTGAAAGCTGCGAACCCAAACTGTCCTTGGAAAGCGACTGGGCGATGGGGACGTGCGCCTTGCGCAGTATCTCAATTATATTCAAGCTTTTTAGTTTGGCCTCGGCGCCGAGCTGGATAAAATATATTTTCGGCTTTTTTAATATGCGCGGCGAAAGTTTTTTATACCACGGCGCGGCAACTATCCTGTCCACCCCGATGGAAAAGCCCACTGCCGGAACGTCTTTTTTGCTTCCGATTTGGCGGGCCAGGTAATCGTAGCGTCCGCCGCCGCCCAGCGCCAAAGGAATTCCGTCTTCATTGCCGCCCTGCTCAATAATCTCAAAAACGGTTCGGGTGTAATACGAAAGCCCGCGTACCAGATTTTTATTTATATTGTAAGCTATATTCATTTCTTCCAAATATTCCAGCACTTCTTTGAAATGTTTTTTACAGGGAGCGCAGAGGAAAGAGATGGAATCGGGGGCCTGTTCGTTTAATTTTATCGTTTTTTCCTCCTTGGAGTCCAAAATCCGGAGCGGATTGGTCTTCATGCGCTCGCGGTCTACCGCCGGCAAGCCGCTTAAATTTTTTCGGTAATAGGAGGTCAGCTCTTTTAGGTAGGCGCCGCGGCATTCTTTGTCACCAATGGAGTTTATGTCCACGGAGAGGTCTGTTGCTCCGGCTTCTTCCAGAATGCTCATGCTTGCCTTGATAACCAGCGCGTCCATAATGCTTTTGTCGTTGCCCAGGCAGTCCAGGTCAAACTGCCAAAATTGCCGGTAGCGCCCGCGCTGAGGTTTGTCGTGCCGGAAGACCGGGCCATATTGATAAAACATTACCGGCTGGGGCATTGTCTGCATTCCGTGTTCTACATAGGCGCGCATCAGGGGGGCGGTATGCTCGGGCCGAAGCGCTAAGTGGTCTCCGCCCTTGGTCTTAAGCGTATAGATTTCCTTGTCCACGATGTCGGTGCCGGCGCCCACACCTCCCTCAATGAGCTCCTGGTGTTCCAGCATCGGGGTCTCAATCGGCTTGAATCCGTAATAAACGGCCACCTCCTGCGCCTTTTCAAAAAATCCCTGAAACGAGTAGTACTCTTCGTTCATCAGGTCTCTCATTCCTTTCGGGGACGATACTTCTGTTATTTTATTTTTACCGGTATGCGCTTTTTTCATCAATTTTATTTATTGTTCGGCTTATAACTGCCCGGCCAGAAATCTATCTGGTTTACCGGCAACAGGCGTAGAAATGCTTTTCCTTGAAGAAAATTTCTTTTTACCGCTCCCCAATATCTTGAATCGGAACTGGCGCTTCTGTTGTCACCCATTACAAAATATTCATCGTCTTTTAATTCAAGATGCGTATTATTGTTGGCGAAATTTTTCACGAAAGGCTGATCCAGCGTGAAGCTTTCCTCGCTCTCTCTGTTGGTAATGGTCACTTCGCTTCCTTTTATGTCCACCGTTTCGTTGGGCAGGCCGATAATTCTTTTGACAAAGAATTTTGTCGGGTCGTTGGGATACCGGAAGACCGCCACATCGTTTCTCTTGATGTTGCCCAGCTCATAGGATATTTTATCAACAATCAGGTAATCCCCGTTTTCAAATGTCGGCACCATGGAATTCCCCGAGACGACGAACGGCTCGGCGATAAAAAGGCGTATGGGAATGACGATAATCAGGGCGATAAGCGCGAAGCGCACCAGTTCCCAAAACGACTGCGCGGTGGTTTTTTCTCGCGTTTTTTCCTGAGATTCTATCGGTTCCATGTGTTTTAATATACCATAAAAAATCCTTGACATCATACGAGAGTTTGTTTTATAGTGAGAATATGAAATTAGTTGTCGGTTTGGGAAATCCGGGAGAGAAATACGAAAACTCAAGGCACAATACCGGGAGAATTTTAGCGCACCTGATTGAAAAAAAGTTGGGTGACGGCAAAATTAAGTTTATTACTCCGGATACATTTATGAATAATTCCGGGCGCGCGGTTGCGCCCTTGGTAAAAAGCAAGAAAGACCTGAAAGACCTGGTGGTAATTCACGACGATATTGACCTATCGCTCGGCAAAATAAAAATTTCCTTTAACCGCTCTTCCGGCGGGCATAACGGGCTTAACTCCGTCATCAAGGCCCTGAAAAGCCAGGAATTCCTGCGCATCCGGGTGGGTATTTCTTCCACGACCCCATCCGGGAAGATACGTAAGCCGAAAGGGGAGAAAGCGGTGCTTAATTTTCTCCTCGGCGAATACAAAAAGTCCGAAATGGAAACAATCAAAAAACTTTCCAAAAAAGTAGTCGAAGCGGTGGAGATGATATTCGCCGAAGGGAAGGAAAAGGCAATGTCTCTTTATAATTAACATGTTATGATAAATATATGATAGATAGGTCACCACAACCAAAAGACCCGGAGTTGATAGCTGGAGAAAGGATTTACCAAGAAATGCTGGATATTGCGCGGAAAGTAGGTTTGTCCTCGAAGCCAACTACAGAAGGAAACTATAAAGAATTTGGCAATAATTTTTACCTTCTTTTCTAAGCGATAGAACTTGAAAAATCAAAACCCGATGCTTGTATCGTTGATGTATATCTTAAAAGAGCTGAAAAACACGGAGAAAAATGGAGAAAATTTCTTGAAGAAAATTCTAGTTTGGTAAATCAAATTCAGGAAGTATTAAAGCGCAAAGAGCCCTATGACAAATTGCGTGGACTTTTCAGAGATCTTTGTCTCTTAGAGAATCCAAAAGCCCGTGAACTTGTTGACCGTGTAGATAAGGAAATAAATTTTGAAATTATGGGAATTGAAATTTGGAACAAACTCAACCCATTACTTCAGCAGGCAAGCGAAGCTATGGCTCGATGTGGCATAAAACCGGAAGACTTCTACGGCTAAAGCCTTATATCTCTGAGGTCTTGCCTCAGGGATGGAAACTTGTTATGATAATGGCATGTCTATTCGTAAAGTCTCTTTTGTGTGTGGTGAATATTATCATATCTATAATCGCGGAAATAGTAAGCAAAAAATATTTCACGATAAAGAGGACTATTTGCACTTTATAAAATTGTTATATGTCTTAAATGAAAAAAATAACAAACAATTAAGGGATCAGATTCACGATGTATTTATTTTTCATGACCATCGTGACCCACTTGTTGCGATTGGCGCTTATGCTTTAATGCCGAATCACTTTCATATACTAATCACTCCAACAAAGGAAAGAAGTGTCAGTAAGTTTATGCAAAAAGTATGTACCGGGTATGTGATGTATTACAATCAAAAATATAAAAGGAGCGGCAGCTTATTTGAGGGTAAATTTAAGTCTCAACACGCTAGTAGTGACAGATTTCTTAAATATCTTTTCTCGTACATACATTTGAACCCAGTAAAATTGATAGATAAAAATTGGAAAGAAAAAGGAATTAAAAATATTCAAAAAACTTTGGAATTTTTGAATACATATGAATATTCAAGTTATTTAGATTATGTAAACAAAGATAAGAGACCTCAAAGTATTATTTTAAATAAAAAGGCCTTCCCTGATTATTTTCTGAGCCAGAAAAAGTTTAAGGAAGAAATACTGGAATGGATAAATTATAATCACTGAGGCAAGACCTCAGTGTCTTAGATTTCTTTTACTGCTTCAATGACGATGCTTTTTTCGCCGCCGCGGTTGGAGACCTTGCCGGAGAAGGCGATGCATTTTTCGGGGACCAATATATCAATGGATGCTTTAAAGATGGAAGGGAAAGCGACGGCTTCTATCGTGTCGGTCAGGTCCGAAATTTTCAGGAAGGCCATGCGGTCGTTATTTTTAGTGATTACCGGCCGGACGGTTTCTATTATTCCGGCAATCGTGACCGGCATACCGTTCTCCATATCCTTTTTTATCTTTTTGATGTTTATGTCCCGCTTTTCCAATTTATCCCGCAGGCGGTCAAGCGGATGGCCGGAAATATAGAGACCCAAAAGTTCTTTTTCCCAAAGTAATTTTTCCGCCTGGGTTGCTTCCTGGGCCGGCTGCATTTTGAATTCCGGAGCCTTGACGGCGGATGTTCCGCCGAAAAGGGAAATTTGATTCTCATTCTGTTTGGAGTTCTGGTGATTGTATTCCAGCATGCTCTCCAAATTGGCGAGCAATACCCCGCGGTCGGCCCATTCGTCCATACAGCCGGATTTAATCAGCGCCTCCATTGATTTTTTGTTCAGGTTCTTGTGCTTAATGCGGTCCAGGAAATCGGAGACCGATTTGAATTTACCCCCGCTTGCTCCCGAACTTTCTTGAGGGCGGGCAGGGTTTAATTTTCTTTCGGTGATAATCGCGTCCGCAATGTCGGTTCCCAAGTTTTTTATGGTATAAAGCCCGAATCTTATTTTTTCGCTCCGGTTCTCGTTATCCACTTTTATCCCTTGCTTGGACGACAGACAGGTAAACCCGCCAAAGCTTTCGTTAATATTAGGCGGCAGCACCGGAATTTTCATATTCTTGCACTCTTCTATTATCTCGGCAATTTTTTCCACATCGCCGCTCTCGGCCGTCAGGATTGAGGCCATGTATTCCACCGGATAGTGCGCTTTCATATAGGCCGTCTGGTAGGCAACCTTACCGTAGGAAGCGGCGTGGGCCTTATTGAAACCATAGGCCTGAAACGGTTCAAAAAGCTTCCAAAGTTTGTCGGCAAATTCCTGGGTTTGCCCATTGGCGACGATGCCTTTGGTGAATTTTTCATATTGCGCCGCCATTTCCTTCGGTATTTTTTTGCCGACCGCATAGCGGAATCTGTCCACTTCTTCCCAGTTGTAGCCGGCCAGTTCCAGCGCGCAGAACAGAAGATCATCTTGGTAAACTATCAGCCCGTATGATTCACCCAGGAACTTTTTCATTCGCGGGTCCAGGTATTTAACCAGACCGGGATTGTGTTTGCGCTTGATATATTCCGGGATTGATTCCATCGGGCCGGGGCGATATAGGGCGACCATGGCGTTAATGTCGTGGATGGAAGTGGGCTTCAGTTCTTTCAGGTATCTGGTCATCCCGGAACCATTTAACTGAAAAAGTCCTTCTGTCTGACCCTTGGCCAGCAGTTCAAAAGTTTTTTTGTCATCCAGCGGAATTTTTTCTATGTCAATGTTTATGTCGTAAAATCTTTTTACCAAACTGACCGCATCCGCCAGGATTGCCAGGTTGCGAATTCCCAGAAAATCAAATTTCAAAAGACCCGCTTCTTCTATGCTGTACATGTCATACTGGGTGATTATTTTTCCTTCGCCCTTCGGGTCATATTGCAGCGGAGTGTATTCCGTGAGCGGTCGGGGGGCGATGACAACTCCGGCCGCATGTACGGAGATGTGCCGGACACACCCTTCCAGTTTCTTGGCCAAGTCAATTATTTTCTTTGTGTCTTTTTCTTTTTTATATGCCTCTTTCAGTTCCGGCACTATTTCTATGGCGTGGTCTATGGTCATTGGCATACCCTGCGCGCCTAGGGGAATCATTTTAGAGATTCGGTCGGCGACAGAGTACTCATAGCCCAAAGCCCTGGCAACATCACGTACCGAGCCCCGTGCCATCATGGTGCCGAAAGTTCCGATTTGCGCTACCTTATCTTCGCCGTATTTTTTCTTTACATATTCAATCATCTCATCCCGGCGGTTGTCCGCGAAGTCCATGTCTATATCAGGAGCCGAAGGCCGGCGCGAGTGCAAGAACCTTTCAAAGGGCAGTTTGTATTCTATCGGGTCCACATTGGTAATTCCGAGAAGATACGTGACCATGGAGCCCGCAACCGATCCCCGGATAGTAGTCAATATTCCGTTTTCTTTTGCGTGACGCAATAAATCTCCCACCACCAGGAAATACGGTTCATAACCCTTGTCGGAGATAATCTTTAATTCATATTCTACCCGTTCCTTTATCTCCGGCGTTTCTTTCAGTCCTAGTTGTTTAAATCCGGCATAGGTAAGTTCACGCAATTTCTCCGCGTAAGTTTTATCGATTTCAATTTTAAAATCCGGGAAAACCCAGCTTCCGAGCTGAAGTTCCAGATTACACATATCGGCGACTTTTTTCGTGTTTTCCACCGCTTCCGGAATATCCTTGAACATCTGGAACGCTTGTTCGGTACTGATAAATGAAAAATCGTCGTCGGAGAATTCAAATTTGGCCCCTTCTCTGGCGTCACCCTGGGTGTTGATCTGCAACAGGGTACGGTGCGCCTCATGGTCCTCGCTACAGGGGTAATGCGAGTCCTGGGTTGCGACTATCGGTATGCCGTGCTTTTTGGCGAGCGTTACCAGGGCGCTGCGCACCTTTTGGTCATTTTCCACCAACGGGTGATGTTGGATTTCTATAAAATAATTTTCTTTGCCGAAAATGTCCTGGTACTCCAAGATAAGCTCATCGGCTTTTTTCATATCCTCTTTGACAATCGTTTGCGACAGTTCTCCGCCCAGGCATCCGGAAAGGGCGATGATTCCGCCGGAATATTTGCGGAGTATCTCTTTGTCCATCCTCGGCTTGTAATAATATCCTTCAAGGTTGGCGATGGTAACCAATTTGATCAGGTTTTTATATCCTTCCAGATTTTTAGCCAGCAGGGTCAAATGGTAATAGCGCTTGGTGCCTCCTGCCTCGGCGCTTCTGTCCAGGCGCGAACCGGCCGTCATGTACGCTTCCACTCCAATGATCGGCTTGATGCCGGCTTTTTTTGCCAACTTGTAAAATTCAATAATGCCATACATGTTGCCGTGGTCGGTCAGGGCCATGGCGGACATTTTGTGTTTTTTTGCCGAATCTATTAAATCCTCAAGCTTGGAAAGCCCGTCTAGGAGGGAATAGTGGGAATGGGTATGGAGGTGGATGAATTGTGGCTTGTTTTCTTCCATTTTTCAGATTATACACTTTTTCCTTATTATTGGTATAATGGAAAAGTATGGATTTGATAAGTACACTTCCCGATATATATTTTCCAAAGAAAAAAAATCTTTCCAATTCAATAAAAAGACTCTTCCCGTCGGCAGATTCTTTTACTGAGAGGAAAAATTTATTTCTAAATGGACTGAAAAGTCCGACCGGTAAAAATAAATACAAGCGCTATTTAGGAGCTCCCATTAGATATGCTGGGGGCAAGAGCCTTGCCACTGGTTTGATAATTGAGTTAATACCGGAAGATGTCCAGCGGGTGATTTCTCCATTCATCGGAGGGGGTTCGGTTGAAGTTGCCATCGCTAAAGAATTAGGATTACCAGTTATTGGATATGATATTTTTGATATATTGGTAAAATATTGGCAAGTGCAATTAAAAAACCCTAAAGCACTTTATAAAAAATTAAGTAATTTAAAACCAGATGCAAAAACTTTTAAGAAAATAAAAGATGAACTTAAAAAATACTGGGAAAAAGAAAAAGAGCTGAGTGACTTAGATTTGGCTGCCCATTATTATTTTAACCATAACACTTCTTATGGCCCAGGATTCTTAAGTTGGCCGTCTTCCGTTTATATGCAAGATAAAAAATATGTCTCGATGTTGGAAAAAGTCAAAAATTTTAAAGTTTCCAATCTGGATGTTCGTTGTGATACGTTTGAAAATGTTATTCCGAAATTTGAAAATGATTTTTTATATTGCGATCCACCATATTTTTTAGAAGGCGATAGTAAGATGTTTAAGGGTATATATCCACAGAGAAATTTTCCAGTTCATCATAATAATTTTGACCATGAAAAGTTGAGGGATTTATTGCTAAAACATAAGGGGCGGTTTATATTGTCTTACAATGACTGTTCAACCATCAGGGAGTGGTACAAAGATTTCTTGTTTATTAATGTTTCTTGGCAATATACTATGGGTCAGGGTGAGACGAGAATTGGATTAAACAGAAAAAATGGCAACATGAGTCATGTTAAAAAATCTCACGAGGTTTTGATTGTGAAACTATGAAAAAAAGAAAAGCAATGACAACTGAAAAGGCAAGATTTGTTAGAACAGAAGGGCACAAAGATGCCCTGGAATTCGCCCTGTCTTTAGGTTTAAAAAATGATTATAAGAACGATCCACAAGCAAAAAAAGATGTTATTGATTTGTCTGGAGATTCTTACTCGGTTAAAAGCGGAAGTAAGAGATGGCAAATATTTTTATATCACAAAAGCAGATTTGAGACAGATGACGCCTTTCAATCAATGAATGGCATAGGCCAGATATTAATTAAATGCATAGAGCTTTATCCTGAAAATTTTAAAGATTATCAGAAAAATAAAAAATTCTATAAAGAAAAATTGAGATTTTTAATGAAAGAACTTCTTGAAAAATTTCAGGAAAAAAGACGCGTTAGAACATTTTTAGGAAAATCCATATTTAACGGAGGAGAGGTTAATTATTTGGCAGTTAAACATGATAACATTTTTCATGTTTTTACTTACAAAGATGTCATTAGTGCTTTTGCCGATAATTTAGTGATTACCAACTCTAAAGCAAGAAGTAAAAAAGAAACTTCAGAACAAAAAGTTTTATTTAAATATAAAGGTAATAATCTCGGCGAACTGGAAATGAGAAATAGCGGTTCCAACCACTATAAAGAAGTTTTATTTGTGATGAATAAGTTAAAAGTGTTAGATTTGCTTTTTGAGAAAATTCCAATGAAAAAGAAATTAAACAATAAAGTTTTATTATATGGTGAATCGGAAAGGAAAATAGGTCGTTGGGGTTAATTTTATAATTTATAATCATGAAAACAATACGCGTGGGCATTAACGGTTTTGGCAGGATTGGCAGAGCTTTTTTAAAAATTGCTTGGGAGCGGTCCTACTTCGCCAAGGCTTCGAAGGACGAGCCGGAGATTGAAATAGTGGCGGTCAATGACTTAGGCAGCTTGGAGAATATGGCCTACCTTCTCAAATACGACACGGTTTATCGAAAGTGGAATCATGATATAAAAGTTGAAGGGGATAGTTTGGTAATTGACGGGAAGACCGTAAAAGTTCTGGCGCAAAAAGACCCAACCCTACTTCCGTGGAAGGACTTAAACATTGACGTAGTAGTGGAGTCCACCGGACTCTTCACGACTTTTGACAAAGCAAAAGCGCATCTAGATGCGGGCGCCAAGAAAGTGGTAATTACAGCTCCGGCCAAACCCTCCTCCGCCTCGGCTTCGGACGGGCAAGGGGTGAAAGGCGAAACTGTTTTAATGGGAATTAATGAAGAAAAATTCGGCACTTGCGATATCACTTCCAACGCATCCTGCACGACTAACGCCGCTTCGCCTTTGATTGCGATTTTACACGAAGCGGTCGGCATTGAAAAGGCGATTCTCAATACCGTGCACGGATACACCGCTTCCCAGGCGTTGGTGGATGGGCCTTCCAAGAAGGACTTGCGCGAGGGCCGAGCGGCCGCGGCCAATATTGTTCCGAGTTCAACCGGAGCGGCTATCGCCGTGACCAAGGCCTTCCCGGAGCTGGAGGGGCTTTTTGACGGGATTTCCATCCGCGTGCCTGTTCTGGCCGGGTCAATCGTTGATATTACGCTCATTGCGAAGCGCGCGACAACCGTTGAAGAGATAAACGCCATTTTGAAAAAAGCCGCGGCAGACCCGCGCTGGACGAACCTTTTTACCGCCACCGAAGAGCCGCTGGTATCAAGCGATATTTTGGGTAGCCGCTACGGCTGCATTGCCGACCTGAAAATGACCCGCGTGGTCGGAGGCAACCTGGTAAAAGTCATGGGCTGGTATGATAACGAAATGGGATACACTTACACTCTGGTGGACCACGTCATCAAGACAGGGAATACGATAAAATAAGCCGATAAAATATTTTAGTAATAATTCTTGGACAAATAAGCGCGGCCGGAGTCGCCGAAGAGCATCACTACCACATCTCCTTTTTTTAGTTTATTTAAATAATTTTGGACCACATAAGACACTGCGCCGCTGCCTGTGCCGATCAAGAAACCCTTTTTTGCCATTGTCTTTAACATTCCGAGACCATGTTTGTCCGAAACCGGGAAAAATCTATCAATTACGGATTCGTTGAGGCAGGGGGTCTCAAAATCGATTCCTATCCCTTCCATTTTGTAAGGTTTTGGATGTCCGTTTGTGGAATGGAAGGAAGTGTCAATATCAACCGCCATAATTTTGATTTTCGGATTTTTTTCTTTCAGAAATTTTCCCGCGCCGCTGATAGTGCCTCCTGTCCCGGCCGCCGCGAAAAAATGAGTGATTTTTCCTTTTGTTTGGCGCCATATTTCCGGGCCCAGGGAATTGTAATGGGCTTTGGGGTTAGAGAGGTTGAAATACTGGTTGGGCATAAAGGAATTTCGTGTTTTTTCTAAAAGTTTTTCTGCTACGCTATGGCGGCTCTTCGGGTCATGGATGGGCACAGCCGGGCACATAATGACTTTTGCGCCATAGGCCTTGATTGTTTTTATTTTTTCCTCGCTCATGGCGGGCGAAGCGGTAATAATGACTTTGTATCCCTTCATTGCCCCAATCATTGCGCAAGCAACCCCCTGATTACCCGAGGATGATTCAATAATAGTTCCTCCGGATTTGAGCAAGCCCTTTTTTTCCGCTTCTTCTATCATAAATAGAGCGGAACGGTCCTTGATGCTGCCTGCGGGATTCAGGTATTCCAATTTGGCAAAAATCTTAGCGGGAGTATTGAAGGGGACTCTTACCAAGGGGGTGTTTCCGATAGCGTCTAATAAGTTATTTGTTTTTTTTCTCATATTAACTCAATTTTATCTTCTTTTTGGGGTGATATTAAGTTTTCTCACATTTACCTTGATTTTGTAACTTTTTGTTAAATCTGTTAGAATTCAATAATGATAAAAATACAGTCCATAACACGCGATATAATAATGGGGGATTTGGAGGCCTACACAGCGCTTACGAACGGTTACATGAACATGAGCAGTTATGCGTACCATATCCGCCCCAGAGTTGAATCTCTTGCCAAAAAAGAGACTACCATTGCGAGCCTTGTGGTTTCACTGTCGCGCCTGCGCAAAGAATTCAAAAAAGAAAAACCATTGATACACAATGTGGCAATAAAAAACATAACCACCAAGCTTCCTCTCTCAGAAATAGCTTACGGAAATAGCGATAAATTCATTAAAGAACTTGAATTGTTACACAAAAATATATCCGTCTCGCAGGATGATTTTTTCACGATTACCATCGGAACGAAAGAAATTGACATCATCTGTTCATCCAATATGGAGAATAAAGTATTAACACACTTCAAAATGAAGCCGAAAATTATCAACCACAATCTGGCGGCGGTCGGGGTTTCGTTCGGTCCGGAGGTTTTCGGCACCCCGAATGTTTTTTTCTCGCTCCTTTCGGTAACCGCCCGCGCCCGTATAAACCTGGAAGAACTGGTATCTACGCCTACTGAACTCATTTTCATAGTTAACGAAAAAGATTTCGGCAAAACCGTGGCCTTGTTTTCGGAATTGCACAGAGAAATGCATAAATGATATAATACTTTTATGAATACAGGAGAACTGCCCGCCAGAGGCGGGTCCGCCCTTGGCGGAAAAATCTGTATTGGCACGGACCATGCGGGATATGTGCTCAAAGAAAAACTTGTTTCCTTCCTGAAGCTTCAAGGGTATGAAGTCGTGGACAAGGGCGCTTTTGAATACAACGAGGAAGATGATTATCCGGATTTTGTTGTTCCTGTCGCGCATGAGGTTTCCAAAAATCCCGACAAAGTGAAGGGCATTATTTTAGGAGGCACGGGAGAAGGAGAGGCTATCACTGCCAACAGGTTTCCTCATGTTAGAGCCGTTGTTGATTATGGCAATGCGAAGCCCATTGTGGACGATGAGTCCAATATAATTGTCCGGTCCAGGGAACATAATAACGCGAACGTCCTTTCTTTGGGCGCCAGATATTTTACCGAGGAGAGCATGATGGAAACCGTAAATCTCTGGCTCAACACGCCTTTCAACAGGGACGAAAGGCACATTCGCCGCTTGGCGAAAATTGACGCGATAAAAATAGATTAACGACTCATATATGGCTGAAATAATTCCCGCAATTTTGGAAAAGGATTTTAAGGAGATAAAAAACAAACTGGCGGTCCTGTGCGAGCGGGTAAATTGCGTGCAATTGGACTTTTGCGACGGCATTTTTACCGAAAGCCGGACCTGGCCTTTTGCTTCCGGAGGATTTAATGACGGGGATTTTCTCAAGATTATTGACGAAGAAGAAGGATTACCGTATTGGGAAAAATTTGATTTTGAGTTTGATTTGATGGTGGCGGATGCTGTGGAAAATTTTGAACTTTATATGAAACTGGGGCCGAAGAGGATGATTTTTCACTTGGGTGCGCAAAAGAATATTGAAGATTTTGAACACTTTTTGGAAGGTCTGGATATATATATACGGGACAATGTGGAAATAGGTTTGGCTTTCAAGCCAAGTGACAATTTAGCGGTCATTTCTAGGTTGTCTCATAAAGTTGATTTTTTGCACTGTATGGGGTCTGACAAAATTGGCCATCAGGGCGAAACATTTTCAGATAAGGCGCTTCAAAATATAAAATTTCTTAAAAAAGAATTGCCCGGAATTGTTATATCGGTGGATATCGGCATTAGTTTGGACAATGTCTCAACCATACTGGAAGCCGGAGCCGACCGACTCTCTATCGGCTCGACCATCTGGAAAAGCCCGGACCCTATCGGCGCGCTCCAAACTTTCCAAAGTTTGGTATATTGATTACAATATACCAACGGCACTCGGACATTATCCAAATAAATTTGGCCATAGCCCTCGTTTGTTGGTATAATAGAAAGCATGTTTTTGACTGAAGAAAAAATAAAAGAACTGACAAAGAAAGCAAATGATATACGTCAGAGTATTATTGAAATGCTGGTGGAAGCGGGGAGCGGACACACCGCCGGACCGCTCGGGATGGCAGATATTTTTACCCTTTTTTATTTTCATGTTTTAAAACACAATCCCAGCGATCCGGCTTGGGAAGAGCGCGACCGGTTGGTCCTTTCCAACGGGCACATCTGCCCGGTCTTATACGCAACCATGGCGCACGCAGGGTATTTTCCCCTGGAAGAATTGAAGACCTTGCGCAAATTCGGTACCCGGCTACAGGGGCATCCGCACCGCGAATATCTGCCCTATGTGGAGACCTCATCCGGGCCTCTCGGTTTGGGGCTTTCCCAAGCAATTGGGATGGCTTTGGCGGACCGAATGGATAAGAAAGACCGAGATAGATTTATTTATTGTTTTATGTCGGACGGAGAGCTTGACGAAGGAAATTCCTGGGAAGCGGTAATGCTTGCGGGAAAAAATAAATTGCGAAATTTAATCGCGATTGTTGACCGAAATAATATTCAAATTGAAGGATTTACCGAAGATGTGATGCCGCTTGAACCGCTTCATAGTAAATGGAAATCTTTTAACTGGCATGTAATAGAAGTTTCCGGACATGATTTTAGAATGTTGAATGAAGTAATAGAAGAAGCGCAAACGATTTATGAAAAAC
Source organism: Candidatus Nomurabacteria bacterium GW2011_GWB1_43_19 (assembly GCA_000999465.1). Taxonomy (GTDB): domain Bacteria; phylum Patescibacteriota; class Minisyncoccia; order Phycocordibacterales; family UBA9973; genus UBA9973. The sequence goes on from LCGB01000005.1 coordinate 26,493, forward strand.
CGACGGTCATTATCGCGCACACGATACCCGGCAAAGAAGTGAAAGAGTTTGAACGCGATTATCATTGGCACGGCAAACCGCCAAGCAAAAAGGAGGCGGAAATGGCGCTGAAAGAATTAAGGACGCTGGGCGGCAAAATTAAAAGCGAGCATCAGTGAGTAGAAAGTTCATAAAATTATAAAGTTTGTAAAGTTATGCTTAATCCTAAATTAAAATTAAATCCGAAAATTTTTAACTCCGATGTTGAGCAGATCCCTATCCGTAAAGGTTTCGGGCAAGGGTTGCTTCAAGCAGGCGAGACGGATAACAATGTGGTGGGGCTTTGCGCGGATTTGACGGAAAGTACCCAAATGAATTTATTTGCCGATAAATTTCCGGAGAGATTCGTGCAGGTTGGGGTTGCCGAACAAAATTTGGCAACCATTGCCTCCGGAATGGCAGCTATGGGAAAAATTCCTTTCTGCTCTTCTTACGCCATGTTTTCTCCCGGGCGCAACTGGGAGCAAATAAGAACGACGATAACATACAACGACCGGCCTGTGAAAATCGTGGGCTCGCATTCGGGAGTTTCTGTCGGCCCTGACGGGGGAACACACCAAGCCCTGGAAGACATTGCTCTCATGCGGGTGATGCCGAACATGGATGTCATTTCTCCCTGCGATGCGATAGAAGCCAAGAAAGCGACATTAGCGCTGGTAAAAACAGGTAAACCGGCATATTTGCGCTTGGTTCGCGAGAAAACTCCGGTAATAACCACCGAAGAAACTCCTTTTAATATAAATAAAGCCGAGATTTTTTGGATACCCGATGTCGGGATTGCGCAAGCGGGAATAATCGTTACCGGCGGGCTGATGCACCGGGCGCTTTTGGCGGCAAAAGAATTGGAATTGGAAGGCATAAAAACGAAAGTAATGAATCTATCTTCAATAAAGCCAATAGATAAAAATGCTGTTGTTGCTCTCGCTAAAGAAACCAAGGCGATAGTCACTCTTGAAGAACACCAGGTAGCCGGAGGAATGGGTTCCGCGGTGGCGGAAACGCTCTCGCAAAATTTTCCGGTACCGATTGAATTTCTGGGGATACAGGACAAATTCGGCCAGTCCGGCACTCCGGACGAACTCATAGAGCATTATGGTATGGGTAAAGATTCTATTAAAGAGGCGGTGAAGAAAGTACTGAAAAGAAAAATTTAGAAAAGCAATTTTTATAATGCACACATAATTTTCTGCTGAAAATTTGCTCTGCTCGGCCCGTCGGCCTGCGCAAGGCATTCTAAAAACTCTTTTCTAAATTTTTCTTGCTTTATACTCTGCCGGGGCGTTTTTGAGATATTCTTCCAGTTTTTCGCGGGAGAGCAGGCCTTTTTGCGCGCCGATTTGTTGCACGACGGACATGGAGTTGATTGGACCCCAGGTGAAAGCTTCAAGCGGAGACAATCCCAAAGCGAGCGCGGCGGTCATTGTTGAAGAAAAAGCGTCTCCGGCTCCAGTACGTTCAAGTGGAGGGGCGATGTCAGGATATATTAGAATATGCCAAAGTTCGTCATTTAAATACAAATAAGCTCCCTTCGGTCCGTCGGAGAGCACAACAATCTTGGGACCTAAAGCTCGGATTCCTTCCGACAATTCCAAAATATCCCCGCTTTTGATTCCCGAAATAATTTCCGCTTCTTCTTTATTGGAAAAAAATATGTCCGTTCTGGCATAAATGTCTTTCAGTTTTTCGGCTCCGAATTTTATCTGGAAAGTTCCCGGCTGAAAGGCGAGCTTGGTATCAGGGTGATTTTTTAAATATTTTAATATTTCTTCGTGATATGGGAGCGAGTTTTCAGCCAGCGAGCTCAGATAAACCCAAGATATGCCTCCTAGTTGTGGAAATTTATAATCAAATTTTGCATGTTTAATTAAAATAGTGCGGTCAATGTCATACCAGAGCACATAATGGTGATTGGTGTTTTGGTTTTTTTCTATTGAAACATAATCTGTTATTACCTTGTCATTCTTCAGGCTGTCAAGGCATGCCCTGCCAAGTCCATCTTCTCCGATGTGGGTAACTAAAGCAGAGTGAAGCCCGAGTCGAGCGGCGGAGACGGCGGCGTTCGGACCGTTGCCGACAGCCGGTACGAGCTCGGTCATTTCATAAGGCACTTTGTCTCCGAAGCGGACGCACAACTCGCAGGCGTCCGTGTCTACTTTGCAATGCACATGCGCGTCTTTCAACCGGATGAACTCGTCTGCGACGATATCCCCAATTGCCAGAAAATCTATTTTATTATCATTTTCACTCATGATATTATTGTAGCATATAAATATATAAAAAATCACGAGTTATGTCCAAAAAACTGATTTTAGTTTTAGTGTTGGGTCTTTTCTTTTTTAAATTCAATCTTGTCCAGGCGGGGGTGATAATAAACGAGTTTGTTCCTTATGGGGCTACGGAATGGGTGGAATTACTTAACACAACAAATTCCGATATTCCTCTGGACGGGTGGTCCTTGGTAGATGCCGCTAATCATATTAAATCACTGACCCCGCTCGGATCAATCTCAGCTCACGGAATTGTTGTATATGAATATAATGCCGCCTCTTCAGGATGGTTGAATAATGATGCTGATTCTATAGAGCTTCGCGATGCTGCGTTGGAACCAAAAGACAAAGTATCCTATGGCACCACCGATTTGGCTGTACCCTCAACAGGTAAGTCCGCGGCCTTAATATCGGGCGACTGGCAAACTAATCAAGAACCCACAAAAGATACAGCGAACCTTTCTTCCAGCAACAACGGCGACAGTAACGATTCCACGGAAGACGAATTTTCTTCCGATACGATCACTCCAGCAAGCGTCGCCGACACAAAGCCGGTTTCTTCGAAAATCAAGACGGAAATTTCGGTGCGTAACATCGCGTACGTAGGCATACCGCTCGCGTTTCAGGGCAAGGTCATGCAGGGCAAGCAGCTCTTTCGCGGCAGGTATTTCTGGAATTTCGGCGACGGTGACTTCCGGGAAGTTAAAATAATCAACACCGATAAATTTACCCACACTTATTTTTATCCCGGCGACTATGATGTTGTGCTGGATTATTATCCAAATTTTTTTGCTGACACTCCTGCCGCCAGTCAAAAAATTACGGTCAAAGTGGTGCCGGCCGGCGTTTCCATATCCAGAACCGGAGATGAAAAAGATTTTTTTGTAGAGTTGACCAACAACAGCAATTACAATGCCGATATCTCAAACTGGAAAATCACCAGTAGTGCCAAAAGTTTTACCATCCCCCGCAACACCATCATGACGCCCAAGAAACAAATGATTATTTCTTCCAGGATTACTGGTTTTTCAGTTGCCGACCGAGGCACTTTAAAATTATTGAGTCCTGTCGGCGAGGCGATGTCTGATTATTCATTTTCCGTTAAGCCAGTTAAAGTTACTTACAATTCGGATGTTGGACGTCCGAATTCCGGACGTCCAACATCCGAATTAACACCTTCATCCGGGCAACCCCCGGAAGAGTATTTGCCGGCCGGGGCTTTCGGTAGCGGTGTCTCTGGGGAGGACACAAGCCCGTATTCGCCCCTCTTTATTCCCATCGCTTCTGTGGTTTTAATAAGCGCCGGCGCCGGTAGCGTTTATTTTATACGCCGGAAAAAGGCCGTTCCAAGTTCGGAAATTGGCGCTGACTTTGAAATTTTGGATGAGTAGTTCCCCTATGTCTGACATATGGGAATTTCCATATGTCAGACATAGGGGAAGAGAATGATATTCTGGCTTATGGGAGCATATTTTGCTATATTCTAGAGATGTGCGGCATTATCGGATATATCGGAAAAAAGCAGGCCTTGCCGATTCTTTTGAAGGGATTGCGTGATTTGGAGTATCGGGGTTACGACAGCGCGGGAATCGCTTTAATAAACGACGGAAAAATTGAAAGAGTTCGCGAGGTCGGGAAAGTTGATATGCTTGTTAAAAAAATTGACGGGCACAAGTTTCCCGGGAATATTGGCATTGCCCACACCCGCTGGGCCACGCACGGGGGAGTTACGGAAAAAAACGCGCATCCCCACATCGCCGGAGAAGGAAAATTGGTTCTGGCTCATAACGGAATTATAGAAAACTATCGGGAACTGAAAAAAAAAGTAAAGGGGCCGTTTGAATCGGAAACCGATACGGAAATTTTAGCCAAATGGATTTTTCTCAATTATAAGGGCGACTTGTCGCAAGCGGTTAAAAAGGCCCTGCTCTCCGTGCGAGGAACATATGGCTTGGCGGTCATGCATGCCGACCATCCGGATGAAATAGTGGCAGCTCGGCTTGGCAGCCCGCTGGTCATCGGTATCGGCAAAGATGAATATTATTTGGCTTCCGATGTCACTCCGATAATACCTTATACCAAACAAGTTACTTATCTGGACGATGGCGAAGTGGCGGTAATCAACCGAAAGGACTTGAAAATTTTTAACCTGAAAGACGAGCAAATCACAAAAGGCATCACCAAGATAGATTGGAACACGGAAAAAGCGCAAAAAGGAGGGTTTGAGACATTTATGCTCAAGGAAATTTTTGACCAGCCGACTGTTTTTGAAGACGCAATCAGGGGCCGTATAGATATGAAGGAAGGCACTGCTAAACTCGGCGGGCTCAATATGAGTCCGGAAGAAATGCAGAAAATAAAACGCATTATTCTGATCGCCTGCGGCACTGCTTTTTACGCTTGCATGGCGGCCAGATATGCTTTTGAAAGGTTGTCTGGGATTCCGACGGAAGTAGATGTTTCAAGTGAATTTCGTTACCGGGATCCGATTGTTGATGAGCATACTTTGATATTTGCGGTATCTCAGTCCGGCGAAACGATTGACACGATCATGGCGCTGCGGGAAGCAAAAAGAAAAGGGGGCGTGGTGCGCGGTATTGTCAACGTTGTCGGTTCCACTATCGCCCGGGAGACCGGCGCCGGGACCTATATTCACGCCGGGCCGGAACTGGCGGTGGCCTCAACCAAGGCCTACACCAACATGGTCGCCATTTTGCTTTTGTACGCGTTGCAATTCGGGAGATTACACCACACTACCGTTTCTACGGGGCAGAGGATGTTGCAGGAGTTGCTGGAAATTCCGGAAAAGATAAATAAAATTTTAAAGAATTCCGATAATATAAAAATTCTGGCAAAAAAATACAAGGATTATGAAAATTTTCTGTTTCTCGGCCGGGGCGTCAATTATCCGGTTGTTTTGGAGGGTTCGCATAAATTAAAAGAAATTAGTTATATCCATAGCGAAGCATATCCTGCCGGAGAAATGAAACACGGAGCCAATGCTTTGCTGTCAAAGAATTTTCCTGTTCTGGTCGTGATGACTCAGAATCAATTATATGAAAAAATCAAGAGTAATGTGGAAGAAGTGCGCGCCAGAAAAAGCGAAATAATCGTTATTGCCACCGAGAGCGACAAATCGGCCAAAGAGCTGTCGGATGACATAATATATGTTCCGAAGACAATGGAACTTCTGGAGCCGTTGCTGAATACCATTCCACTGCAATTATTTGCCTATCATATAGCCGCCATGTTGCATCGCGATGTGGACCGGCCGAGAAATTTAGCCAAAAGCGTAACCGTTGAATGATATTTTATGAAAATCATATTCCAGAACAATGTGCCGGAGTTTTCATTACCACTGCCCATTTGGAGCTCCATTCATCTGGCCGATGCGATTGGGAGAGACGGGGAGGAGTTCAGCGTCTTTGTCGGGCTGGAAAAAAAGTACGTCGAGCAGTTGAAGCAACTTTCCTTGGACGAAAGTGATGTTGACCTACAGAAGTATACCGGAGACAAAGAAAGGTTCGGTCTGGGATCGTTTGAGGACTGGTATAGAAAAAATCGAACCCCTTTTGCCCTTTTTCATAAGCAGAGCGATGCCTTGGCCGCTCTGGTGTGGTTTGGTCCGAGTCCCTTATTTTCCGACGAGAATTATTGGCAGACGGCGGCCTGGAGATCTTATCGCCCTTTCCGGGGAAAAGGGATAATGAGAAATTTCACTCAGTTTGCCATGGAGATTTACCGAAGTAAATTTCCCGACGCAAAATTCTGGATTGCCTTGAAGAGAGGTAATAAGGGGAGCGCCCAGCTGGCAGCCGATCTTGATTTTGAAGTTCTGGAGGAAGCGTCGGACGACTTTAAAGTGGTCATGGTAAGATAAAATCAAAATCGTAGTATAATAATTTTATGGAGAGAATACTAATCATTGGGGCGTGCGGACAAATAGGGGTGGAGCTTACACTGGCCCTGCGGGCAAAATATGGCAACGAGAATGTTTTTGCCGCGGACATCAGGGAGGAGAACCCACTGCTTGCCGGCACCGGACCCTTTGCCATACTGGATGTTATGGATGCGGAAGCCACTCGGGCCTTGGTCAGGAAAGAGAAAATAACAACGATATATCTCTTGGCGGCGCTGCTTTCGGCCACTGGCGAAAAGGACCCAAAACTTTGCTGGAATTTGAATATAGGGAGTTTGCGGCAGGTATTGGATTTGGGGGTGGAGGAGAAACTTAAAATTTTTTGGCCTTCTTCCATCGCGGCTTTCGGCCCGACGACTCCGAGAGAAAATACTCCACAGAGAACAATTATGGAGCCGACCACTATGTATGGAATTACTAAATACGCCGGCGAACTTTTGTGCCAGTATTACAAGAATAAGTTTAGTTTGGATGTGCGCAGCGTGCGCTATCCGGGCTTAATCAGCTGGAAATCCGAGCCGGGCGGAGGGACAACGGACTATGCGGTGGAAATTTTTTATGGCGCGATTCGGGAGGGGAAATACACAAGTTTCCTTTCCGAGAATACCTTTCTTCCGATGATGTATATGGACGACGCTATCCGCGCGACTATGCAATTAATGGAAACTCCAATAGAGAAAATAAAATCCGGCATGTCCTATAATCTGTCGGCAATCAGCTTTTCCCCGAAAGAGATCGCGGAGGCGATAAAAAAGCATATTCCGAGTTTTCAAATAAGTTACAAGCCAGATTTTCATCAGCCGATTGCCGATAGTTGGCCGAAGTCAATTGACGACAGTGTTGCTCGGGCGGAGTGGGGTTGGAAACATGAATACGACCTGGAGAAAATGACGGACGTGATGCTAGAAAATTTAAAAAAGAAATTAAAACAATAGTATCGCTGTACATTATTATCAAACCGAAATTGTTATAAACTTTGCTATCGCAGAAAATGTAACAAATGGCTCGTTAGAGTATTTTCTTCGTTGGGTCATATCCTTTTGCCAACTTAAAGGTTTTGACATCATTTTTTAGTCCGATACTCTTTACATAGTCCAGGAATGCTTTTGGTAGGGGAGATGGCCCGACCCAGACGCTTTTTTGCATCATAATATAATTAAACTTTTTGAGATGCCAACGGAGCCACTCCCTTTCGGCTTTTTTGGTCTCAGGCACATCAAACATCACCAAGAGATTTTTTGGTTCATCCTTGCTGAACTTAAAGTTAAACTGCTTCAGTGAATCAATTTTTCTTCTGATATAATTTCTACCCTTTAGAGTAATGAATAATCCGTCACAGTCTTCTATAAAGCCTTCCTTTTTGAGACGAGACATGGTGCCACGCAGAGAACTTGGTGAATATTTGTTAAATTTTGGCAAACCCAAAAGGTTTACACGGCTTCCTTTGTAATTGAGTGATACATTGCTAAGCTCTTTTAAAATATCGTATATAATACTCATATATAAAATATACCACATTGTTATAAACTCTGCTATCGCAGAGAGTGTAACATTTTAGTGAAAGTTTTAGCATTTAGCGCATTTTCTTCAGGAAAATGATATAATTAATCCATGTATTCCAAAAAACTTACGGACGATATAGAAAAAGAACTAGAGATGCTCAAAAACGCCGGGAAATTTAAGGTGGAAAGGGAGCTCGATGGGGCGCAGGGGGCGGAAGTGGAAATTACCGGCAGGAAAGTCCTAATGTTCGCCGCCAATAATTATTTGGGTCTGGCCAACCACCCGGAAATCAACCGAACCGCCAAGGATGCCATAGACAAATACGGCTTCGGCCTTTCCTCGGTGCGTTTTATTTCCGGCACGGAAGGCATACACAAGGTTTTGGAGAAAAAATTGTCGGAATTCCTGGGAACCGAGGATTCCATTTTATATTCCACCAATTTCATGGCTAACCTCGGTTTTTTTGCCACTATTACCAACGAGGCGTTAGGCAGCGCGGAACACATTGACGCAATTTACAGCGACGAGCTAAACCACGCCAGCATCATTGACGCTTTCAAGCTGTGCAAAAAGGAAAGCGTGGCCAAAAGAATTTACCCGCACGGAGACCTGGCCGCTTTGGAAAAAATGCTGGAAGAAGACCGGGGCAAGGGGTATCGTTTTAAAATAATCGTCAGCGACGGGGTGTTTTCCATGGAAGGATACTTGGCGGAACTGCCGAAGCTGAAGGAACTGGCGGAAAAATACGAAGCGCTTTTATTCGTGGATGACGCGCATGCCATCGGAGTATTGGGGAAAACCGGGGCCGGCACGCCGGAACACTTCGGCCTGCGGGGGAAAATAGACGTTCTTTCCGGCACTTTCGGCAAGGCATTGGGCGGAGCGGTCGGCGGATATATTTCAGGCAAAAAAGAAATCATAGAATTACTGCGCCAGAAATCCCGCACCTATCTTTTCTCCAATTCCGTGCCCCCGTCGGTAGTTATTGCCTCCATCCGGGCGCTGGACCTGCTGAAAGAGAAGCCGGAACTTTTGAAAAATGTTTCAGAGAACGCGAAGTATTTCAGGGACGGCGCGAAAAAATTGGGTTTTGAGGTATTGGACGGTATCCACCCGATTGTACCGGTGATGCTGGGCGACGCCGCTAAAACGCAGGAAATGAGCAAGAAACTTTTGGAGAAAGGGCTTTTCGTGGTGGGGCTCTGGTTTCCGGTGGTGCCCGAAGGCACCGCGCGCCTCCGCTTTCAGATTTCCGCCGCGCATACAAAAGAACAAATTGACCATGCGCTTCAAATACTCTCCGAGGTAGGAAAGGAAATGGGGGTAATCCAATAAAAATAAAAAACAAGATTTTTGCCGGTACGGATTTTTTGAAGTTTAAAAAATCCTGAAATTCTCGCGCCGTCGCGCTCAAAACCCCTTAAAAACCTTGTTTTTTATTTTTATGAATTACACACACTTGACATATACCCCCTGGGGGTATATGCTCTGTTTATGCATGATAATAAATCAAAACTGGTCCGCCGGCTTAAGATTATTGAGGGCCAGGTCCGCGGACTGCAAAAAATGATTAATGAAGGAGTGTATTGCATTGATATTATTACCCAAACATCGGCCGTGAAGCAGGGACTCTCTAATATGGAGGATTCCTTAATGGAAAGCCATTTGAATACCTGCCTGGTAAATCAAATCAAGAAAGGCCAAACCGGAGAAGCCACCAAAGAAATATTAAAAGTTTATAAGCTTAAAAGAAAATAATTCCAGCAAGGGAAGTCCTTGCTGAACTTGCTATAAAAATGAAAAAAGAAACATATAAAATTCAAGGCATGCATTGCGCCAGTTGTGTGGCGACGATTGAACGCGTGCTTTCAAAGACAGCCGGAGTGCGTTCGGCTTCGGCTAATTTTGCTTCCGAATCGGCTTTGATTGAATTTGATGAAAATGTTATTTCCGAATCAGGTCTCGTAAAGGCGGTGGATGGAGCGGGGTATCAGCTCATTTCTAAAAACACCGATATTGCTCCGACAAAAAAGGGAAAAATAGCCGACGACAAAAATACTGAAACGATTTCAATAAAGGTGCTGGGCATGGATTCTCCCCATTGCGCCATGGTTGTTGACGGTGCGCTTAAAAAATTGCCGGGCGTTAAAAACACGGATGTTGATTTTTCAAATTTGCGGGCGAAGGTGGTTTTTGACCCGTCTCTTGTGAATGTCAATAAAATTTTTCAAGTTATTTCTGACGCGGGTTATAAGCCGATTAGAGAAGAAGGCGAAGCGGAAGAAATTTTAGATAAAGAAAAAGTTGAAAGAGAAAAACAGATAAAAATACTAAGGCGCAAATTGATTATCGGCGGGATTCTCTCGTTCTTTATATTCCTGGGGAGTTTCCCGGAGTGGTTTTCTTTTGTCCCCAAGATTATGAACAACAACTGGGTGCTTCTTTTGCTGACAACCCCGGTGCAATTTTGGGTTGGCTGGCAATTCTATAGCGGACTTAAGCTTGTTGTGAAATACCGCACTGCCGACATGAATACCTTGATTGCCATCGGCACCTTGGCGGCCTATTTTTACAGCGTAGCCGTGACCTTTTTCCCCGCTTTTTTCGCCAAAGGCGGAATAATGCCGGCAATTTACTTTGACACGTCGGCAATAATTATCGTCTTAATTCTTTTGGGAAAATATTTTGAAGTTTTAATGAAAGGCAGGGCTTCGGAGGCCATCAAAAAGCTTATAGGGCTCCAGCCCAAGACCGCGAAAATTCTACGAGGTGGAAAAGAAATCGAGATACCGATTTCCGAAGTTGTGGTGGGAGATTTAATAGTCGTCCGGCCGGGAGAGAGGATTCCGGTTGACGGGAAAATAACCGAAGGCGATTCGGAAATTGACGAATCAATGATTACCGGGGAGTCAATGCCGGTTCATAAAAAAGTCGGAAGTCCCGTCATCGGCAGCACGATAAATAAATTCGGAGCTTTTACTTTTCAAGCCACCAAAATTGGAAAAGATACGATGCTTTCGCAAATTATCAAAATGGTGGAAGAAGCGCAGGGCTCCAAGGCGCCGATACAGCGTCTGGCCGACCTGGTCTCTTCTTATTTTGTTCCGGCCGTGTTTGTTGTAGCCGTTCTGACTTTTGTTGTCTGGTTTTTCGCAGGACCCGCTCCCGCCTTTACTTTTGCTCTGGTCAACTTCGTGGCGGTTCTGATAATTGCTTGTCCCTGCGCGCTTGGGCTGGCGACTCCGATGGCTATCATGGTTTCGTCCGGCAGCGCCGCTTCCAGGGGGATTTTGATCAAGGACGCGGCTTCTCTGGAAATCGCCAACAAGATCAACGCGGTTATTTTGGATAAAACCGGCACTTTGACGGAAGGGAAACCTCAATTAACCGATATTCTTGCTTTTGGTAGTGAGCACAAGGTGGAAATTCTTAATTTGGCCGCTTCATTGGAACAGCGATCCGAACATCCTCTGGCCCAGGCGATATTGCAATATGCCGCGAGCTTAGACCAAAAATCATCTCATCCGCTTGACCGAACTATTTTAGACGAGGCGGCGAGAGAAAAAATCGCGTTATATAAACTGGAAGATTTTAAAGCGATTTCCGGAAAAGGGTTAAAGGGGTATTTGCAAGTTCAGTCCGAAAAAATTGAAGCATACTTGGGTAACCGAACTCTCGTGACAGAGATCGGTCTTGATATTTCCCCATATGAAACCGATATCAGCAGGCTTGAAAATGAAGGGAAAACGGTCATGATTCTCGCAGTTGGCGGAAAAGTAAAAGGCGCGCTGGCGGTTGCGGATGTTCTGAAAAAAGAATCAGTAGAAGCGGTGGAGGCCCTTAAAAAAAACAACATAGAGGTCTGGATGTTGACCGGAGATAACAACCGTACCGCCAAGGCCATTGCCTCTTTGGCGGGTATAGACAATGTGATGAGTGAGGTATTGCCCGACAAGAAGTCGGAGAAAGTGCGCGAACTTCAAGAACAGGGGAAAATTGTGGCAATGATCGGTGACGGAATAAATGACGCTCCGGCGCTTACCCAGGCCAATATCGGCATAGCCATGGGAGAAGGCACGGACATCGCCATGGAATCGGCCAACATTACTCTGATGAGAGGGGACTTGATGCTTATTTCCGAGGTAATAAAAATTTCAAAACGCACCATGAGGATAATCAAGCAGAACCTTTTCTGGGCTTTCTTCTACAACATTGCCTTTATTCCCGTTGCCGCCGGAGTTCTTTTCCCGTTCTTTGGAATTTTACTGAATCCGATTTTTGCCGCTATCGCGATGGCCTTTAGCAGTATCAGCGTCGTTCTGAATTCATTGCGATTAAAAGCGTAGTCATAAATTATTAAAATAATTAAGTAAACAATTCAAAAAGATATGGAATTTGATTACACTACAATTACAGCAAAATCATTTGATAAAGCTGTTCAAAGCGTGCAAGAAGAAATCGCCAAAGCCGGCATGCGGGTTCTATATGTCCATGATGTGCAGAAAACTTTGGGCGAGAAAGGACTTGAAAGAGAACCGTTTAAAATTATTGAATTTTGCAACGCCAAGTTTGCCAATGAGTTTCTGAACAAAGACATTAAACTCGGACTTTGTCTGCCCTGTAAGATAAATGTGTATGTAAAAGACGGACCTGCCTCCGCCCTGGCTTCGGCGGGCAAGCAAACTTTCATTTCCGGCATGCGTCCGATTATTCTGCCTCAATTTTTTCCAGAGACAGATTTGGGCGGGAGGCCCGAAGAAATTGACCAAATTATTCAAAACATTATTAATAACGCAAAATAAAATAAAGGTCGAAATTATTATAAATGTGATATAATAATTATATGATGGGATATGGATATGGGTATAGCGGAATGATGGGCGGAGGGTTTGGTGTGGTTGTCGCTATCATAGTGATAATTGACCTGATTTTGCTCGGCATCTGGCTGTACAAACAAATTAATAAATAACAAGCATGAACTTGTCTGCTGCTAAATTATTCTTGGGCTTTTTCGTACTCTTTGCTTTTGTCGGCATAGGGGTCTTCGGCTTGCTGCAGTTTAATCATGCTGATCACTCAGCGGAAGCGCCGATGGCCAATTGCCCTTATACCGGGAGCGGCTATTCAATATGCCAAAATACGCTCAATCATATTAATAATTGGCGGCAATTCTCCAATGTGACTTTCTCCGCATTTTCTATTTTTTCTTTTTTAATTCTCGGAATTGTTTTGTATTTCTTCGGACGCAACTTTTTAAACCAGAAACAGTATTTTTACAGCTGGAAATATTATTTATATAATAAAAAATTATATACCTCGCCAAACAGGATAATTAAATGGCTCTCGCTATTGGAAAATAGTCCGTCTTTCTCATATGTTGAGGCATAACTAATTATTTTGTCGTAAAATTTTTAGTTGCGCCCTTAAATCCTTCAGAAGAGGATTTTTTATTATTCTAATCAACTAAACTTATGAACAAAAAAACAATTATCTCATTCTTGGTGGTCATTATCGGCATTGCGGGTTTGGTGTGGTGGAG
>LCGB01000006.1 GCA_000999465.1 Candidatus Nomurabacteria bacterium GW2011_GWB1_43_19
AGTTAAGAGGCACGCGGAGCGTGCGCATTGGTTCATTTGATAGGTTTTTAGGAACAATTTTTACTAAAATAGGTTCTAGCTGATTTTAAAAGATACTCCATAGTTAAGTAGTTTTATTTTTGTTATAATTTAAATATGAAACAAGTCAAATTTATGGGTAGTTTTATATTATGTTTTTTACTCATTAGCATAACTTTTTTCACTAAATTATCTTTTGCTCAAACTGACGTTCCTCTCTCTATCACATCCAATTTTTATCTACCTAATGCTATTGCTGGAATGGTTTATGAAACATCCATCAATGCCATCGGTGGCAACGAATCATATCTTTGGAGTATTACTAATGGCTCGCTCCCGCCTAAACTTAATTTAATAACTGCTTCATGTTTTACAACACCTTGCCAAGCACCAATTACTATCTCTGGAATTCCTGAAACTCCGGGAGTATATACATTTTTTATTACTGTTGTTTCCGGCAGGGAGAGCCATACTAAAGATTTTGAGATAATTGTCATTGCAGATACACCTGGGGAAATCCGGGGTTGTACTGCGGACACCTATAGATACCGGCAACCCACCAAAATTCCCGGTTTTACAATTACAATTGACGGTGAAATCGTGTCGCCGGACAATAACGGCTCATGTTATAAAAAACAGGGATTGTCAGCCGGTTTACATCGCGCGGTCACCACAATACCGTCCGGTTATTCCAACGCTTATTATTGGGCTTGCCGAAACTGTCCAGCCGAAGCGCCAACTAATGGCCATTCTAGTTTTTATTTTCCGGCGCGCATCTCTAACGACCAAGCGAATATAGATGTTGAAATTTTTCAAGGAGAATATGTGGTTCTGTGGTGGAGATACTTTCCTGAAACACCCATAGGTTGGTTAGATAAATTTGTTCTGGATAACACGGGTTCATTCACAACAGGTTGGGTATTAGACCCCGGAAAAAGTGGCGCTACTCAAAACAGACAAATAGGGGTCACTTTTTATGTTGATGGCCCAAAAGAGTTGGGAGTTTATAGTGGGAGGATTGTCGCCAATATTCCGTATTCTGATGTAGAAATGCCATTTGTCGGCGATCATGGATTTTATTGGCATGTTCCCGATCAGTTTAAAGATGGAAATAAACATGAACTTTATGCCTACGGGGTTGATACCGAAACTGGTACAGAATATGCTTTAACCCAGACGCCACAGATTTTTGTGGTCTCATCCAAAAACTCCTTCTCAACACCTTCAACTCAACCGACATCAACACCGACATCTCCTACTTCTCCGGCAATATCTCCGGCAATATCAACTGATATACAAGTCCAAGTATCTGCTCTGAACGTCCGTCAAGACGCGGCTTTGAGTGCACCAAAAATGAGTTTAGTATACCGAGGAGAAGTGTTAAAAAAACTTGAAGAAAAGAATGGCTGGATTAAAGTCCAATTGTTCAATAACCAAATAGGTTGGGTCTTCGGGCAATACACTACTCCTGTCGCAGTCTCCGCCATTTCAACTTCCCGCCGGGAGGTGATTGTTACAGCTTGGGTTTTAAATGTAAGAAGCGGCTCTGGAATTAACACCGGAGTGATTGCCACGGTTCAACGAAATGATGTTTTAGAGAAAATTGATGAAAAAAACGGATGGTTTATGATTATCTTGCCGAATGGTCAAAATGGTTGGGTTCACGGAAAATTTGTAAAATAATAACAAAAACGGCGGCGGGGCGGCTTCCTTTGTTCAGGAATTTTTGATAAAGTAGGTTCGAGCGAAGTCGTAAAGATACTCCAGAATTTAAGAACTCTTTTTTTTGTCTCCTGCCGAAACTTCTTTTGCCTCCTGAAGCTTGAAGGATTCTTTAATTTTTTCCTCAAGCTCTTCAATGCTTCGGAATCCGGTCAATACGTCGCCTTCTATGACCACCGCCGGCAGTTTTGTGTCTTCTATTTTGTAAATTTGAAGCATGGACCTGACCGCCGACAGGTCGGTGCTGTAATCGAAGGAATAGACACGCAGTTCTGGATATTTTTCCCGAAGAGTGGTAAGCACCAGGCCTTCTTTTTCACATTCGCTGCAATTTTCCGCCGTGGTATAAAAATAAAGAATAAAAGCCGACTTTACCTTGCAGCGTTCGGATATTTTTTTTGTCAAAAGATAATCTTTAATCTGCAGTAAAGAATAATATTTTTTCAAATAAGTCACCTCTTCGTTGGCTCCCAGATTATTTTGACTCCATTCAAGTTTGTTGCCCAATTCCCCCAGCTCCCGGGAAATAACAGAGTCGGAAATATTTTTGCAAGAAAGTTCGGAGAGCAATGAAAATTGGGTCTCGGAAGAAAGAATATCAATGGATATTTTATCCTGAATTGTTTTTAATTGGTTAATTTTTTGATTGCCGAAATAATTACTCAAGTAAATAGCGGTAAAAAAAAGGCCCGTAGTAATCAATAATACAATCAAATATTTTTTCCAATCAATATTATTATTCATATATCTATCTCCAAGACGGTTTTCTCTTTAAAATAGTGTTATAAACCGCCGAAAGAAGCCAGAGTGGAGCAATAATGCTAAAGACGGGAAAGAAATAAAGCATGCCGAAAGAGAAACCCCATTTCCCTTCCGCCATCTTCTTCCCGAAAACCATTGAAAATATTATCAAAAAATAAATTACAATAACGAGAAAGGAAAAAGATTGCATGTTAAAGAAAAACAGGTCAAAATTGGAGGCCTGGGTGGTAAAACGCCATCCCACGGTATCAAAAACTAAAATTTTTGAATACAAAAAATTACCCAAACTATAAATTATTCTGCTGAATAAGTAACTTACGGAAAAAATAGAAATTATGCCCATGGGTAAAGTAAAAAAGGAGAAATTTCCGTATTTTCTTTTGAGTAAAACGCCCCGATAATCAATCGTATTATTAATAAAACCATAAATCCAGCGCAGTCGTTGTCGAAAGAGGTTTTTAATCGTCTGGGGTGTATTGGTATAAACATAGGCATCATTGCAATGCTCTATTTTATAATTATTTTTCTGCATCCGATAAGCAATCTCCATATCTTCCGTATTGTGCCCCTGAGAATACGGACCCAGGTCGTCAAAGACCTTCTTGCGGAAAATCGTCAAGGGCCCCGGAGTAACATTGATAGCCCCCAAAAAACCAAGCATTTTTTTTAAATAAACCCCCATGTTATATTCGGCTCGCTGGGCGTTTTGGACAAAATTTCTGGGATCATGCACTATCACCGACGGAGCAACAGCCATAACATTACCATCTTTTTCAAAATAGCTCATAATGCGAACAAGGGACTCCGGATCCACAAAAGAGTCGGCATCCAGGCCACCAAAAAAATCTGTTTTCATGTGCTCCAGTCCCAGATTTAAGGCAGTATATTTCCCTCCGTTTTCTTTGTGAAAAATCTCTATGTTTGAATATTTTTTAAACTTGCGGATAATATTCCAAGTGCCATCGGTGGACCCGTCATCAATCAGCAAGATTTTAATTTTATCTTTGGGATAATTAAGAGCAAGCAACGACCTGATTGTTTTATAAACGGTTCGTTCTTCATTCCAACATGGCACAACAATCGTTACCGCCGGATAATGCCCTAATTTAATTTTTTCCTTTCTGGTAATTATTTTTTTTCTGTTCTCCAAAAAAGTCACAAAGAAAAATACCTGCGCATAAACAGATAAAAAAATTAATATGTAAAATATTGCATCCGAAACGGAAAGCATATTACTTACTATTAATATAGCACTTTAGAGATAAAATGTAAACCCCGCCACCGAAATCAAACCCGGTACGGGGAAAACAAAAAAATTATTGGGAAAAAATTACATCTTGTTCTCTGTCTCCCTGTCCGAACAGCAAGCTGCGCAGGCAGCCTTGCATTTACTGCATCGGCAGCCAAAAATTTTCATTATTGCCGCAATACCCGCTTCCGCGGAACAAATTTACCCAAACAATCCCCGCCTGGACGACCACTCAGACAGGTTTAATATTAATATATCAATTATATCATATTTTAAAAATATGATATAATAATGTATTATAAATTACAATAGAAAATATGCAAAATAATAATCAAAATCAGGTAGTCAGCGCAATAATAATCGCGGGGGTCATAATAGCCGGAGCAATCTTGTTAAAAGGAAGCAATCCTCCGGTAGCAGATGCGCCAACTGCAAATAATAACAATTTACCAATTTCAAACATCAGGCCAGTTTCATCAAGCGACCACATCATAGGGAATATAAACGCTAAAATAGTCATAGTGGAGTATTCGGACCTTGAATGTCCCTTCTGTAAAGTATTTCACGCAACGATGCAGCGAGTGGTTCAAAACAGCGATAGCAACGTTGCCTGGGTTTATCGGCATTATCCAATTCCTCAACTCCATCCGAAAGCTTTCAGGGAAGCGGAAGCGACCGAGTGCGCCTATGACCAGGGAGGTAATGACGCTTTTTGGAGTTATACCGACCGATTATTTGAAATTACACCGGCAAACAACGGTCTTGATGCGGCTGAACTTCCCAGGATTGCGGAATATGTCGGACTTAACGTTGCGTCGTTCAATGAATGCCTGGAGAGCGGAAAATTCACAAGCAAAGTTCAGGCCGATGTAGACGACGGGGTCAAAGCCGGAGTAAACGGAACACCGTCTTCCTTCATTCTGGTTAAAGGCAAAATAATTGACACTATTCCCGGGGCCCAGCCGTACGAAGCGGTAATGCAGAGATTGGACGCAATAAAATAAAACGAGTAAAAAAAACTCCCAAGTAGAAATCTTTTTAGGGACACGACGGGCTCAATGGAATACTTGGGGCTCCTGGTATGGTTTGTCCGTAAACCCAAAAAGTATCCACGTTTGAACAAGCTCCCGCACCGCCTTCGCCTTGGTTTGCGTCCAGCGGTTTTCCTTGCTCTCTTTGAGCAATTATTATTACTTGGACAATCTCACGCATTTCAACTTTAGCTTTAGTTACCCTAGCTTTGTCTCGTGCGGAATTCAAGCTAGCCAAAACTACTGAAGCCAGAACTCCAATAATAGCAACTACGACAAGAAGTTCTATGAGAGTAAAACCGGCATTATTTTTGCGAAAGAAAGTCATTTAGGTATTTTATCAACTATCTACCCCTCACAAGTTCTCTGAAGTGATTATTTACAGATGGTCTATTGCGGCAATTTCGGCAAGGACTCGCGAACTTCTGAACAAGAACATACAATAGTCACGGCCGTTGTTATTATGGTAATATATTAATATGCGTTTAATTGACCAAGAATCAAATTCCGGAAAAATAATCCGTGCCCTTGGTATGGGAATAGGTATATCTGTGGCTTTAGGGAACAGGAGAACGAGTTATAAAATGACAAAAACATTGATCAAGAGAATTTTTGGTTCAAACAAGCAACCCAAAAATTATTCCAGATATTTTTCTAAATTGAGAAAACAAAAGCTTGTATGCATTAAACAAGTTGGCAATGATCATATAATTTCCCTGACAGAAAAAGGGGGAGATGTTTTGTTGAGGTTTAATTATGAAAACTTGGAAATAACGCAAAAGAAAATTTGGGATAGAAATTTTCGTATGGTTATTTTTGATATTCCAGAAACAAAAAGAAACGCGAGAGACTCGCTTCGAGCAAAAATTAAAGAGCTGGGTTTGGTAAAATTTAACGATAGCGTTTGGGTATATCCATACCCATGCCAAAAAGAGATTGATTTTATCGCTAACTATTGGGGTATAGGTAAGTATGTGCACTTTGCTTTAGTGAAAAACATAACTAATAGGGACTACTTGGAAAGATATTTCCATTTATAAATAAGAAATAAGCATTTTTATAACTACCATAATAACAATGGCCGTGGTTATTAATTACATTTACATTAGTTAACCATTATTTACTAATCAAAGTAGTTCTTCAGCCGGGAAATTTTTTCGTGCTGGCGGAGTTTTTCGTGCACCTTGGCTTCAATCTGGCGGATACGCTCGCGGGTTACGCCAAACTCTTCCCCAACTCTCTCCAGGGTGTGCTGAATGCCGTCCAGGAGCCCGTAGCGCATTTCCAGAATTTTACGCTCCTTGGGGTTGAGCTCGTTCAGAACTTCGCGAATCTGGTCGGAGAGAATCCGGCGGGAGGACTCCTGGTCGGGACGTAAAATCTTATCGTCGGGAATAAAATTCTCCAATGTGGATTTATCGTCGTCATCCCCGACCGGCTGTTCCAGAGACACTGTCTCTTGTGAAATATTTTCAATTACATGGATTTTTTCCACCGGTATCCCCATCTCGGTGGCAATTTCCTCAGCCAAGGGCTCCCGACCCAGGTCCTGGAAAAGTCGTCTGTGCGTCTGTTTGTATTTTGATATTGTTTCCACCATATGGACGGGAATGCGGATAGTGCGGGATTGGTCGGCGAGTGCCCGAGTAATGGACTGACGGATCCACCAAGTGGCATAGGTTGAAAATTTATAACCCTTAGTCCAGTCAAATTTTTCCACCGCTTTGAACAAACCCAGGTTTCCTTCCTGAATCAGGTCAAGTAGAGTCAAATTGGCGCTGCGACCGACGTATTTCTTGGCGATAGAAACCACCAGACGCAAATTGGCGCGAGCCAATAGATTTTTCGCCTCCAAATCTCCGCGCTCAATCCGCTTGGCCAGGTCCTTCTCGTCGCCGGCATGAATCAGCGGGTATTGTCCGATTTCTTTCAAATACATTTGAATGGAATCGTGCATGCTTCCCTTGTTCAAGTCCTTGTCGTTTAGGTCTAAATCCAGATTGAGCAGATTTCCACCTTCCAGCACATCAATACCGGCGATTGCGAACTTTTCATAAAGCTCGTCCAAAAATAAAATATTGTTTTCTATGTCCGGAAAAGTTTTTAATATTTCATCGTAAGTGATAAATCCCCTTTTGCGCCCTTTTTCTATAAGTCCGTTTGAGATATGCGCCAGATTTTCGGCTTTCTTTTCGGCATAAGATAACTTTTTTATTTTCGCAGTATTTTTTCCCGACGCTTTTGATCGGGATTCCGACCTCTTTAGGCGTCGGGGCCTGGTTTTTTTAACTTTTCTACTTTTTTTCTTCTTTGTAAATTTTTTGCTCTTATTTAATTTTTTCTTTTTGTGTTTTTTCTTCATGTGATTTATCTCTTCAAACGATTATTTTTAATATCTTCTTTCTTTTTATTTAACTCGTTAATTTCTTGTAAAATCTTTTTACCCGACTCTTCGTTTTGCGCTTGTCGTAAATCCGACATTTTCTTGCTTAATTTTTCGTTTATATTTTCTTCTTCTAAATTTAAGAACATTTCCCGTATATCGTTTTCTAAATCTTCGTTATCGATATAAAACACCTCCGCCTCAAATATGAGGTCTTCTTTTCTATCTTCATATTTTTTATAAACCCCCCCCAGTTTTTTAAAAATTGTCTCAAAATCAATAACGGGCTTTGCTATAGATTTTTGCCAAAGAGCGACGCCGAGCAGTTTTTGTTCAATATAATCTTTCCTGTATGTTACGCCTAGTGTTTCTTTTGCTTCTTCAATTTCCTCCTTCTCGTATTTTAATTCCCGCTCGATTTTTTTTAAATCGTCTTGCAGGGCGCTCTCTGAAATACCCGACGAATCGCTGATTTTTTTTATAAAGAATGTCTTTTCTATCGAACTCTGAAGTGCGTTCACAAACGGCAAGATTTTCTCCTTGATTTCCCTGCCAGCTTTGCGCATGTCTCCTTCACAACTTTTCAGGACTTTCAGTAAAAGAAATTCAATAATGTGTCTGGAATTTTTAATGGCTTCGCGCCAGGCATCTGCTCCGGTTTTCCCGATTAAATCCGCCGGGTCAACATCCTCCGGCATATCTACCACTTTTACGTCCATGCCGAGGGAAAGGGCTATTCTGCCCGCCCTGATGGTCGCATTCGCTCCGGCGCGGTCGGCGTCAAAAGCCAGCACAATATTGGGGGAAAGCCGGCGGACCAGTCCCAGGTTAGAAACGACGTTTTCCTTAGAAACGGTGGAGTCCGACAAGGCCGTGCCGGATGTCGCCACGGTGTTCCTATACCCCGCCTGGTGCGATAATATCAAGTCCATCTGACCTTCAACTAAAACGGAAAAATTGTTTTTGCGAATCGCGTCCTTGGCTTTGTCTATCCCGTAGAGCACGACATTTTTGCTGAAAATGGGTGTTTCCGGACTGTTCAGATATTTCGGTTCACCTTCACCTATAATCCTACCTGAAAATGCAATAATTCTTCCGCTTGAATCAGCCATCGGAAACATAATTCTATTTCTAAAACGATCGTAATATCCTTTTCCTGTTTTTTTAATCAGTCCGGCACGTTCTATTTCTAAATCTGAAAAATTCGGTTTTAAATATTCATATAAGTTCCGCCATTCGTTTGGAGTAAAACCAATCCTGAAATCCTTGACGCTTTTTTCATTTAAGCCACGAGTTTTTAAGTAATTTAATACTTCCTTATTTTGGGTTAAATTATTACAAAAATACAAAGTGGCCTCCTCCATTATTCTATATGATTTTTCTTTTTCGCTTTCCTCTTTTGGATTATAGTGTTCCAAAGGTATTCCGGCTCTGTCTGCCAAGAGTTTTAAGGCGCCCTTAAAATCAAGCCCCTCAAATTCTTCTACGAAAGTAAAAATGTCCCCTGAGGCGCCGCAGCCGAAACAATAGTATGTGCCGCGGTCGGGCGACACGAAAAAGGACGGGGTCTTTTCGTTGTGGAACGGACATTTGGCCTTCAGGTTGGCGCCCGCTTTGTCCAGTTTTATGTAAGAAGAGACCACTTCTTCAATTGACAGCCTCTCCTTAATTTGTTGAACGGGTGAGAACATAAAGTTTTTTATTTATCATGTTTCTTTTAATCTCTCCTCTAAGATAAAATTACTTCTCAGGAGATTCTAAAGTAGACCATCCGCACAATGCTTCCCATTCTCTAC
This sequence comes from Candidatus Nomurabacteria bacterium GW2011_GWB1_43_19, assembly GCA_000999465.1. Classification (GTDB taxonomy): domain Bacteria; phylum Patescibacteriota; class Minisyncoccia; order Phycocordibacterales; family UBA9973; genus UBA9973. The sequence continues at coordinate 8,962 of LCGB01000006.1, forward strand.
GATCAGTGCTATTCATATCCAAGACTTGTTCCAGCGTAAAATAATCACAATCTGGATACGCACCCCAACCACGATCAATCATAAAATAAAAAAGAGCGAAAAAAACAATAATTACAAATCCCCCTATAAAATCAGCTATAAACTCTTTTTTAAGTCTGTCATAAATTATGCTTTGATTAAGTTAACAATTCAGATTTAATACAAAGATTGTTAATAATTACCTTGACATTTTTTTTGTATTTGCTAAGATATTAAGTATATCACCAACAGAAGAGGTTTCCCCTTAAGGTTCCGTCCTTAGGGGGTCTTTTCTTTTTTGTACCCTAATTTTCCTTTTAAATCATTTAAAAACCGTAAATACGGGCGACAGATTTTAAATTTGAGTAAGGCTGAAAATTTCAAACGATTCGGAACGATAATGGCTCGTAATTTTTTTTGCTCAATTAAATATTTAACTAAACAATAAAAATCCCCGTCGCCTGTTACAATAACAGCTTTTTCATAATTTACATATTCAATCATAGTTTGCAAAACTAATTCCGCATCGCAGTTTCCTTTAGTAGTTCCGTCTTTGTATTTAAGTGTGGGCTTAAAAATACAAATGAATCCGGCTTCCTGGAGCGACTTATAGAGATCATTGTTTCCTTCTATGTAACCAATAAATAGAAAAGCTTTTGAAATATTATATTTATCTTTCAGATATATGCGAAAATGTTTGAAATTCAAAACCCAGCCTAATTGGCGAATGCTCAAATTAAGATTTTGACTGTCTATAAAAGCATAGTTGTTTTTTAATTTGTTTGACATATACCCTTAGTTTAATATACTTTATCTACAATGGCTTCGGCCTCCGAGAAACCCCCGCAAGGGGGTTTCGTATGTCTTATTCCTCTTTGGTAGAGTCAAACTTGTTTTTAAATCCGGTTCCGGCCGGAATCAGTCGCCCGATGATTACATTCTCCTTTAAACCTCTTAGATTGTCCACTCCGCCCTTGATGGCGTTTTCTATCAGCACGCGATTAGTGTTCTGGAAAGACGCGGCTGAGAGCCAACTCTTGGTGCGCAGTGAAACTTCGGTAATTCCTAAAACCACCGTTTCGGCCTTGGCTTCTTTGCCACCCAAATCGACAACTCTTTGATTTTCCTCTATGAAAGCCGTATTTTCCACGATATCGCCGATGGAGAAGTTGGTTTCACCGGCATCTTTGATTTTTCGGCGGGAAAACATCTGGCGGATGATAATTTCCGTATGCTTTCTGGAAATTGAGGCGCTCTGCAATTCATAGACCTTGTTTATTTCTTCTATGATGTATCCTTCAACCAGTTCTTTATTGCCCAGACGAAACATTTCGGCAATGTCGGCAGATCCGTCGGTCAAGAGTTGTCCTTTTTTCACTTTGTCTCCAGCTTTGACTATCGGAGTTCGGCGGAATGCGACAAGATATTCCATTTCGTTCTTCTTTCTCGTCTCGCTGTCGCTACGGCGAAGCGGGCCGTCTTCTTTACTGCCCGCCTTGCCCTCAACACCAAGTCGAGGCAGGTCGGAGAGAACTTTGATTATTTTTTCCTTTCCGTCTTTTGCTTTAATTTCCAACACTTCTCCGTCGGTTTCGGAAATGATCGCCGGATTCTTCGGAATCCTTCTTTCGAATATTTCTTCAACGCGCGGAAGACCGGTGGTGATGTCGGTTCCAGCCACGCCTCCGGCGTGGAAGGTGCGGAGAGTAAGTTGGGTGCCCGGTTCGCCGATGGCTTGGGCCGCGATAATGCCGACGGCTTCGCCCTGCTCCACCAGCCGGTTTCTGCCGAGATCAAGGCCATAGCACTGCACGCAAAGCCCATGTACTGTTTTACAGGTCAGAGGAGAGCGGACAAATACTTCCGTAAAGCCCGCCCCTTCTATATTATAGGCTTCTTCCTTGGTTATTAGGAATCCCCGCTTGTAAATTATTTTGCCGTTTTTGTCCTTTAGGTCGCCCGCAAGTACGCGTCCGCGGATATTCTTTGAAAGTGGTATCTCAATTCCGGAAATATTTTCTCGGGTAACTATTTTTCCTTCCTTGGTGCCGCAGTCCTCTTCGGTTACAACCACGTCCTGCGCCACATCCACCAACCGTCTTGTCAGATATCCGGCCTTGGCGGTGTTGAGCGCGGTATCAGAGGCGCCTTTGCGCGCTCCGTGGGTAATGACGAAATATTCAATCGGGGAAAGCCCTTCCTGGTAGCAAGGGATAATCGGAAATTCCAGCGTTTTCCCCTGGTTGTTCTGTATAAGACCTATCATTCCCACCAGCTGGCTCAAGGAACCCATATTACCTCTAGCTTTAGAAGTAAATATATCGTAAGTGGAACCGTTTTTATCTAGTGTTTGCGGGAGAATTTTTTCCAGATTTTTCTTTACTTGTGTCCAAATTTCAATAATCTTCTGATACTTTTCGTCCAAGGAAAGGAGCCCTTCTTTCCATTGCACGATTATGTTTTCCTCCATTTTTTTTCCTTCTTCAATAATTTTTTTCTTTTCCGCCGGAACTTTAACATTATCAAGTCCCCAAGTAGTGCCGGACACGGTTGAATACTTAAAGCCAAAGGCCTTGATTTTATCCAAAATAGCCGGAGTATTATCCACGCCGGAATGCACGATTATCTCGTCCAGAAGCATTGACAGCCGGTCCTGGGTCATTTCATCGTTCACATAGGAAAAATCATCCGGTAAAATGCTGTTGAAAAGAAGTTTCCCGACAGAAGTTCCAAAAACTTCCCCGTCAAATTTCTTGTATTTATATGAGTCAGTGGCCAGAACCTTGATTTTGGCGCGAAGAGACACTATTCCGTAATCATGAGCGGTAATGGCCGTGTTCGGATTTGGAAAATACTTTCCTTCTCCAATTTCACCGTCAACCGATTTCGTCATCCAATAAGACCCGAGCACCATATCCATACGAGGATGCACTATTGGATCACCGTTCTGGGGCTTCAGCAGGTTTTTGTTGGACGCCATCAATTCCTTTGCTTCCCATTGCGCTTCTTCAAGTAATGGAACATAGACGGCCATTTGGTCTCCGTCAAAGTCCGCGTTAAATGCCTGACAGACGAGAGGATGCACTTGGATGGCGTTTCCTTCAATCAGAACCGGCTTAAAGGCCTGGATGCCCAGACGGTGCAAGGTGGGAGCGCGGTTTAAAAGAACATATTTTCCGGCAATCACTTCTTCCAACATTGCCCAGACCACAGCCTCGCGCTCTTCAATGAGTTTATTGGCTCCGCGGATATTGAAAGCAAGTTCTGCTTGAAGAATTTTAGAAATCACGAACGGCCTGAAAAGTTCAAGCGCCATGTGTTTCGGCAATCCGCATTGATTGAGTTTGAGCTCGGGGCCGACAACAATAACCGAACGCCCCGAATAGTCCACTCTTTTTCCAAGCAGGTTTTGACGAAAAAGCCCTTGTTTTGATTTGAGATTATCGGAAAGAGATTTAAGCGGACGCTTCTGTGACTGACTCATAGCCGCGGAATCGTTCTGCTTGGCAATGGAGTTGTCAATCAGCGCGTCAACCGCTTCTTGGATAATTCTTTTTTCGTTTCGCAAAATAACATCCGGAGCGTTGATTTCTTTCAATTTCTTCAAGCGGTTATTGCGGTTTATGACCCGACGATAAAGGTCGTTTAAGTCGGATGTGGCATGTCTGCCTCCGTCTAACGCCACCATCGGGCGCAGAACCGGCGGGATGACCGGGATAACGGTCAAGAACATCCATTCCGGCCTGATTCCGGCATAGGTCATGGCGCGAATCAAGGAAAGTCGCTTTTGCAGCTTTTCCTTCTCGGCCGCGCTGGTTTTTTCCAGCATCTTTTCGGTCAGGTGCTTCAGTTTGTTCAGGTCAAGATTTTTAAAAATAGAGTAAATGGCTTCAGCGCCGATATTGGCTTCAAAACAGGTTCCGTATTTCAAAGAATAATGGTGAAAGGAAATTTCATTCAGAACCTTTCCTTCGTAAATTTCTCCGATTTCTTTTTTGGTGATGGAAAGCAGGGTTTTTAATTTTTCGCGGGTCTCGTCATCGGCTGAATTTTTCAGTTTATTTTTATATTCCTTGTCCAAACCGGAAAGAATATTTTCTTTCTCGTCTTCGTGAACTTTGATAATGATGTATCCGGCAAAATATATCACTTTTTCCAGGTCGGAAACGGATATATTAAGCAGGATGCTCATTCTGGAAGGCACCCCGCGCAAAAACCAAATGTGCGAGACCGGGGTTGAGAGCTCAATGTGCCCCATTCTCTCCCGACGCACGATAGAACGAGTAACCTCCACTCCGCATTTCTCGCAGATTATATCTTTGTAGCGAATTCGGCGATATTTCCCACAATAGCATTCATAGTCCTTTTCCGGACCGAAAATTTTCTCGTCAAAGAGACCTCCGCGCTCGCTTCGGCCGGTGCGGTAATTTATCGTTTCCGGCTTGGTAACTTCCCCGAAGGACCATTCTTTTACCTGGTCGGGAGACGCCAGGCGGAGCGCGATTTGATCAAATTCAGTTGTGTTTAAAGTTTTCATATTATTTGGTAAATTTAAAGGTAGAGAGAATTTGATTAAATAAATTTTCTGCTGCAGTCTTGTTTTCTGAATTATAAGATAAATAACTTATATACCAATCACCGCCTTTTTCAAACTGAACATAAATCTGACTCAGTCCATCCCACATGCCCCCGCTATTATCTTCAACTCTTTCTGCAAAATAACCCGCAACTTGAGTGGCTGTTTTAATAACAATAACGCCATCTGTTGCAATTGAAATCTTATTTTTTTGAATTAATAAGTTAAAAGAAACACAGTCCTTTGGCCACGGACCACCTCCAGTTACAAGAGTTTTGCAAGTAGGTGATTCCATGAAAACTCTCTTTCCTTCTGGTATTTCTTCTGAAAAGTAAATTGAACTTTCTTTTAGTGAATAATCGCTTGGATATTTAAACTCAAAACCATATTGAGTATTAGTATACGTTTTCCAATTTGCATTATTTGTTTGTGTATTAACAGGTGAAATTTGAATATTTGATTGTTGTTCTTCATTTCCAACGACAATAGGGGTTTTTGCTTTTTTATTTTGATAAATATATACACCACTACCTAGCACTAATAATGCGATAATCGCTAATAACATTGGCACAATGAAACCTTTTTTAGAATTATTTTTCATATTTTTTTCTTATTACTAATAAACTTTCTTTTTTCACTTGACATATATTTTGGATTTGCTATACTTCCCATTACAAATGGCTTCGGCCCTCCCCTCTGCAAGGAGGGGTATAAAGAAAAAATCAGGTAAGCAATTGCTTGATTTTTTCTTTTAATACAATAAAATCTGCCTCACTTATCATGCCAACTTTATACTTCAACCTTTTTGCGTCAAAAAGGCGTACTTGTGAAACAATGGCTACGCTTTCGCTTTCATTAAGATTAAAAGCAAAATAATATTTTCCTGTCTTTTTTGTATGAGTCAACGGGACCCCAAGAAAAATTTCATTATTAAATTTTTTTGTTATTACAACAGGACGCAGAAATTCTTCACCTCGCCCATCTTGTTCGAAACCAACATTTTCCCCAATTGAACAAGAAAAAACATCTCGTATCTGAAAATTTATCCGATTCTCTTTTAGCTCTACCTTACTTTTTATTTTGTGCCAATTTATAAAATCTTTCATATATATATAATTTCTAACGGGATTCATTTTCCCCTTTCTTTAAATTCACATCCAGCGCTAGACCCCGCAAATAATTGAGGAGCACGTTGAAAGATGCGGGAGAGTTTGGTGGCCGGATTGTTTCATTTTTAATAATAGAATCAAAGGTCGCGGAACGTCCGAGTATATCGTCGGATTTAATGGTTAACATTTCACGGAGAGTGTAGGCGGCGCCGTAGCCCTCCAGCGCCCAGACCTCCATTTCTCCGAATCTTTGCCCTCCGCCTTGAGCTTTTCCGCCCAAAGGCTGCTGGGTAATGAGCGAATAAGGTCCGATTGAACGCATGTGAATCTTGTCTTCCACCATATGATGAAGCTTAAGCATATACATATATCCGACAGCTACATCCTGTTCAAAAACTTCTCCGGTGCGTCCGTCAAAAAGTTTTAATTTGCCGTTTTCCGGAAATCCGGCTTTTTTCAATTCTTCTTTTATTTCTTCGTGCTTGGCTCCCAAAAATGACGGAACAATGGCCTGATATCCGAGAGAGTTGGCGGCCATGCCCAGGTGGATTTCCAAAATTTGTCCCAGGTTCATGCGGGAAGGAATACCTAAAGGAGAAAGAATAATGTCGATGGGCGTACCGTCCTCGGTATAAGGCATATCCTCTTCCGGAAGAACTGTTGAAATAACTCCTTTGTTTCCGTGTCTTCCAGAGAGTTTGTCTCCAACCGAAATATTCCTGATTTGAGCGACTTCAATCGCGATTTTCTTGATAATACCCGCTTCAAGCGCGTGCCCGAGATCACGGGAAAAAATTTTCACACCGATTATGCGTCCGCGCTTGCCATGTTCCATTCGCAATGATGTGTCTTTCACATCACGCGCCTTTTCGGCAAAAATTGAACGAAGAAGCCGTTCCTCCGGAGTGAGTTCGGTTTCTCCTTTTGGAGTAATTTTCCCGACCAGAATATCATTCTCCCTCACTTCGGCGCCGATGCGGACAATGCCGTCCTCATCCAGGTCTTTTAATTTAAGTTCCCCGACATTCGGAATATCGCGGGTGGTAATTTCGGGTCCGAGTTTGGTATCACGGACTATACAGGTAAACTCTTCCACGTATACGCTGGTGAATTTGCTATTCTTTACTAGCCTTTCGGAAATAATAATTGCATCCTCGTAAGTTGAACCGGACCAGGACAAAAAGGCCACAAAAATATTCTGTCCGAGAGAGATCTGTCCGTTTACCGTACTCGAGGTATCTGCCAAGATATCGCCTTTTTTCACCTTGTCGCCGACATTGAGGAGCGGACGCTGGTGAAAGACGGCAAAGTTATTGTTTCGCAGGAAATTGATGAGCTGGTAGGTTTTTTCCTTTTTTCCGTTGACGACTATTTTCTTCGCATCCAAATAAGATATGATGCCGTCCTCTTCCGCAATGACCAACCGTCCGCCGTCGCGCGATGCAAGTTCTTCCACTCCAGTTGCCACAAGGGGCATTTCCGGCAGTACGCACGGCACAGCCTGTTTCTGCATGTTACTTCCCATCAGCGCTCGGTTAGCATTGTTGTGTTCTAAAAACGGAATCATGGAAGTTGCGATGGAAAAGGCCTGGTTGGTAGCCACGTCAATGAAATCCACTTCGTTTCTGGAAACCCTGCCCGGCTCGGTTTTGATTCTGGCTTCAACTTTTTCTTCGGTTATTTTTCCGTCTTCGTCATAAGGAATTCCGGCATGCGCAATGTTATATTTTTCTTCTTCCAGTGCATTCAGATAAATTATTTCACCGGTAAGTTTGCCGTTTTTAACTTTTATATAAGGAACCTCAATAATCCCAAAATCATTGATTCTCGCGTAAGTTGAAAGGTGCAGGATGAGCCCAATGTTCGGCCCTTCCGGAGTGTGAATCGGACAAACTCTTCCGTAGTGCGAAGGGTGCACATCGCGAACTTCAAGTCCGGCGCGTTCGCGAGTAAGGCCTCCGGGTCCAAGCGCGGAAAGTAGACGAATGTGTTCAATCTCGGCCAGCACATTTTCCTGGTTCATAAACTGAGAAAGCTGGTTGGTAGTGAAAAATTCTTTAATGCGGGCTTGAAGCGGGCGCTGGTTGATGATGGCAATCGGCATCGCCGTATCCACGTCAATAATGGACATCCGATCCTGGATGTTCCTTTTAATCTGCATCATCCCGGTACGTACTTTTTGTTGCAAGATTTCTCCGACAAAACGCACGCGCCTTTGTCCGAGGTGGTCTATATCGTCCGCTTTTGCTCCCGGAGTATTGTTTAAGAAAATAATGTGCGAGACAACCGTCACCAAATCTTCCTTGGAAATCGTCCGGCGGGCCATTTCTTCCTCGCCCATTCCTTTCTCAAAGCGTTGGTTGAAACGGAACCGTCCGACCGGAGAAAGATCGTAGCGTTCCGGGGTAAACAGCGAATGAATGAATTCTTTGGCGTTGTCGGCCGTGGCCATATCGCCGTCCCGCAAACGCTTGTAAATTTCAATATATGCGTCATTTAAGTTTTTTAGTCCGTCTTTGGTCAATAAATTCTTGACGGTTTCCGCTACCACTGGGTCTTTGGAGAAAGCTTTAATAAGCATTTCGTCTGTTTCGTAGCCCAAGACGCGCAAAAGCGCGGTGGCTGGGAACTTTCTTTTTTTGTCTATTCGTATGTAAATTCCTCCGTCGGCCTCCGATTCTATTTCAATCCAGACCCCACGGGCCGGAATAATTTTCGCGCCGAAATATCTACTGCCCTTAATTTCGGATTCAGTAAAGAAAACCCCGAAGCTTCTGGCCAACTGGGGCACAATGACACGCTCCACTCCGTTGATGATAAAAGTGCCGTGGGAAGTCATCAAAGGAACATCTGACATAAAAATTTCCTGTTCCTTGACGGTGCCCAGAATTTTGTTGGTCAGCTTGACCCGCGCCTTCAAGGGCCCTTGATAAGAGAGCTTGTTTATTTTGGAATTGTTTTCATCGATTTTGGATTCGCTTAAAGAAAAAGAGGTGAATTCCAACTGAAATTTTTTTCCGGAGTAATCGGCAATTGGAGAAAATTCTTTAAAGACCTCCCCGATACCGGTTTCCACCAGCCATTTGAAGCTTTTTATCTGCGCCTCAATTAAATTCGGAAACTCCACCAGGGGTTTCTTATATCTTGAAAAATACTTCTTCGGACGAGATGTTATTTTATGCATACTGATTGAGTACGAAAAATTAACGCTTTTTTAAGGCCTTATAATTAAACAAGATTGCATCCGACACTCAATCAATGAATCTCAACCACCTTACTCTATTCGCGGTTTTTTGTCAACAGTTTATTGGGGATTAAAATAATATTTATGATTTTTCGTTGTTCTCTAAACTCACCAACGTATAACTTTTCTGCATATGCTGATTTCTTATACATAGGGCAAATTAAGTTAAATGGAAATGTTTCTTTAATTTTTCATCCCTTAAAATACTTTCCGTAGTCAGAACTTCCACGCACTTTTCCACTCCAAAAAAGTCAGCAACAAAAATTATTTCATCTTCGCAAGGATAAGGGTAAATCCAAGCGGATTTTTGAAATTGAAAAAAATTTAACTTCTTCAAATAATACCTCAAGGCTTCTCTCCCCTTTGTAAATCTCATAGGGATATCAAACATTACTAACCTCCATTTTCCATCCCACTTTTTGGGTTTTTTAATTTCTATGAGGTCAATAGAAAAAGACTTCAATTTTGCTTCTCCTTTTTTGGTAATTTTGACTATTGTTTTTCCATCCTTGTCACAGACATATTCTATAAGCTTTTGGCGTTTAATATTATTAACGGCACTACGAATTTGCCTTTTAGAATATTTCTTGGAACCCCCAAATATTTTAAAGCATTGGACTGCGTTTCCTATAGCTCCAACTCCGACAACTAGTACCGGAATTGAGGCGAGAGCAAGTACACAAAGAGCAACCGTGGCAATCTTGGCTTTAGTGGTATCTGAATTTAAAAAATCTTGTAATTGTTCTTTATATCCTTGTTTGTACATGTGTATAATATACTAGCATATGCGGAATTTTTATACATGTTCCCGGGTTAATACCTTTCATCTTTGGCTGTTGCGGTAGTATAATAGGTTCATGGACAAAAATTCTTTTATACATCTAGCAACAATTATATTTACCATAGTGGGAATAATTCATCTATATCGTGGCTTTGCGGGACTACCCCTTACCTTGGGAGCCTGGAAAGCACCTTTATACATATCTTTCGTTGAAAGTTTTCTGTTCCTTCTCTTTGCATATCTAGGATATCGCCAATGGTAACAATATATTTATGGTCTGCCTTTTGACTTTTTCCACTCTTCAATTTTTTTATGGTTTCCGGAGAGCAGCACTTTCGGGACTTTGTAATTTTTTCCCCTATATTTAAAAACCTCCGGGCGGGTATAGACCTCGCTGGAGGAAACTCGTTCTTCTTCCAATGATTCATATTTACCCAGTACTCCCGGAATCTGGCGGGAAATAGAATCTATCAAAACCATTGCCGGCAGTTCTCCGCCGGTTAAGACATAATCCCCAATTGAAATTTCTTCGGCTTTTAAAATTTTCTGCATGCGCGCATCTATCCCCTCATAGCGGCCGGAAATTAAGATAATGTCGGTATATTTTTGTTTAACCAATTTCTTCGCATAAGCCGTATTAAATTTTTTGCCGGATGGAGAAAAAAGAATTACTTTTGTTTTATTTTTCTTGCCCCGCCCTGGCGATGGTATTTTAATTTTCGCAAAGGCTTTAAGAAAAAGTTCCGGGCGTAAAACCATGCCGGGCCCGCCGCCGTAGGGCCGATCGTCCACCCGGCGTTTCGGCTCGCAAAAATCCATTGGATTATAAAAAAGAACTTTAATTTTTTTATAATAGATTGCCCGCCCAATAATTGACTCCTTGAGATAAGAATTAAACATTTCCGGAAATATAGTAATAATGTGAAATTTAGTCATAAAAAATTGCTGTGCCCGTCCGTAGCTTTAGCGAAGGGGGGTAATAATGTGAAAATGCATGTCTTTAAAGTATATCAAAAATCCCCCTTACGGGGGATTTTTGTTTAAATTCCTTTCAAGTCCTCCATCGCTTGGTCTACCGTCTTAAGTGGATTTTCCGGACCGTGGGAACCCATGTGCCCCTCCGGCCTTAAACTGCCGGCCGGCTCGTTGATTTTCAGATTAACCCGGGCATTGTTTTTCATGCCAATGATGCGAAGCAACGTGCGGATGGCCTTGGCGGTGTTTCCCATCCTTCCGATAATTTTTCCCATATCGGCCGGATTTACGGTTAGCGTTATCAGCACCCCCATTTCGTCCACCGTCCGTTCAATCTTAACGTCGTTCGGATTGTCCACCAGAGCTTTGACCACGTATTCCAGAAATATCTTGTCAGCTTCTTCCATAGTGTTTCAGAATGATTTTATTCTTTATAATAACGCAGTGTTACGACCGATACTGCTTTCTGTAATTATACTTTACCCCACCGTGGCGGGGCAAGTTATTTTTTCGCTTTCAACTCTTTGCGCTTGACCGTCGGCTGTTTTCTGGGCAAAACATTCACTTTCTTGCCGACAATTACCTGGTCGTGCACTAGAAAATTATGCATGGTGTCGGAACATTTGGCGCCCTGGCTTATCCAGTATTTTATCCTCTCGGTATTCAGATTTTTTTTCGCGCTGTCGTCCTTGGCTTTCGGGTTATAAGTGCCTAGGATTTCCAAAAATTTTCCGCTTTTGGTGCTGTTCTTGGAGTCGGTCAAAACGGCCCGGAACGAAGGGTCGTTTTTTCTCCCGATTCTCTGAAATCTTATTTTCAGCATTTAGCGAGTTTAACATAAATTATTAAAAAGGCAACTTTCTATGATATAGTGAAAGAATGAAAGGGTCCGCAGGCAAACGCGAGGGCATTATCTCCATATCTTCCAAAGGAACGGGATATGTGGCTATCGGGGCCGAAAAAAGCAAGGGCGAGGACCCGGAAATTGATTTCCGGCATTTAAATACCGCCCTGCACGGAGACCTGGTTGAGATAATTCTCCATCCCAAGGGACGCGGGAGGCCCGCCTCCGCCAAAGGCTACGGTAGGGCAAGGCAAACAGCCGAAGTGACAAAGATACTCTCCCGCGCCAAAACCCGCTTCGCGGGGGTACTGGAAGAAGAAAATAAAATGTTCTTTCTGAAACCGGACGACACCAAAATGTATACGGATATCCTGATTCCCAAAGAATCGCTGAACCATGCCAAAACCGGGCAGAAAGTTTTCGCGGAAATAGTTTCATGGAAAAGCGCGCAAAAGGCCCCGCTCGGAAAAATAATAAAGATCCTGGGCCGTCCGGGCGACAACGACGCCGAAATGCATTCCATCGCGATAGAGAAGGGGTTTGATTCGGAACTGCCCGGCAAAGTGGAAGAAGAGGCAAAAAAAATAAAACGGAGCGGAATCAAAGAAACAGATTACAGAGGCCGGCGGGACTTCAGGAAAATTCTTACTTTCACGATTGACCCTTCGGACGCGAAGGACTTTGACGACGCGATATCTTTCAGATTCCTCCCCTCCTTAAAAAAGGAGGGGGTAGGGGGTGGTAATTCAAAAGACCACTCCGCCTTCGACTCCCCTCCTCCACAAGGAGGGGAGCAGTATGAAATAGGAATACATATCGCGGATGTGTCGCATTATGTCCGGACCGGCATGGAGCTGGATAACGAAGCGCGCGAGCGGGGTACTTCGGTTTACCTGGTGGATAGGACAATCCCGATGCTGCCGGAGACACTCTCCAACGATTTATGCAGTTTAGTCCCTCACCAGGACCGGCTGACCATGAGCGCGGTTTTTATTGTGGATAAAAATGCCAGAGTGCGGGGCGAATGGTTCGGGCGCACGCTGATACATTCAAGAAAAAGATTCACCTACGAAGAAGCGGAACATTCAATCAAAAAACCGGGAACCCCGTTCCACCGAGAACTTTCTGTTTTGAACAATCTGGCTAAGAAATTAACCAGGGAAAGGTTCTCCCGGGGGGCGATATCGCTCGACCAGGAAGAGGTAAAATTCGTGCTGGATTCAAAAGGAAAACCGGTCAGGGTAATAAAAAAGGAGCGGGGCGATTCCAACAGGTTGATTGAAGAATTTATGCTTTTGGCAAATAAAAAAGTCGCGGAAAAAATTACCCGAGGGCTCAATATAAATAAAGCGAAAGGAAACTCGGCCTTTATTTACCGCATCCATGACGAACCCAGTAAAGAAAAGATGGCGGATCTGGCATTTTTCCTGCGAGGCCTGGGACACAAAGTATCCTTGCAAAACGGCCTCATCCCCAATCATGAAATAAACAAACTTCTGGGAGGTTTGGCCACGGAAAACGCCAAGGATATAATGAGCGACACGGTGCACCGCGCGGTCATCCGGTCCATGGCCAAGGCGATTTATTCTACCAAGAATATCGGGCACTACGGGCTGGCTTTTGAATATTACACGCATTTCACCTCCCCGATCAGGAGATACCCGGATATTATGGTGCACCGAATGCTGGCCGACTATCTGGCCGGGAAAAGGGTCAGGACAGAAAAACTGGCTGAATACGAAAAAATTGCCATCATCGCCTCCGAGCAGGAAAAGCGAGCGGCCGATGCCGAACGGGCCTCCACAAAATACAAGCAAGTGGAGTATATGTCGGAGCATTTGGGAAAAGTTTTTGACGGAGTGGTCAGCGGGATAACCGAATGGGGAATGTATGTGGAAGAAACGGAAACAAAGTGCGAAGGATTGGTGCGGGTGCGGGACCTCAACGACGATTTCTATGTTTTTAACGAAAAAAAGCTGGAATTGGTTGGACAAGGTAGGAAGTCCCGACGCCCTTCGGGGTCGGGATCCCGGCCGCAAGCGTCGGGAAAAAAATACCGTCTGGGCAGCCGGGTGAAAATAAAGGTCCAGAGGGTTGACCTGGAGAGAAAAACAATAGATTATGTCCTAGCATGAAACATTTTTCAAACAAAAAAGGAAAAATAAAATTGGTATTGTGGACAATATTTTCCGTCCTGGTCGGAATATCCCTGGCCCTTTCTCTGTCGTTGACATTCAAAAATATCAAAAATGCGACAATATTCCAGTCAATAAAAAATGTCGCCGCGGTAATCCAGCTTATCCCGCCGGAAGGCGCAACCGCCGTTAAAGAACCGGAAAAGCCTCAATATTATTACACCAACAAGGAAACAATTGCATTGCCTAAAATATCCGCAAAGGCCTTTCTGGTGGGTGATTTGAATACCGGAGAAGTAATACTCTCAAAAAATCAAAATCAAAAATTTCCAATTGCTTCCACCTCCAAACTAATGACGGCGCTGGTTACGCAAACAAGTGGAATAGATGAAATTACGCAAATAACCAAAACTGCCATAGCCACGCCAGGCAAGAACGGAGGACTGCAGTTGGGAGAAAAAATAAAAGTTAATGACTTGATGTATCCCCTTCTTTTGGAATCAAGCAATGATGCGGCTGAAGCCATTGCCGAGCACTTTGGCCGAGAAAGCTTCCTCGCGAAGATGAACCAAGTAGCCGAAACACTGCTGATGACTTCAACTTCATTTACGGATCCCAGCGGGCTCTCTTCCCAGAACCAATCAACCACCGCTGACATGTTTAAATTGGCGGGATATTTGACGCAACAATATCCCGATTTATTTAAAATTACGACTAAAAGAAGTTATTCCAATAAAAAACACAACTGGTCAAACATCAGCCAGTTCCTGGGAGAGGAAGGATATTCGGGAGGAAAAAGCGGATACACGGATGCCGCTCGGCAAACGGTTGTTTCCCTCTTTTCGCTGCCTTTGGGAGAATCGGATTTGCGCCCTATCGCCATTACTCTCCTTAAAAGCTCCGACCGTCAAAAAGACGTGCAAAATATCCTAAAATACCTGAAGAAAAATATCTATTACGGCGGGGTGGCAGACGCGAACACTAATTGGGTACAGGAAAAAGTCGGAATGCCCGACATCAAGGACCCGAATTTCGTGACGCTTGCCTTCGGGGGCGACATAATGCTTGACCGCGGGGTTAAAAGTTCGGTTATAAGAAATTTCAACAACGATTATTCCGCGCTTTTTGAAAAATCAAAAGAATTATCCGAAGTATTGAAGAAATCCGACATCACCGCGGCCAATCTGGAAGGTACGGCGTCCGACCAGGGAACCGACCAAAAAAACTTGTATTCTTTCAGAATGGACCCGGCCGTCATCCCCGCCCTGAAAGGCGCGGGCATCAGCGTTCTGTCGGTGGCCAACAACCACATCGGGGACTGGGGCCGGCTGGCCTTCATTGATACCCTCTCCCGCCTCAAGGAAAATGAAATACTTTATACCGGCGGTGGAATGAACAAGGCGGAAGCCGAGGCGCCGGCCATCGTTGAAAAATACGGAATGAGAATCGGCTTTCTGGGCTTTTCCGACAAGGGCCCGAAGTATATGGAGGCCGGGGAAGAGAAAGCGGGCATCCTGCTCGCCGGCAATCCGCGTTTTGAAGAAATAATCCGGGCCGCGGCAATGCAGGTTGATTATCTGGTGGTTTATTTCCACTTCGGCGAGGAATACCAAACCCGGCACAACGAACGCCAGGAATACCTGGCGCACAAGGCGGTGGATAGCGGCGCGAAAATTATTATCGGCAGCCATCCGCATGTTATAGAGGACACGGAGGTTTACAAAGAAAGTTATATCGCTTATTCCCTCGGCAACTTTATCTTTGATCAGTCCTGGAGCAAGGCGACAATGCAGGGCATGCTTTTGGAAGTGAAATTAAGTCGGGACGGTTCCATCACGATCAGAAAGGACGCTACGCAGCTAAATTCCGTTTTTCAGCTGGACAGTATAATCAGGGGCAAAGAAGAAAAGGTAAAATTCCAGGAAGTAAAAACCACATTTATGCCATAACATAGATACTATACACAGGCGTTGCCTGTGTGTTTATGTTATACTATCCGAATGGCTTTAAGGAAACAAAATTTTGCCCCTGGAGAATTTTACCATTTATATAACCGGGGCACTGAAAAAAGATTGATTTTCTTGGATAAAAATGATTATGATTACTTCTTGTTTTTGATGTATATATGTAATACTCAAAAAAGTATTAAATTAAGAGATATTGGAAAAAATTTTAATCGAGAAAAAACCATAGTGGACATAGGAGTGTATTGTCTTATGCCAAATCATTTTCATATTTTTGTGCATGAAAAAACAGAAGGCGGTATCTCAAAATATATGCTCAAATTAATGACCGGATATTCAATGTATTTTAATAAAAAATATGAACGAACAGGAAAATTATATGAGGGAGTGTTTAAATCAAACCACGCAAGCAGTGATAGATATTTAAAGTATTTATATTCATATATACATCTTAATCCGGCCAAATTGATAGATAAAAATTGGAAAGAACATAAAAAAAGGAACTTCCATATTTTATTAAAATATGTTTTTGACTATAAGTATTCAAGTTTGAAAGAATATATGAACTCAAATTTTAAAATCGTAAATCCAACACCATTTCCTACTTATTTTAAAAAACCAAATGATCATAAAAAAGAACTTTTTGAATGGCTTAGTTTTGAAGAACAATAAAATACAAAAGAACAAAATACACAGGCAACGCCTGTGTATTTTCTGTCTTTAAAATACCGTGTGGAAGGAAAAGTGAAGTTTCGGGAAGTGAAAACGTTTCAATAAATCAGAGATATAAATGCGGGAAAAATGCTTTGGCTACGAAGTGAAAGGCGTCGCCGAATAATTTCGAGTTTTCTTTAAGTTCCTTCTTCAATTCCGCCTCGGTAAAATACCTGCCGCTTTCGGCTTCATGGCTTAATACCGGCTTCATATCCGAGTAACTTTTATACATTACAAAAAAATGGTTTTCCTGCCGGCTAATTACAAACCGATTAAATACTTTCTTGCCGACAAATTCATATTTAAAATCCCCCGCTAACCCAATTTCTTCCTTATTTTCCCGCTTCAGGGTTTCAATTTCCGTTTCTCCGGCGCTAACATGCCCGCCCACCGGAGCAACATACTGCCCCGCATCTTGGCGCCCCTCGGATGGCTTGGTAAGGAACCAGCGCCCTTTTGAATCAATCAGCTGGCTGATTACTGTCTTGTGCAGGAGCCCCTTCTCATGCGCTTCTTTCTTGGGCACGACCTTAACAAAGTTCTCGTTCTCGTCAATTATATCTACAGATTCTTCTTGAGACATATTTTTATTTCGCAATCTGTGTTGCTTCTTCAAACTTCACCGACAGCAACTTAGATGCTTCGTTTGAGCCGATAGTGACGCCATAGAGAACGCCCGCGCGCGACATCGTCTCGCGATTGTGGGTCACGACAATCAACTGGGAACGCTTGGAGAGTTTTTCCAGCATATCGCCGTATTTCCGGGAGTTGGCTTCGTCCAGAGCTGCGTCCGTTTCATCCAGCACCAGAAACGGGGGTGGATTGACCTGCGACATGGCAAAAAGAAGAGCGATGGAAGTTAGAGAGCGTTCCCCTCCTGATAAGGCGTGCAGTTCTTTAACTTTCTTGTGTGGTAATGAAACATTTATTTCTATTCCTTTTTCAATAATGACATCTTCGGCATCTTCCGTTTCCTCGCCTTCTTCGCTCTCGTCAATTCTCTTCCGCTTGGTCTCGGTGGTAATAGCCAGCGATCCGTGCCCGCCGCCGAACATCAGCGCGAAGAATACTTGAAACTCCACATTGATTTTTTTCACGCCTTCTTTAAATTCAACGTCTATTTTTTCTTTCAGGTCGGCAATAAGCTTTTCCAACGATTCAATACTTTTACCCAGGTCCTCCATTTCTTTCGCCAGGAATTGGTCTCGTTCGGAGACCTCCCTGAACTCTTTCATTAGTTCCGCGCCGCTACCCAGGCCGGCATCCTCCAGTTTTATTTTTATCCGTTCAATTTTTTTTCTCAATTCCTCTTGGTCATGGGCTTCCCCGTTGTTCTCAATTTGGTAGTTCTTGAAGGATAAGGCCTCCTTGCCAATCAGGGCTTCGCCTTCTTTTATCTCATTTTCAAATGCCTCCTTGCGGTCTTTTAAGTTTCTCTCTTTTATCAAGAGAAACTCCAGTGCACTTTTAAGCTCCTGGTGCTTGACTTTCCAGGTAAATTTCTCCCGTTCCAGGTCGCGCAGGGTCTCCATCTGTTCATTGATTTCCCGCCTTAAATTTTCCGCCGACTTGGACGCTTCTTTCTCTTTGTTCTCCAGCTCTTTTATTTCTCTGAGAATTTTTTCCTGGCTTTCCTTGAACTTATCAATCTCGGAACTGCCGGGGACCTCCGCTTTATTGTCGGGAGAGAATTTTTTCAGGACATTCTTGATGCGCTTCAAAATCGGTTTAACTTCCGCCATATCATTCTTTAAAATGGCCTCGTCAATGGAGTTGTTGATCTCGCCGATTACCTGCTTGATTTCTTCCTGCGAAATTTCCACAATTTCGGATTTTTGTTCTCTTCTCCGCTCTTCCATTTCTATCATCCCCTCAATCCGGCCCAGTTTGCGTTCCACTTCGTTTTTCAAACTGCGGATGGAATTTAAGTTCTCCTCAACTTTCCTCAACTCTTCCAGTTTTTTCTCGCCCTGGGCGGAAGTGGTGTCTTCGGCGCCGGAGATTTTGTCGGCTACGTTTTTCAGTTCATTTTCTATCTTAGTTCGCTTCGCCGATAAATTATCCTTCTCTCCTTTTAAGTAAAGGTCTTCCTTTTTCAAGTATTCCTGGTAAAGAGCCCCCAACTCGGTTTGCATCTCCTTGGTTTTTTCAAATTTTTCAACCTGCTTTTTGAGAAAATTGAGATGCGGGGCGTTTTCCCTTCGCATTAGGGAGACCTCTTTCATGTTTTCATTCGTCCGTTCCAGTTTCCTCTCGCTTTCCTTTATTTTGTATTGATAAATTTTAAGCCCCAGAGCATCCTCCACCATCTCTCTCTTTTCCCGCGCGTTCGCGTTTAAAATCCTGTCCGACTCGCCCTGCGAAATAATGTGGTGACCGGACGAACCGATGTTAACCGAAGAGAGTAGGTTGTGAATGTCTTTCAACCGGACCTCGGAGCCGTTTAAAATATATTTGTTCAGCCCGTCGGAAAAAACCTCGCGGGAAATTGAAATCGTGTCGTAGTTTAAATTGACGTCTTCTCCCCCGTCGTTGGTTAGTTTAAAAACTTTGTCGGTATTATTGAAATAAATGATAACGGCCGCCCGCGCCGCCTTGGACAAATTTTTGGACCCCTTGAAAATAAGATCGGAGCCGCCTTTGCCGCGCATTGATTTCATTGACTGTTCGCCCAGAACAAAGCGAACGGCTTCCACCACATTGGATTTTCCGGACCCGTTCGGACCGACAATGGCGACAATCGGATTCTCAAACTCCAAAATAGTTTTTTGGGCAAAGGACTTAAATCCGTTTATTTCCAATGTTTTGAGCCGCATATCGTTTTATTCTAGTCCGTCCAATTTCTTGCTTTTAACGCCGTTTCGGCCGCTTTTTGCTCCGCTTCCTGCTTGGACTTGCCTTTGCCTTCGGCAATTAAATCGTTCCCGAAATAAATACCCACGGTAAAATGCTTGTCGTGGTCGGGACCCGACTCGTGCAAAACTTTGTAGAATGGAGTCACCGAGACGAATTCCTGGGCTTTTTCCTGGACCAGGGATTTGGCGTCGCGCCAGAGCTTTTTATTGACTATTTCCTCCGTCTTAGGTAAGAGGGTCTCCGCGACAAATTTATCCGCCGCTTCGTAGTCCTGGTCTAAATAAATGGCTCCAATCAGCGCTTCGTAAGTATTGGCCAGAATGTATTGCCTCGCTTTGCCGTTGTCTTTCGCTTCGCCTTTAGATAAAAGCAGGTAATCGTTCATGCCCATCTTGCCCGCCACTTCGGAGATGATAACGGCATTGACCAGAGCGGAACGGAGCGCCGTTAATTCTCCCTCTGTATAGTGTGGATATTTATTATAGAGAAAATCGGTAACAATAAGCTCTAAGACCGCATCGCCCAAGAATTCCAGACGTTCGTTGTGAAAGAAGGTAACTCCGGGATTTTCGTTGATATAGGAGCGGTGTGTAAAGGCCTGCTCCAGCATCTTTTTGTCCTTGAAATCAACTTTTATTTTTTTTTCAAAATCTGAAAATTGTATCATAGTATTGTTTTTTGTCCCGACGCTTCAGGGCCGGGACTCCGACTTCGCGTCGGAGTTAATAATTTCCACTGCTTTGCTAATTAAGGGAATTATGTCGTTATAAATGCGCAGTTCCGGGATAGCGGAAAGTTCAAACCATCTGGCGCCATCTAACCCCCCTGACTTTTCCAACACAAGTTCCTTATAGTCGCTTTTTGCCAGAAAGTAAACCACCTTTTTTAAACTTTTACCCTTCTCCGGGTGGCTGGCTACATATTCATTTTCCCCCAATTTTTCTTCTATTTTTATATCAAGCCCAATTTCTTTTTTCAACGCTTTGATGGTACCATCTTCTACGTTTTCCCCGAATGTAATTTTTCCTTTAGAAAGCGTCCAGTAACCGAAAACATCATGCACCAATCCGAATAATATATTTCCTTCTTTTTTTGAATAAACCAACGCGCCGCCTAGGGTTTCAACGGGCAACTTGGAAATATCCACCGGTTCCTCGTTTTTTTTCTTTTTGCTGATTTGCTCCTTGCCGGGCTCTCCGATTTCCTTGTAGACCGCACCGAGTACGCCATTCACGAATTTGCCGGAATTCTCTCCGCCGAAGGTCTTGGCCAGTTCAATGGCCTCGTTAATGGCCACTTTGGGAGGAACTTCCTTGCGGTCGCCGAAAAGAAGCTCAGTCAGACCAATTCTTAAAATATTCCGGTCAATAATGGAAATTCTGTCTATTGGCCAGTCCGGAGCGGCCTTTTCTATAATTTCATCAACGGTCGCGCGTTTCTTTAAAACTTGTTCTATAAGCGAAAATGCGAAAGTATCGTCCTCGAAACCGGGAGCAAATTCTTTCAAGTTTCTTTTTAAAACGTCTCGGACTTCCTCGGGGGTTGGGTTGCTGCCTTTTTTATCGGGCATAAAATCCCATTCAAAAAGGGCCTGGAGAACTATTGATCTGGAAAGGTGCCTATTTGCCATACATCAGTTCAAAGTTATAAAGTTCATAAAGTTCATAAAGTTAAAAGAAAATTCAGAACCTTTCTTCAACTTTACAAACTTTATAACTTTCTACTTTATAAACTAGCTCTTCGTAAGAGCCGCTTTCGCTTTCTTTTGCTTCTTTTCGGTCTTTTTTATTAAGTCCAGAACTTTTTTCCCGCGGTAAAAACCGCAAGCCGAGCAAACCGTGTGGCGTCTCTTTAGCGCTTTACAATTTCCACACTTGGAAAAACTAGTGCTTTTTATGGCATGGTGCGAGCGCCTGTTTTTCGTATGCGATTTTGTATGCCTCATCCGTACTACCATAATGTCCATATCCTAGCACATTGAGCGTGAAAAGCAACAAAAGAAGCTTTGAAAATAAGACATTTGTGTGTTATTATGGTTATCTATGGAAAAGGGAGAAAAATTGAGCAATTTAAGGCATACCCTGGCCCATCTCCTAGCGGCTTCGGTCGGCGACATTTATAAGTTTGATAAAATCAAGCTGACTTTGGGCCCAGCCGTAGAGAACGGATTTTACTATGACATTGATTTCGGAAGCGAGAAAGTGGCGAACAACGATCTTCAAAAAATTGAAGACAGGATGCGAAAAAACCTGCCTAAATGGACGGAATGGGCGCATAAAGAAATAACCAAGAATGAAGCGCTGGACTTTTTCAACAATGAATACAAGGCGGAGTTGATAAATGAAATCTCGGAGCGCGGGGAGAAAATCACTACCTATACCTGCGGAGGATTCACCGATTTGTGCCGCGGTGGGCACCTCAAGCACCCGGCAAAGGAAATAGATCCTGGAAGTTTCAAGTTGGACCGCGTTGCCGGGGCCTATTGGCGCGGAAACGAAAGGAATAAAATGCTAACGCGCATTTACGGCCTGGCTTTTGAGACCAAGAAAGAACTTGACACCTACTTAAAACAAAAGGAAGAAGCGGAGAAAAGGGATCACCGGGAACTGGGGAAAAAACTGCAATTATTTACTTTTGACGAGGAAATCGGGAAAGGTTTGCCCATCTGGCTGCCCAAAGGAAATATCATAAAGGAAGAATTAGAAAACTGGGCCAAAGAGACCGAGCAGAAATGGGATTACCAGAGAGTGACAACGCCTATCATTACGAAAGAAAACTTATTTTACACATCCGGGCATTTACCACTTTACAAAGAAAGCATGTACGCCCCCATTTCAATCGAGGAAGAAAATTATTATATCAAACCAATGAATTGTCCTTTTCATCATAAGATTTTTTCCGCGATTCCCAGAAGTTACAAAGAATTACCGCTTCGTTTGGCAGAATACGGGTGGTGTCATAGGTACGAAGATTCCGGGAGTTTGTTCGGATTGATGAGGGTCCGGGGCATGCAGATGAATGACGCGCATATTTACGTTACACCGGAACAAGCGATACAGGAATTCGTTGATGTAATAAAACTCCATGAATATTATTATAAAATTCTGGGAATAGAAAAATATGAAATGGAATTATCGCTTCGGGACCCCAATAAACTTGACAAATATCATGGAGAAGAAGAGGACTGGAAGCTTGCCGAAGAAATGACGGTAAAGGCAATGGAATTATCCGGGGTACCGTTTAAAATTGTTCACGAAGGAGCGGCTTTCTATGGACCAAAGATGGATTTTCAAATTTATTCCTCTGTCGGAAGGATGTTTTCCGCTTCAACCAATCAGCTGGATTTGTATATGGGAAAAAGATTCAATCTTGAATACACAGACAAGGACGGTTCTAGAAAAACACCGTATATAATCCATCGAGCCCCCCTCGGAACACATGAAAGGTTTATTGGATTTCTAATAGAACACTATGCCGGCGCCTTTCCTCTCTGGCTCTCTCCGGTACAGGTAAAAGTCGTACCGGTCCGCGATAAACATAATGAATATGCAAAACAAGTTTTTGAATTATTAAAGGAAAATAATATCCGCGCGGAATTGGATGACGCCGACCTGAACTTGGGAACCAAAGTCCGCGACGCCAAGAACAACAAAGTCCCCTAAAGGTAACTTTAGAGTCCCGCGACAATGGTCAGCTTGGGCAATTGTCTAAAGAAGAACTCCTTTCAAAATTCTTAGAGGAAATAAAAAACAAGAAATGAAAAAATTTTTTATTATAATCATTGTCACTTTAATAATTGTCACTTTTTTCTACCCAAAGGAAAGATTCTTTGGTTGTGGGGCTGTATGTATAAAAGAAGCAGTGGAAAAAACAGAAAAAAGGAAAACAGATACTATTTGTTTAGGGTTTGAAGAAAAAATATTAAACATATCGGATGCCAACGGAAAGCGTTGTTACGGAATGTTTATTAATAAATCTTACTTCCAATAAAAGATTTATTATATATCAATCTCCACCAACCTGGTGTTGATAATTTTGGCCTTCTTGCTCACTTCAGTATACTGAAGTATAATGTTGTATATGCCACACGTGTCACCCCGGCGCTTGAATAAGAAAACATTTCAAATGCTGATGCGCCAATTTTACAATGCCCTTGAAGAAGCCGACGCGCGAACCAAGGTGGCCTTAATGTTCAAAGAAATCTTTACAAAAACAGAAAAAGTAATGCTTGCAAAACGAATTACCCTTATTTATCTTTTGTCTAAAGAAATGCCCTTTGAAAAAATCGGAGAAATACTCCATTTGAGTTCCGCTACTATCAGCAGATATTCAGTCGGTAAAGAGCGGGAAAAATACCGAGAAACCTTGAGAATATTGAGGCGGCGGGGAAAATTTTTAGATATTTTGGAAAAGATCCTCCAGGCCGGACTGCCGCCGCGTGGCCGCGGCCGCTGGAAAAAAATTTACCGGCTAACCGAAAAAAATATTGACGGAAAATAGTATTTTTTACTTCAGTATACTGAAGTACAGAAAGTTAGATCCACGCATAGCTGTTTCAGTCGGATTTAAACTATATATCAATCTCCGCCAGTTTGGCATTGGACTGGATGAAGGATTTTCGGGGCGGGACTTCGGATCCCATCAGAATATCAAAAATCTTATTGGCTTCTTCGGCGTCG